>JAAYUS010000234.1 GCA_012517605.1 Bacteroidales bacterium
CTTAACAAAAAGCTTAATGCCATAAAGCAGGTAGTCCCAGAGTTCACAAACAATCCAAATAATGAGATGTACAGGCTGCCAACGGGTGAAGGCGACAGTCTTGAGATATACCCTGCAAAAAAGGACGATGTTATTGTCGGCTATGCAGTGAACACATATTCGCCGAAAGGTTTCAGCGGTAACATAAGCCTTATGGCAGGCTTCAAACCCGATGGCACTATAATAAACATCACTGTTCTTGAGCAAAAAGAGACACCCGGGCTCGGTTCAAAAATGACAGAGTCTTCCTTCAAGGATCAATTCAATGAAAAGAATCCTGCTGATTTTCAGCTAAAAGTAAAGAAGGACGGTGGACCCGTCGATGCCATCACTGCGGCAACAATCAGTTCAAGAGCATTTTGCGATGCAATTCAAAGAGCTTACAACACTCTTCAGAAAGGAGGAATAAAATGAACCAGCTACAGAATTTCACAAAGGGGCTGCTCAGGGAGAATCCAATCCTGGTGCTCGTGCTTGGCACCTGCCCCACACTGGCTACAACATCTTCGTCACTTAACGGATTGGGAATGGGAATAGCAACCACTTTCGTCCTTATAGGTTCAAATGTTGTGATTTCACTCCTTGCCGGTGTTATACCCGACAAGGTAAGAATACCTGCTTTTATTGTGGTTATTGCATCATTCGTAACAATTGTCGATCTCGTAATGCAGGCCTTTGTGCCGGATCTGTATAAGACCCTCGGCATCTTTATTCCCCTTATTGTTGTTAACTGCATAGTACTTGGAAGGGCTGAAGCTTTTGCAAGCAAGAATTCAGTTCTTTCATCATTGGTTGACGGACTGGGAATGGGCCTGGGATTTACGCTTGCGCTGGGTATCCTTGGAGCATTCCGTGAGATTGTCGGAAGCGGTGCAATATTAGGGCATAAATTCATTCAGGGCGACGGGATCCTTGTCTTTATTCTGGCTCCGGGAGCATTTATGGCTCTTGGATATTTCATTGCACTTGTAAACAGAATTAAAAAAGCAAAATAAAGTATCATGGAATACATCCTTATTATAATATCAGCCCTGATTGTAAACAATGTTGTCCTTGCACAGTTTCTTGGAATATGTCCCTTTCTGGGCGTTTCCAACAAGGTTAACACTGCACTCGGGATGGCTGGCGCTGTCACTTTTGTAATAGTGCTGGCAACGATGGTAACCTACCTTATCCAGATTTATATACTGAATAAGCTCGGGATAGCCTTCATGCAGACAATAACTTTCATTCTGGTTATAGCTGCGCTTGTCCAGATGGTTGAGATAATACTGAAAAAAATTAGTCAGCCCCTTTACCAGGCGCTTGGCATTTTCCTTCCCCTGATAACTACCAACTGCGCAGTACTCGGCGTTGCCCTGCTCGTCATAAAGAAAAATTACAATCTCCTTGAAGGAGTCGTTTTTGGGGCTGCTACTGCACTTGGATTCGGACTGGCCCTTATAATCCTGGCCGGAATAAGGGAACAGCTCGAACTGGCCGATGTTCCGGATGGAATGAAAGGTGTCCCGATCTCACTCGTTACCGCCGGCATACTTGCGCTTGCTTTTATGGGATTCACGGGCATTGTGAAATAATTAACAATACCTCTGTCAATCCCGGAATACTGAATCCTCTAATATTGTAGGATAATGCTTATATCAGAATATTATGCAGTTCTGGGATTGCCTGTAAATTCTTCATTGGAAGAGATAAAGAAAGCTTACAGGAAAAAGGCAAGGCTCTATCACCCTGATATTAATCATGACCCGGGGGCCAAGGAGAAATTCATTCTGGCAACGGAAGCCTATGATTTTCTTATAGAGAGCCACAACAGGGAAACGATTGATGAAGAGGATTATTTCCGCATAGTCGAGGAATGGAGAAAATACAGACAGGACAGATCAAGACAACGGGCACAATATTATGCAAGGAGTTCATTTGAAAGGTTCAGAAACAGCAAATACTACAAATCCACAAAAATACTTAACATCTCGACTATTATTTTCAACTTTGCGATAGCATTGATGGTGCTGATTTTCACCATCTTCGGATACATCCTGAGGTTAAGGAACCCGCTTCCTGAAGATAAGCATCCCCCGGTCCTCGCTTTTATACTCCTTCTAATAATCAGCCTGATACTTTTTTCAGTTGCACTTCTTTCCCTGAAAAGCTGGATAGATCTAAATAAAAAGCAAAAAATGAAAAGATAGCCGGATGGCATGGTTTTTGAGCTTTTTAACTGTCAGAACCTGATGTTTTTAATGTTTCTTCCTGTTAAAATAATCACCTAATACTGTCAGTTATGAATAGCATCATATTACGTTCAGCAGCTTCAGCACTTTTAGTGCTCCCCATTATGCTTCTCTCCTGCAGCAAAAATGATGAAATCCTCCCTTCGGAACCTGTTCCGATAAGCCTGACAACTGATCAGACTGCACTGATTGAATCGGGAAATGAATTTGCATTCGATATCTTCAAGAACATCATATCCGGTGAAAATGAAGGCAAAAATGTTATGATCTCGCCGTTGAGCATCTCAAGTGCTCTTTCCATGACAATAAACGGCGCAAATGGTGAAACGCGAGAGGCAATGCTGGAAGCTCTAAGGTTAAAAGGTATTACCGTAGATGCCGTAAACAAAGCATACAGGGACCTGACGAAAGCTCTTATTTCTGTCGACAAAAGAGTCTTGATTTCAATTGCCAATTCTGTTTGGACTGAAGATGATTTTAATGTTAAAAAGGCATTTATCGACGTGCTGACCCAATATTATGATGCGCAATCAGAGGCCTTCGATATAAACGATCCCAATGCTCCTGCCAGAATGAATGCATGGATCGAAAATAAAACCAACGGACTCATAAAAGACATGATCGAAAGCCTCGACGACAATACTGTAATGCTTTTAATTAATGCAATATATTTCAAGGGAAAATGGGCCTCCGAATTTGACAGGACAAAGACAGAAAACTTGCCTTTTTATCTTACCTCCGGCTCTGTGAATGTTCCGATGATGAAGCAGAAATCCGACTTCAGCGTTTTTGAAGGGAACGGATTTGTAATGGCCGAGTTTCCCTATGGCCAGGGTAATTTTGTAATGGATGTAATTCTTCCCGATCAGTCATCCTCGCTTTCGGGTACGATGAATCTTATCACTGATGCAAATTTCAATGGATGGATCAGTCAGATGCGCAAGAGGGAGACTGATGTCACATTCCCTAAATTCAAATACGGATTCAAAAAGAAACTAAAAGATGTCCTAAGCAATATGGGTATGGGTATTGCCTTTACGGATGCCGCCGACTTTTCTAATATATCAGAACAATATGATCTTCTAATTAATGAAGTGACGCACCAGTCCTTCATTGAGACAGATGAAGAAGGCACTGAAGCTGCCGCTGCGACTGTTGTTGAAATAGGACTTACATCAGTTGGCCCAACTTCTTTTGAATTCAGAATGGACCGTCCATTTATTTTTATTATCAGGGAAACAACAACAAATTCAATACTTTTTATGGGGAGGGTCGCTGATCCTTCGGCAAATTAAGCCGTACAATACCGTTTAATTGCTATTAAATATTATCTTTCAGGGTGATTCTTCAGATCATCCATGACCAGGCTTGCAAAAGAACTTACACTGTACGGGCTTATAATGGTAGCCATCGGCTCCTGCATAGGCTCGGGGATTTTTGTCACTCCCTCGCAGATCGCAGGTTTGATACCATCATCAGGGCTCATAATTGTTGTATGGACTCTTGGCGGTATCATTGCACTTACAGGAGCCCTTACATTTGGTGAGCTTGGAGCCCTTTTTCCGAAAGCCGGAGGAATTTATGTTTTTCTTAAAGAGGCCTATGGGGGCTGGCTTGGCTTCCTTTACGGCTGGGCTTACCTCGTCATCATAACCTCAGGATCCATAGCAGTGCTTTCACTTGCATTCACACATTATCTCGGCTTTTTCATTCCGATGAATAAAACCGGGGAAACTGTAACAAGCATTTCAACAATAACATTGCTGACCACGCTGAATGTTTTCAGGGCAAAGTTCGGGGAGATGTTTTCAAACATATTCACCGGCCTGAAGATATTGGGGATCATGGTAATAATATTTGCAGGCTTTTTTCTGGGTGACTCTTCTCTTTCGTTTGGCTCTCCGCTTTTTTCAGGCAATTCCGGAGCAACACTATCAGGTTTTGGTGTAGCTCTGACCGGGGTGCTTTTCTCATACGGAGGCTGGCAGCATGCATCTTTTCTTGCGGGTGAAACAAAAAATGCAGCCCGTAATGTACCGTTGGCCATGATTGCAGGAGCATCGGTAGTTACAATTATTTATCTTCTTGTCAACGTTTCATATATGCTTCTGCTTCCCGTCAGTACGATAGTATCATCTGATAAAATTGCTGCCGATGCAGTAAGTACTGTAATTCCGTACGGAGGAATGTTTATAGCGGGCTTAATAGCAATAAGCACCTTCGGGACAATCGGGATTTATACCCTTTCCGCCCCACGCATTTATTATGCCATGGCCGACGACGGTCTTTTCTTCAAAAGCATAGCAAAGGTCCATCCCCGCTTCAGAACCCCTGTCAATGCCATAATTGCACAGTCGGTATGGTCAGTGATTCTCCTGCTTTTATGGGGAACCCTTGAAAACCTGATAACTTATACGGTGTCGGTTGAATGGATATTCTTCACACTGGCAGCAGCAGGCATCTTTATCTTCAGAAGAAAATACAGGGACACTGAAAGAGCCTACAGAACAATATGCTATCCTGTGACTCCGCTTATTTTCATTCTGATAAATATCTGGTTTTTATTCAACATAATGATAAACAAGCCATTGCACATGGCAGTCGGAGCAGGATTCCTTCTTCTCGGAATCCCCTTTTATTTGTATTTTAAAAAGAAATACTCCGGAATTAAAAATACTGACGAAACATGAAAGACATTTCCTACATAATCAACCATCTAGGAGAGGAACGGGAGAAATATTTCAATGCAATTACCCCGCCGTTGTTCCAGACAAGCAACTTCGCATTCAGCAGTGTGGCTGAACTGAAAAAGGCAATAGCCTCGGAGAAGGAGAGTTATATCTATTCGAGGGGCAATAATCCGACAGTTGACATTTTATGCAAAAAGATCGCTGCACTGGAAGAGACTGAAGAAGCTCTGGCTTTTGCGAGCGGAATGGCTGCCATATCCTCGGCTGTAATATCATTTGTAAGGTCGGGAGATCATATCGTAAGCGTAAGAAACAATTACAGCTGGACGAACATACTTATGACAAGATTCCTGCCAAGGTTTGGCGTCGAAACAACATTTGTCGACGGAACTGATCCCGGCAATTTTGAGAACGCGATCAGGCCTGAAACAAAGATCATTTATCTTGAAAGTCCGAATTCGCTGACTTTCGAACTGCAGGACATTGAGGCTGTCGCAAAAATTGCAAGGTCACACAACCTGACCACACTCATCGACAACAGCTATTCCTCTCCGCTTTCACAATCACCCTCATCAATGGGCATTGACATTATACTTCATTCCGCAAGTAAATATCTCGGAGGCCACAGCGATATTGTTGCAGGAATTGTCTGCGGATCAACTTCCAACATCACAAGGATATTCAACAATGAGTATATGGGACTTGGAGGTATTATATCACCATTCAATGCATGGCTGATGCTTAGGGGGCTGAGAACCCTTCCTGCCAGGATTGACAGGATCTCCGCCACTGTCATCAAAGTAGTTGAATATCTTGAAAATCATCCTGCCGTATCTGAGGTGATATATCCCTTGTCTTCAGCGCATCCACAGTATGAGCTGGCAAAAAAACAGATGCAAAAACCAACAGGTCTTCTTTCTGTAAGGCTTAAAACAAATGACAGAAGCAAAACCGAGCTCTTTGTCAACAGCCTGAAGCAATTTCTTATTGGAGTCTCATGGGGAGGACATGAATCGCTTGTATTTCCTGCAATGTCGTTCGACGAAGAGCGGACAAAAGATGGATTTTCAGCAAATCTGATAAGGTTTTATATCGGGCTTGATGAACCGGAATGTCTTATTAAAGATCTTGAGCAGGCATTTTCGAAGATCATCTGACCACCCTGAAGTTGAACGGGATTTTAAGAACAGAGGCAAAATATTCTCCTCGTTCCTGCAGATCTTCATCACCCTCTTCATAATACCAGTTGACTACGAGCTTTCTGCTTTTCAGCTGAACCCGGATGAGTTTCTGCAGAATATTTAAAAGCGCCTTTGCCGTGGCACTGTTGAAGTATTCAAGATTAACATCGATTGTTGTCACCTCTGCCGGATCATTATCTACATAATCCCCGATCCATTCCTCAATCGGATTGAAGAAGTCGCGGATGTTTTCATGAATTGAACGTCCCTTTATCCTTATTGAGCCATTGGGATTCAATTCCACTTCAGGTGTAGTCTTTTCAGCCGGGATCTTTACTATATTCATAACAATAATGCTGTGTAAACCTAATTATGCAGTTCAGTCAAAAATACTCAGTTAAACCTGTTAAAAGATTTATCACTGAAGTTTTCAGGAGTTATCTCCCTCTTTTTTGACTCAATCTCATGTATCATATCCACAACAACTGAATTAACGGGAACAGCGAGATTATATTTCATTGCGTTGTGCACTATATAACCGTTAAGGTAGTCTATTTCTGTCTTTTTACCCCTTTCAAGCGACTGAAGGCTTGATGATTTAAGCCGTCTGTATTTGAACCCGATGAGTCTGATTAGGCCATGTCTTCTGAGTTCGGCAATAAAACCCGTTCCGCTCAGAAATTTCCTGAAATCGAGCCTTCCGCCAAAAACTTCAATCCTGATCCCCATTTTATCAGCAACAGATACAGCTTCCCTTATTATTTCGATGAATATTTTCCTGACCTTCCTGATCCTGAGCATGTCTCCCAGATAAAGGCCGCATATGGCACCCAGTGAAGTTATGCATGAATTTATTACCAGCTTTGAATAAAGATGTCCCATAATATTGTCGGTCGTCCTTACAGGTACAATTACTGAAAGGGCTTCTGAGAGGATGTCAAGGAAATCATCCGGCGGCTTTGCAGGATACCCAAGGATAAAATCTCCTGCGGATGTCATTGACAGAGCACCTCTTGATTCCATCGTAGCACCCCATCCGGTTACACATCCTATTATTCTTTCAGTGCCTGCCATGGAAGCCAGTTCATCTTCACAGATCCCGTTCTGCATGGAAACCACAAATCCCGACTCCTTCAGAACAGGAAGAGCATCACTGAGTGCTGCTGACATATCTGTAGCCTTGGTGGCGTGGAGTATTATGTCCTTTTTGCTGCTGATTTCTGAGGCAGATGAGTAAGAAGGAACCCTGACTGTAAAACTGCCGCATATTCCGCTTATTGACAATCCTTTGTCAGAAATAAGGGATGCATATTCCTTATCCCGGCAAAGGATTTCAACGTCATAGCCGTTTTTTCTGAGGAGGGCGGCCGTTATTCCTCCGATCGCTCCTGCACCGAGAACGAGGAATGAAAGATCAGTGCTTTTCATATAAATGTTTTTAAGATCATCAGAAACGAGCCAGGGGAACCACATCCTGTCCTGTGAATTCACCCCTGAGATATTTGTAATAACCTGCAATGGCTATCATGGCAGCATTATCCGTTGTATAGCTGAAATGAGGTATGAACAGGTTCCAGCCTCTCTTTTCCCCTTCCCTGACAAGCGCATTTCTAAGACCTGAATTTGCAGAAACACCGCCTGCTATTCCAATCTCTCTTATCCCTGTAAGCTGGGAGGCCTTTACAAGCTTGGTCATGAGGATGGTAACTATCGTATCCTGAAGGGAAGCGCAAAGATCAGCCTTGTTCTTTTCTATGAAATCAGGATCTTCCTTCAGCCTGTCGCGAAGAAAATAAAGGAAGCTTGTCTTGAGTCCGCTGAAACTGAAGTCAAGGCCCTTTACGTGAGGTTTTGCAAACCTGAAGGCATTTTTGTTACCGGCAGCGGCCAACCTGTCGATGAGAGGACCCGATGGATAAGGGAAATCCATAATTTTGCCGCATTTATCAAAAGCCTCGCCAGCTGCATCGTCAATAGTGTTTCCAAGAACCTGCATTTCGAGGTGGCTTTTCATCAGGATTATTCGGGTATGGCCACCTGAAACCAGGAGGCAAAGGAACGGGAATGAAGGAACACGGTTTTCCTTTTCCCTTTCAAGGATGAAATGTGCAAGAACATGAGCCTGCAAATGATTGACTTCAATCAGAGGAATCCTGCGGGCAAGTGCAAATCCTTTGGCAAAAGAAGTGCCAACGAGAAGAGATCCGAGCAGACCAGGGCCTCTTGTAAAAGCCACAGCATCAATTTCATTGGCGGCCACACCGGCTCTTTTAAGGGCTAAATCAGTTACCGGCACAATATTTGCCTGATGTGCCCTGGAGGCAAGCTCGGGAACCACGCCGCCATAAGCCATATGTATCTCCTGCCCTGCAATAAGGTTTGAAAGGATGAAACCATCCCTCAGAACGGCAGCCGAAGTATCATCACATGAGGATTCTATGGCAAGTATAGTGACTCCCATGGGGAACTTTGATTTTTACGTATATTTAGGGTTAATTTGAATATTGATTTTTTTCTTGTTTTTGAATGCTCAAAACTATTAAAAAATCTTTTAAGTATCTGATGATCCTGATCGGTATATTGCTGCTGGTCCCGACCTTTTTTTCCCTCCTTCTCAGGATCCCTGAAGTTCAGACTTTTATGGTAAAAAGGATCACAGGTCACATTTCTGATCAGATAAAATCGACAGTTGCAATCGGCAGGTTTGAATATAAATTCTTCAATAAGATCGAATTAAAAGATCTGCTTGTAAAGGACCACAACCAGGATACAATGATCTATGCGGCCGATATGACTGCCTGGATAACAGGGATTAACCTGAAAAGGAACATATTCAGGTTCGGGCATATCGGACTTACAAAACCTGAATTTGCACTTGTTACCGACACGACCGGAGTGATGAATCTTGAACGTTACCTTCAGATGATTTCAGGTACTGAAAAGTCGCCCGGAAAAGCAAAAACGACAATATCATTTAAACAGGTAACGCTGAAAGACGGATCATTCAGCCTTATTGACAGAAATTCAAAGCAGATTGAAAACAGGATCGACTTCAGCCATCTGAAGCTTAATGGTATAAACGGCAATGTCGAAGACTTCAGGATCCTTGATGACTCAGTCACTTTTTCTGTAACCGACCTGGGATTTACTGAATCGAAGGGATTTCTTGTGCGGAGCATGAACAGCAAGGTTATCCTGGCTGGTGAAGATAAGATTTTCAGGGATGTGTTCCTTTATCTTGACAGTTCAATAATAAACGCCGACAGGGTTGTCCTGGATGCTGATACAATTGGCTCTTTCCGTAATTTCAAGGATGATGTGAGACTCGACATCGTCCTCAGAAAATCATCACTCAGCGGCGCTGACCTGAGATATTTTGTTCCTTCACTTGACCTTTTCAGCGGATGGGTTGAATTGTCGGGAAGGGTATCGGGCACTCTTTCAGAGCTTAAAGGACGAAATATAAAAATTGCATACGGTGATTACAGCACCGTTAACTGCAGCTTTGACCTTTCAGGGCTTCCCCGGATAGAGGACACCTTTATCCATATTGGTGTTAACAGTTTCACAACCAATGCAAAGGATTTCGAAAAGCTGAAGACAATCAAGGGTAAACTATCCGGATTCCCGCCAATACTTTACAAACTTGGCAATGTTTCCTTCAACGGAAGCTTTACAGGTTTTACAACTGATTTTGTCACATATGGCCGGCTCGGAACTGAAACGGGAAACCTGAGCACCGACATCTCATTCAGGCCCGAGGGAAATAACAAGTTCAGGATAAAAGGTCTTGTTAAAGGGACCAGCATTGACCTTGGAAAGATAACTGACAACCATGAATTGCTTGGGAAACTAAGCATGGTCACCAATGTCGACGGGTTTGCCACTTCCGGCAATAAGATATCGGGCAGCATCTCAGGAAAGATAGACAGTGTTGATGTAAACCACTATGTTTACCGCAATGTGGAGCTTAATGGCCTTTTCACCGAAAAAACCTGGGACGGGAGTATAAAAATATCGGATGACAATATAAAGCTTGACCTTCTTGGAATGTTTGATTTCAGCAATGATCTTCCGGAATTTGACTTCACCCTGAATCTGGGCAAATCGGATCTTTATAAACTGAATTTTGATAAAAAGGATTCAACTTCGCGCCTTTCTGCACTTCTGACGGCAAATTTCAGGGGTAATAATTTTGATAATCTCTTCGGAGAAATAAAAATGCTGAATTCCACGCTGACCAAGTACGGGAACAAACTTGACCTTTATGATTTCTCGCTTAAGGCCTTTAACGAAAATGGGAACCCGGCAATTTCAGTTAGAACTGATTTCATGGACGCTGATCTGAGGGGCAGTTATAAATTCAGCGAATTAGGAACATTTGTGAGGAAAGCGATGTCGGCAATTATGCCTTCCAAGTTCAAACCTCCTGCCCAGAATAAAAAAGGTCCGAAAAATGAATTCGCTTTTGCCCTTAATTTCAAGAATACGGATAAGATAAACAGATTCTTCAGGACAAAGTTGCTGCTTTCAGAAAAAAGCAGTGTCGAAGGATCTGTTTACCAGGACAGCCTTTTAAGGATTAAGGCAAAGGCAAAAACATTGAACTACAGGAACAACATCCTGAATGATCTGGCAATTGACGCAGAATATTCAGGAGATAAATTCCGGGCAGATCTGAACAGTTCGGATTTCAGCCTACTGGGTCAGCAGGAGCTTGAAAATTTCAGGATAGAGTTTAATACGATACCCGATATTTTTCAGTTCAGACTCGGCTGGGATAACAAAGACAAGATTTCCGGCAAGGGAGAATTTATTGCCAGGGGAGCAATTCTGAAGAAGGAAAACGGGCAGGGCAGTACATTCTTGAAAATTGATATTGACTCTTCGGAAATATACAACAAAAACAACCTCTGGAAAGTAAAGAAGTCGGTGATTACGATAGATTCGAATGTTACCAGGATCGACAGGTTCATTGTGGCAAGCAGGTACAATTCATATGCTGTCGACGGCACTGTTTCCGGAAACTCTGCCGACACCCTTAAATTACTGTTCAGGGGCATTGAATTAAGTCCGCTCGGACAACTTGGCGAAAAGAATCCGAAAGATCAGAGTACCGGAATGCTGCTGAATCCCGGAGGAACGGTAAACGGTAATGTGCTGATATCATCTGCTCTCAGTAATCCATTGATTGAAAGCAATATCAAAATAAATAACTTTTCGCTGCTGGGAGAGGAATTTGGTGATATGTCACTGCTCTCGGCATGGAATTCAGGAAGCAAGGTGGCTGACATCAACCTTTATAACAATCTTGATGGTAAAAGGAATATCGAAATAAAAGGATTCTATGATCCGGAGAAAAAGCTTCTTCTGCTAAACGGTGTA
>JAAYUS010000235.1 GCA_012517605.1 Bacteroidales bacterium
CTGAAAAAGAGCCCGTCCTTTGCCATGGCATAATAAACCCGCGGCCCTGCCAGTATGAGACCATGGTTGCATCCGAATGTGCTTACCATTACGAATACTGCCATTATTATTGCAGCATAATCGCCGAAGACGACACTCATTGCTGAAGTCGCCACCCTGTCGTCGGTTGCATATTGTATTCCTCTTGAGATGACATCAGCTCCATCGGGCGAACCAGACAGAGGGAGTACCCTTATATATACCCAGTTGGTGAACAGGTAAATGACTGATACAATAAGTGTTCCGAAAATAAGGCTGAGCGGAACAGTCCGCCGGGGATTGATTACCTCTCCCGAGATGTATGTCACATTATACCATGCATCGGCGGAGAAGAGCGAACCAACAAGAGCCGTTGCAACGGCAGCGACAAGGGCAAAGCCGGTAAGCGGCATTACCTGGTTGTTCTCACCGAGCCTACCTGCTGCCCAGAACATTTCCTTGTTGATCTCCCACGATGACAAAGCCTTTGTTGCAAAAAAGCCTATAAGTATGAATCCGAACAAAGCTATCACCTTGGTGGAAGTAAAGATGTTTACTACAGTCTTGCCAGTTACAATTCCTCTTGTATTCAGCCATGTCAGAAATGCTATCATCGCAATTGCCACTACCATTGTACTGTTTATCTTAAGAGGTCCGGCTGCAAGAAGAATGTTCCTGTCGGATATCCAAGGAACAAGGACACCTGTGAATTTGGCAAAAGCTACAGCAACTGCGGCGATCGAACCGCACTGAATTACAAGAAATGTAGTCCATCCGAACAAAAAACCTATCAACGGGTGGTAGGCTTCCCTGAGATATACATACTGTCCTCCCACATCAGGCATCATCGATGCCAGCTCTCCATAGCTTATCGCCCCTATCACGGTTATGATCCCCGTTATCAGCCATACTACCATCATCCAGCCAGGTGATCCCACAGTTCTGGCAATATCGGCACTTGTTATAAAGATACCGGAACCTATCATTGCACCGGCAACGATCATTATTCCGTCAAATAGATTTACACGCTTCTGGAGCAGGTGGTTTTCAGTTTGCATTTTATAACTATATGGTAATCAAAAATATCAAATAAATCATTAAATTAAGAGCAGCTTTTACCCTCTTCCCGCTTTTCCCCCACATGGGAAGGAGAAGCCCTTTTCAACCGCCTTTCCCCCCTGGGGGAAACAGGAAAGGGGGAAATTAAAAAGAGGAAAATCCTGTAAAAAATATCTTTTCCGAATATCCAAATCTTTTTGCTTATGCTTACTGGTATCAAAATACATTTTTAACCTAAAAACAAATGTAATTAAACAAATGAAATAAATCCGGTCATTAAATTGTCTAATGTCAATATATCTGATCAAATTAACTAACCCTGTTTTAAAACAATCACCGAATTATGAAGAAATCATTGATTTTTTTAATGGCCATGCTTTTAACATTAAGCATGTCAGCCCAGAAATTTGAAGATCTGGCCTTAACTCCTCC
>JAAYUS010000236.1 GCA_012517605.1 Bacteroidales bacterium
ATCAAAACGGACAAAGGTGCACTGGGACAGTATTCAGATATAGCTGATGGCTATTTCATGTTTCCCAAACTTGAAGGTGAGATAGCGCCAAGAATGAGGTTCAGGGGGAAAGAAGTTCTTACCTGGAGCCTTAACAATTACCTGGGACTGGCCAACAACCCTGAAGTAAGGAAAGCCGACGCTGAATTTGCCGCGCAATATGGCCTTGCTTATCCCATGGGTGCAAGAATGATGTCGGGACAAACTACAAACCATGAGAGATTTGAAAGAATGGCTGCCGATTTTGTCGGAAAAGAAGATGCATACCTGCTTAACTACGGGTATCAGGGAATGGTTTCAATCATTGACGCTCTTGTTGACAGACATGATGTAATTGTTTATGATTCCGAATCGCATGCCTGCATAATGGACGGATTGAGGCTGCATTTCGGAAAACGTTTTGTCTTCCCGCACAATGATATTGAAAGTTGTGAAAAACAGCTGCAGAGGGCGACAAAACTTACTCAGGAATCGGGAGGAGGAATCCTTGTAATAACCGAAGGCGTATTCGGAATGGCGGGTGACCTCGGCAAACTTAACGAGATTGCTGCCCTTAAAAAGAAATACAGTTTCCGCTTCCTCGTTGATGATGCCCACGGATTCGGAACAATGGGAGCCAACGGAAAAGGAACAGGTGAACATTTTGGTGTTCAGGATGATATAGATGTCTATTTTGCAACATTTGCAAAATCGATGGCTGGAATCGGAGGCTTTGTTGCCAGCACAAAAGAGGTGGTTAATTACCTGAGGTTCAATCTACGTTCACAGATATATGCGAAATCGCTTCCAATGGCAATGACTCTTGGTGCAATCAGGAGACTTGAACTGATCCAGGCTCACCCCGAATACCGTGAAAAGCTCTGGATTATTGTCAATGCTCTTCAGAAGGGATTGAGAGAGGCAGGGCTTGATCTTGGAAGGACACAGTCGCCTGTTACTCCTGTTTTCTTCAAATGTGCCCTTACCCAGGTAACACAGCTCATTTATGACCTCAGGGAAAATTACAATATTTTCTGTTCAGTAGTGATCTATCCTGTGGTTCCCAGGGATGTCGTCATGCTCAGGCTTATTCCCACAGCTGTGCATTCACTTGAAGATGTGGAATATACTGTGAAGGCTTTCAGGGAGATCAAGCACAAGATCGACAACGATGAATATCCGCACGAAATGGCAGATTTCAAAAAATAATTGCCTGCAAGAATAAATCCTTTGAACAAAGCAGCAATTATCCGGTTTATTATCAGGAATTACGGCGAATATGATGCCTGAACACGGCCTGTCATAATCCTGAGAAATAAATTTATGATAATCAAAAATCTAAAAGACGAAAAGTCAGTGTTAAAGGGGTATAATATGCTCCTTTATTTTGCAGGAAGTCTGATAATGTACGAACCGGATGATGAATGCGTTGTTGATTTCTGGTCAAAAGGGATATTGAAAAGGCTTCCCGTCAGTAGCAGCAATCCGAGATTCATTGAGGCAGCTTCCCAGTTAAGGAATTCATGCAAAGACTTATCGGTCTGCAGGGAAAATCTTCAGAACGATTTCAAAAGACTTTTCTCCACC
>JAAYUS010000043.1 GCA_012517605.1 Bacteroidales bacterium
AGAGGTGCTGAAAGATTCCTGAACGACATTAACATCGCAGTTGGCTGGCGCATGGCGCCTCAGGCGCCAGGGCCGTCACGCCCGTGGCGTGATCACCCCGACAAAAAATAAAGGGTATTTCGAAAGGATACCCTTTTTCGTTGGTTATACTAATTGTTTTATCCACCCAATCTGAAGGTGATTTGCACCAGCTCCTCCTTTCAAGGCGGTGTGACTTGAACATGGTATAATACACCGGTTAATTCATAAGCTTGCCTAAAGATAGTCAACAATTTCCCCGTAAGACTTTCTTTTCTTATTTGCAGCCTTCCTGAAGCCTTCTTTCGGATAACCCAGGGGAGTAATGCCATAAACAACCTGATTATCAATAATATTCAAGGCTTTGCGCAGAAGGGATGGATTATAATTCGCTATCCAGCATGCCCCTACTCCTTCATTTTCCGCGGCAAGCATAATATGTGTCATGGCGATAGCAACATCTGTCTCAACAGAATTGTATCCGTCAAAACTTCGAACCCAGGCTTTATCTTTCAATCCGACAATCACCAGAACACAGGGCGCCTGCTTAAACCATTCACGATCGTAACAATCCCTGACTTTTGCCAGCATTTCCCGTGATGATATAACAAGAAATCTCCACGGCTGGTTATTGCATGCAGAAGGTGCAAGCCTTCCAGCTTCAAGAATTCTGACAAGAACATCGCCCGGTACAGGCTTCTCCGGATCATAATTCCTTATGCTTTCCCTTGTTTTTATAAGATCATAATATTCCATACGAACTTTACCATTGGTGATGTAACAAAATTAATTGATTTATTGTAAAGATCAGGTAAAAAGACTGATCCTTTATATGACGGCCGCTGAAGCCACCTGAATTATTGAATCAGATGAGACCATTAGATCAACAAGGTTTGAATCTATTGTAAGAAAACCGGCACTTCTGTTACATTTTGACCAAAAAAAAAGAAGCCCAATATTGGGGCTTCTTCGAAACAAAGTAATTATCTACTCCCGCTCAACTCTTTACTACAAAATTACCATTACCTGGCTGACCTGAAAATGTACCAGGTTTTGTAAGCTGCACCTTTTGCAAAAACTGAATTCTTGCAACCTCGTCAGGTACCCAGATATCTGTTTCTATCCAGGTGGAATTATCAACCCTGACAAATTTGGTGGTTTTAGCACCTGTATTTCGTTTGTTTTTCATAGTCCGGATTGTTTAATTTAAAACGGTAAAAAGCTCATCCATATTGTTCTTAAACAGTTTTCATCATTTCTTCCTGCCATTTGTTGACTCAAAACTGCCAACTGTTAAACCGCTATTTTCCATTAATATTATTCAGAATAATTTCGGTATGAGTTTATGATTGGACATAACTCAAAGGAAAAGAAGGAAATTTTGGACAGAAAATTATAAGTGTTTTAATTATCAATTAATTCTTTAAGCCATGAAAAGAATGTTTTTTTTCGCAGTATTTGCGTTTGCCCTTTGTGCTGCATCATTTGCAGGGAAAGTTGTTGCAGAAGGAAAATCCTTCACTGCCCTTGGAGACTACAAAATCGAAACTGCTGACTACGCTGTCCCTGTGAAGGGAGAAGCCTGCAAGGCTTATGTCATAAGCTACGAAAACTCACCTATGAAGGTAACGGTTGCAATTTGTAAAGACCGTAAATGCAAGAAGTATGTTGTCCTTTCCGACAAATTATCAGTTCAGTATGTCTGTAACGAGAGATATTTCGGTGTTGAAAAACTCGGAAGCGAATTCGCAAAGGATGGATACAAAACATCCGATGATGAGCTGAACAGAGCTGAATATTTCCATCAGAAACTGATAACACAGGGAAAAAGGCCTGAACTTGAGGCCACACAACTTATTGCTGCTTTCTTCCCGATGCTTTTAAATAATCCGACCGAAGCAATCGCTTCGAGATAAAAATTTCATCAGGCCGACCGGCCGTACTGGTTTCAGGTTTGTATTTAACAACAGGGGCTTTCCAAAGCCCCTTCTTTTTATCCTTTGAATTTCGCCATATGGGCAAGGAACAAATCTTTTCTATTCCTCGAAACAGGAATCATCTCATTGTCGGCCATCTCAATATAACCACCCTCTTTTCTGATGAACTTCCTGACATATTTCAGGTTGATGAGATGGGAATTATGAGCCCTGAAGAATGACCTGTCGCCAAGAAGCTCCTGAAATTCCTTGAGATGCTTTGACACAAGGATCTTCCTGTTTCCGGTCATGTAGAACCATGAGTAGCTCCTGTCCGCTTCAATCCTTATTATGTCTTTCGGATTAAGGTATTCCATCCCGTCTGCTGTCGGGATCGCCAGTCTTGTCGGAAGCGATGATCTTAGATTCTCCATAAGAACCCTCAGGTTTTCATTGCCCCCAGTAACCCTTTCAGACCTCTTCCTGACTACACGATCAACAGATTCAATGAATTCATTAATATTTATAGGCTTAAGGATATAGTCGACTGCACTGAATTTGATTGCTTTGATAGCATAATGGTTAAAAGCTGTTATAAAAATAACATCAAAATCCTTTTCAGGGAATTGTGCCAGCAGGTCAAAACCTGTACCATTAGGCATTTCAACATCGAGAAAAACCAGATCTGGCTTCTTCTCATTTATTTCAGCAACTCCCTGCAGGACATTGTGGGCCGTCCCTACTACCACGAGGGATTTACAATATTCTCCGATGATTGAATCTATAAAACCTACTGCATCTTGTTCATCATCGACAATAATTGTTTTAAGTCTTCTGTTCATGTTATGATCGGTATATGTATCTCAACCCTTGTTCCTGCAGGTTCTCCGCTTTCATTTTTCAAATCGGTATATTCAACACAAAGACTTGTTCCGTAAAGTTCATTTACAAGGTCAAGACGGGATTCAGTAATCCGGGTCCCAAGCGAATTGTGATTTCCTTCCCTGGCTTTGTTCTTTTCCCTTGAGGCATCCCGGCCTATGCCGTTATCTTCAATTGTGCACAGGATTGAATCATTATGAAGCTTCAGATCAACGTTCACCTTTCCTTTTCCTTCCATGGGTATCAGTCCGTGTGTAATTGAATTCTCGACATAAGGCTGGATCAGCATCGTGGGAACCTTGTACATAAGAGGATCAATATCTTCGTCAATGGTTATCATGTAATCGAACTTATCCCTGAACCTTATTGATTCAAGCTCCAGATAGAGGTTTAAGGCGCTAAGCTCATCACTTAAAGGCACTGAAGTATGCTGTGAATTATCCAGCACTTTACGCATAAGACTTGAGAACTTGGTCAGGTAATTGTTTGTAGAGATCTTGTCATGCTGATACATGTAGTACTGGATCGAATTCAGGGTATTGAAGATAAAATGAGGATTCATCTGCTGCCGGAGGTTGGCCTGTGTGATTTCGGAGATTTTCCGGTTCATCTCACTTATCCGTCTCTTGTTTTTAAGTCTGGATTCCCTGAAAATCATGAGCCCTAGAAATGAAAGAAGGACTATTAACCCGGCAAAACCATAATTCAACAGTCTGTTGTTCTTAAGTCTGAGCGACAACAACTCAACTTCCTTGTTATGGGTGTCGGCCTCATATCTGAGCCTTGCATCCGCAAGCCCCTGGGAGCTGACTCCTTTATTATATGCATCGGAATATTTTTTAAAAAGCACATAATTCCTGAAAGCTCCTGATGTGTCTCCTGATTTGAGATACAATTCACTCATATCCCTGTATATCCACCATAGTTCATAAAGATCATTATCCTTCATGGCCGTCTGAATGCCTTTCTTATAGAACTGCAGGGATTTGTCATTATGGCCAAGATCACGGTAAATTGTTCCCAGGTTTCCCAGGGAATTGGCTGCGATTGAATATAATCTGCCTGGCAGGCTGTATTTCAATGACCTTTCATAGCAGAATATGGAAGAATCGTACATCTTCTGAAGGTAGAAATTCCATCCCAGATTGGCAGTTGAAAGGGAAATATAGAAGGTATCCCTGATCCTGGTTGAAACTGAAATGCTTCTCCGTAACAATGAGTCACTCATCCTGAAGTCGCGCACCGCCGAGGTGGAAGTATCTCCAAGAAAGGATGAACCAAGCCTGTGGTACCCTGCCTCAATGAAAGAAGAGTCATATTCTTCAATAGCTGCATTTACCATAAGTTTAAGGTTTTCCCTGTAATTCTTTACATCATCAATAGTATTGTAAACATTTGCCTGTCCGAGATAACTTAGCGCAATTATTTGCTTCAGCTTTGCCTTTTGCGCAATTGAAATTGCATTTGAATAATATTCAAGACTTTCCTGATATAACCCGGTGCGTCTGTAATAGTCACCCAGGAAAAGATTTGTCCTTGCCAGTATTTCCATCTCGCTGTTTTCAGCTGACCCTTTGAGTGCAAGCGCAGCTTCTTCAGAAGCGCTTCTCAGATCTCCAGTGTGGTAATGATACTGAGCAAGAAGAAGATGTAGATCGGAAGGGATATTGATATTCTTTCTTTCGCAAAGCAGCACGGCGCTGTCGATATATACCTTTGCCTGGTCAAATGCCCCTTTTTTGGAAGAAAGAATTGTGAACCCTTTTTTTATCAGCCTGTTTATCCGCGCTGTATCCTGTTCCTGTTTTGAAAAAAACTTTGTCCTGATGGATGAAGATTGAACTGTTTCGCCTGCCGTCAAAGCAGATATCTGAAAAATTATCAGTATCACAGTTGAGAGAATTTTTGCTTTCATGACACTTGCAACAGGTTAATAAGCAATTCAAAATCAGAACAATTCAATGAGGCCGGAGAGGTCAGGTTTAATTTTGCGATTAATTTAATAAACCCGGCCGGAATTACCTTGGGTGGCTTTACAAACTGCAGTTTTGAATTGACGGCTGTATCATATTGATCTGCATCGGACAGAAAGCATGTTATTTCTGATATACCCGAACATAATCAACGAAAACAGTATCGGGGAACCCGGTGGTCTCATCCGGATTTTGAGGCCATGAGCCACCTATCGCCAGATTAAGGATAACATAATGCGGCTTGTGGAATTCTCCCGTGCTGTTTATGCTGTCCTTTATGCAAACTCCGTGGTATCTTGTCCCATCCAGGAACCAGCGGATTGAATCCTTGTCCCATTCAACGGCATAATTATGGAACTTCGATACCTCGCATGGAATCCTGGTGCCTGACGATACATGGTCGTTGTTATACCAGTGCAGGGTGCCATACAGGATATCCTCGCTATTTATATGCTCCATTATATCTATTTCTCCGCACCTGGGCCATCCGACCTGATGGACATTCTGACCCAGCATCCAGAAGGCCGGCCACATCCCCTGACCTTTTGGAAGTTTCATCCTGGCCTCTATCCTGCCATAGGTCCAGCTGTGTTTGCCATCGGTTGTCAGACTTGCTGAAGTATAACCGGCGGAATCATAGTTCTCCTTCCTTCCGATGATCATCAGATTCTCTCCGTCAACTACAGAATTCTCTATTCTTCCTGATGTATAATACTGAAGCTCATTGTTCCTAACAAAACCGGTCTCGTTTGACCAGTTTGAAGTATCAGGCAATCCTGAGTAGCTGAATTCGTCAGACCATACAAGCTTCCATTCTTTTTCGCGTTTCTGGCTGCATGACCAGAGCATCATGACCATAAAAATCAAACAGATCTTTTTCATTTCAGGCATATTTATTATTAAGAAATTAATCATTCAGAATTTTTTTCAGGTTGTGAGCTTTAACAAAGATATAATAAGAATTGCCGGAATTATTTAGATTTGTGTACAAACATTTCGAAAATTGAAGCAGATGGATGCTGAAGTAACAATAATCGGGGCAGGAGTTGTCGGACTGGCAATTGCGAGGAGAATTTCCCAGGTATCTGACAATGTTTTCGTGCTCGAAAAGCATCTTTCTTTCGGCCAGGAAACAAGCAGCAGGAACAGCGAGGTCATTCATGCAGGTATATACTATCCGGGAAACAGTCTGAAATCGAGACTTTGTGTTGAAGGCAAGGGGCTTCTATATGATTACTGCATAAAACACGACATTCCTTTCAATAATTGCGGTAAGCTCATTGTAGCTACTTCAGAAGACGAAATCCCAATTATAGAAGGGATCAGAAAGACTGCTTTCAATAATGGAGTGGAAGATCTGCTGACACTCGACCAAGTCGATATCGCCAGACTGGAACCTGATGTTTTTGCCCTGAAAGCATTATATTCACCATCAACCGGTATTGTTGATTCTCACTCCCTTATGAAAAGCTATGAATCCGGTGCAATAAACAACGGAGCACAGATTGTCTATGGAAGTGAAGTTACAGGTATCAGGAAAATCAGTAACGGTTATGAGATAACAACAACCGGCAATGATGGAAACGTGTTTTCATTTACAAGCAGGCTCGTTATAAATTCCGCCGGACTGACCTCGGATAAGATCTCGGAAATGGCTGGCATTAGGGATGATAATCTTAAGATACAGTTTTGTAAAGGGGAATATTTCCGTCTCAATCCTCCCAAAAACCGTCTTATTAAAAGGCTTGTTTATCCGGTGCCGGTTCAAAATCTTGAAGGAATCGGGATCCATGTGACTATCGATATGGCCGGAGGTGTAAAACTCGGGCCCGACGTAACATATCTTGATACAAACATCTACGATTATACAGTATCTGCTGAAAAGCATGAAGCTTTCTACAATTCGGCGAAGAAATTCCTTCCCTTCCTTGAATTTGGGGATATTTCTCCTGAAATGGCAGGTATAAGACCTAAAATTCAAAAGAAGGGAGAGCCTGTAAGGGATTTTTATATCAGGGAAGAAAGCGAAAGGGGAAATCCCGGATTTATTAATCTGATAGGCATCGAATCACCCGGGCTGACATCATCACTGGCGATTGCAAACTATGTTCACGGATTGATCAGAAATCAATTTTAATTTCATAATTTTAAACCTTTTGGTGAAGTTGAAATAAAAAACGTCAATTATGAAAACAAGATTTTTAAAGATCTCACTGGCTGCTTTTATTATCTTCTCTTTTATTTCAGCCGGCCTTCAGGCTCAGGGAAACAAATCATCCACAGGATATGAACCGCATATCGGCCAGCAGGGCAAGGATGTAGTCTGGGTTCCAACTCCGCAGGAACTTGTTGACAAGATGCTGGAAATTGCAAAAGTCACCCCCGACGATTATGTCATAGACCTCGGATCAGGTGATGGCCGCACAGTTATAACTGCTGCAAAGTTGGGAGCTACAGCCCTGGGCGTAGAATATAATCCCGATATGGTCACCCTGTCAAGGGAAAATGCAGCCAGGGAGGGTGTTTCTGAAAAAGCACAGTTCATCAAAGCCGATCTCTATGAAACTGATCTTTCAAAAGCCACAGTGATCACGATGTTCCTTCTTCCTGAGATAAACCTTAAGCTAAGGCCCCGCCTGCTTGACCTGAAACCGGGGACAAGGATAGTTTCCAATACCTTCACCATGGGAGAATGGAAAGCCGATCTGGAAGTGACCACTGAAGAGAACTGGAACAGCTGGAATACTGCATTTCTGTGGATCATTCCTGCCAAAGTTGCCGGGAACTGGAAGATGGATAACGGAGATCTTGTCCTGAATCAGGAATTCCAGTATTTCACAGGAACCTATAAATCGGGGAACAGGATATCCGATGTTTCCGAAGGAAAAATAAAGGGCGATTCAATTTCATTTATCATTAACGGTAACTTATATGAAGGGCAGGTTTTCGACAATGCCATGTCAGGTACTTATGTAAATAACTCAAAAGGAACAAAAACCGGCTGGTCTGCCAAACGTTGATCTGTTTGCATATCAGGATCTGGTTCTCCTGAGTTTTTGCAGTTCATTCATTTCATCCCTGAACCTTGCAGCTTCTATGAAGTCGAGTTCTGATGCTGCTTTTTCCATGTTCTTCCTCGCTTTTTCAATTGCTTTATCAAGTGCTTCCCCGTTCATAAACCTAACGACGGGATCGGCAGCAATATCCAGTTTTTCAGGTTCAACGTAAGCCTTGACTGCAATACCCTTTTTCGAGAGACCGCTGAGTATTGTTCCTGTTTTCTTGGTGATCTGACGAGGAGTAATACCCATTTTCTCATTGTATCCAAGCTGTTTTTCCCTTCTCCTGTTTGTTTCATTAATAGTCTCCTGCATGCTGCCTGTAATTACATCAGCATACATAATTACTTTGCCGTTAAGATTTCTGGCTGCCCGTCCGGCAGTCTGGGTCAGGGAACGGGCTGATCTGAGAAAACCTTCCTTGTCGGCATCTAGAATTGCGACAAGTGATACCTCCGGCAGATCAAGGCCTTCCCTTAAAAGGTTGACCCCTACAAGAACATCAAAGTCACCTGTCCTGAGGCCTTCCATTATATCGATCCTTTCAAGCGTATCAATATCCGAATGGATATACCTGCACCTTATATCATATTTCAGCAGGTAAGTAGTAAGTTCCTCGGCCATCCTTTTTGTAATAGTGGTGACCAGAGTTCGCTCCCCTGATTTTGCCCTTTGTCTTATCTCCGACATAAGATCATCAATCTGATTAAGGCTGGGACGAACTTCAATGGGAGGATCGAGCAGACCGGTCGGACGAATCACCTGGTCAACAAAAACTCCTTCGCTTTTCTCCAGTTCATAGTCAGCCGGAGTGGCGCTTACAAAAATTGTCTGGCCCGTCAGGGCTTCGAACTCTTCCATGCGCATTGGCCTGTTATCCAGAGCAGCCGGCAGTCTGAAACCATATTCAACAAGAGTCTGTTTCCTTGAATGATCGCCTCCGTACATTGCCCTTATCTGCGGTACGCTCACGTGACTTTCATCAATAACCGTTATAAAATCATCAGGGAAATAATCAAGGAGGCAGAACGGCCTGGTGCCTGAACTTCTGCCGTCAAAATATCTCGAGTAGTTCTCAATGCCGCTGCAGTATCCCAGCTCCTTTATCATCTCAAGATCATACAAAACCCTTTGTTCAAGCCGCTTTGCTTCCTCTTTTTTACCGATATCCCTGAAATGAGTCACCTGTTTAACGAGGTCGTCCTGTATCAGGCTGATGGCCTGGTTAATCCTTTCACGTGTTGTAACAAATATGTTTGCGGGATAGATCACATATTCATTCAGGGTATCTATGACAACGTTGTTGACAGGATCAAAAGAGGCAATCTCCTCCACCTGGTCGCCAAAAAATACAATCCGAA
This sequence comes from Bacteroidales bacterium, assembly GCA_012517605.1. Lineage (GTDB taxonomy): Bacteria > Bacteroidota > Bacteroidia > Bacteroidales > VadinHA17 > LD21. The sequence goes on from JAAYUS010000043.1 coordinate 9,210, forward strand.
CCGCGATATCGGCGTAGGCTGGCATTATATCAATTGTATCACCCCTCACCCTGAAGGTCCCGTGCCTGAATTCCATTTCATTCCTTGAATATAGACTGTCGACAAGCTTTCGAAGAAAAACGTTCCTGCCAATGTTCTGTCCTGTCCTGATATGAACAGTGTTCGAATGAAAATCATCAGGATTTCCGATGCCATAGATACATGAAATGGAAGATACTACAATTACATCCTTTCGGCCCGAAAGAAGTGCTGAAGTGGCACTCAGCCTTAGTTTTTCGATCTCCTCATTTATCGACAGGTCCTTTTCAATATATGTATCAGTAACAGGGATATAGGCTTCAGGCTGATAATAATCATAATATGAAACAAAATATTCCACCCTGTTTTCAGGAAAGAATTGCCTGAATTCCCCGTATAACTGTGCTGCCAGGGTTTTATTATGGCTAAGCACAAGAACAGGACGCTGAACCTGCTCAATGACATTGGCTATTGTAAAAGTCTTGCCTGATCCTGTCACTCCAAGAAGCGTCTGGTAAGGAACACCGTTATTCAGTCCTTCAACCAGTTGCCTGATAGCTTCAGGCTGGTCACCTGTAGGCTGGAAATCAGAAACAAGCTTGAATTTCATAACCTCCAAAATTAGCTGATCCGGCAGTATTACAACAATTTTTTATCTTATAATTTTTTCCTATTTTGGATGGTGATTTTTAGCATTAAAATCTTTCACGGCATTTATCATTTATCTTAATGAAGATCAGACCTGCAGCAAACAGAAAAATATTTATTCTGTTTTTATACATCACGTCTCTTTATTGTCTGAACATTGAAGCTCAGGAATTTACTGTTAGAAGATTAACAACCCAGGCAGGTCTTTCACATGATAACATCAGGGACATTGCCCGCGACAGCACCGGATTTCTGTGGCTGGCAACCTGGGATGGTTTGTCGAGGTTTGACGGATATGGTTTTAAGAACTATCATCACGTCCCTAACGACACAAACTCCCTTAATTATTTTGCCGTAAGGCAGGTTAAAGTCGACGCCTACAATAATCTCTGGGTACTGACTGACCTTAAACTGATTCAGAAATATAACAGGTTGGCTGACAATTTTTCATCTTTAAATGAGATTTCAGGTGTAAAACTTAATAACGTATCTCTTATCAGTATTGATATTGACGGTTCATTGGCGGTACTCAACAATGACAGAATAATCTTATGGAATGATAAAAAGCATCTAGCCAGAGTCATTGCACTGAAAGACAAAAACGGTGGCAGTTTTCTTACTGGCCAGTCATTTTACAATGGATTGATTATTACCGGTGATGAAATCTGGATAACAGGGGTTGAAGTACTCCTTTTTAAAAAAATCACTGACGAAAACTACGAATTTGAAAAGAAATATCCTATCACTAATCTGTTAAGAAAGAGAATAGATTTTGACTATAACTTCTGGTTCAACCTGTATATTTCAAAGAACGGGGCTAAGTGGATTTTTTCCAACAGCGGCCTTTTCAGGCTGGATGATAAATCTCAGGTTTTCGTTTCCGAGAAGTATAACATTTCCAGTCGGGAATTCACCGGAAAAGAAAGATTCTGTTGGGGCGATTATTATAATGGTATCTATGTTTATGACACTGTGGATAATAACATTAAGCATATCCCGCCAGAAGTTATAGGATATCCGGGAGCCATATTGAATGATGATGATAACACTTTATGGTTTTCAGGCACCTCGCCCAGCGGGGTGCCACAGGGATTATCACAAGTGATTTTCACATCCGGATTTTTCAGAAATACCTTAATTCAGGCCCCTGATTCGACCCAGCCTGCTGTTTACAGCCTGGCTGTCGACGACAGGAACAGAACATGGGTGGGGATCAGGGGATTTGATGATATCGTGGTAATCGGCAAAGATGGGGCATTAACATCTGAAGGCAGGCTCTCGCCTCAAACACTTGACCGGGCTGGTCATATAAGATCAATGGCTGTAACTAAAGATGGTATTTGGATAGGATATTATCTCAGGTTAATCCGGTTTTACAGTTACAAAGACAGAAGATTTACTGAATTTATACCAGATGTAAAAGCATGCAGAACATTGCTGGCATTAAACGACAAGCTTTATATAGCCACCAGTAATCTATACATCTTTGACCCTAAAGCAGTAAAGACAGACACTATCTGGAGGTCCAATACCAAACTTTCGACATATAAATTGTATCAAGATGTCGGAGATGTTATATGGTTGGGCATGGCAAAAGAAACGCTGGCAAGGGTTAACACAATGACAGGCGAAGGCAAAATAATCAGCTTACCTCCGGGGAACAGCAATATCGAGGACTTGATCAAAGACAGAAAAGGTAATTTTTGGCTTGCCCTGCTGGGTGACGGAGTATGCAGGTACAATGCCGAAACCGGGGAAATAAGGTATTATACCACACAGGAAGGATTATCGAATAATACAACGTATAACCTGCTTGAAGACCGGGAAGGTAATATCTGGGTTTCCACAAACATGGGAATTTCCAGAATTAATCCTGAAACTGATCAGATAAGGACATTCGGCCTCTCAGACGGACTGAAAATACGAGAATTCAATTCGGGCGCAAAGTTCAGGACGAATGAAGGTGAATTTCTTTTTGGCGGAATGGGCGGATTTGTTAGATTCTACCCCGACAGCCTGAATTCAGGAAAAAACATTCCGCCCAGGAACAGGATAATTATAACCGCATTTGAAATATCAGGTATCGAACGTGTACTTGATAAACCTGTTAACGAAGCCGACACAATAAAACTCAAACCCGGGGAAGACAATTTTCATATGACATTCTCCTCCTCCGACTTCAGAAATGCCTTTAATACAAGGTACAGGTACCGTCTTACAGGTGTTGATGATGACTGGAGACTGACAGGCAGCAACAACCGCAATCTGAACTATTCAAATCTGAGTCCCGGATTTCATACTCTTTATTTGGAATCGAATGATATCAACGGAAACTGGACAGCATCTAAAAAACTTGTAATAAACATCAGGCCTTATTTCTTTCAGACAAGGGGATTCAGGATAGGAATGCCCGCAACTCTTGTATTGCTGGTCATTTTTCTTCTGCTTACATATATACGGCAGTTGAGATACAGGGAAAGGCAGAAACAGGAAGCATTAAGACTTCAGACACTTCAGGGACAGATGAACCCTCATTTTATTTTCAATTCACTTAATTCCATAAACTACTTCATTTCCAATAATGACAAGCTTTCGGCAAACAGGTATATAGCCGATTTTGCGCGTCTCATAAGGTCGATACTCCACAATATGAATTACAGTTATATAACACTCGAGAAAGAAATAGAGTCGGTTGAGGAGTATCTTAAGATCGAACACCTGAGGTTTGGCGATAAGTTTGACTATAAAGTAATTGTTGATGAAAATATAAAGACCGAAGAGATCAGGGTGTCACCGGGACTGGTACAACCATTTGTTGAAAATGCAATTTGGCACGGTGTCAGGGGGCTTGAACACAGGAAAGGTTTTATATCTGTAAAATTCTATTTCAATAACCGGAAACTGATTTGTGAGATAGAGGATGACGGCATAGGAAGAAAAAAGTCGGATGAAATCAGATCATTGAATGATCAGAAGAAATCAAGGGGGATATCAATTATCACGGAAAGACTAAGGATATTAAGCAATCTTCATAACAATAACTACCAGCTTATAATTAAGGACCTGCATCCTGAAAATATTGAAACCGGGACTTGGGTCCTAATTGATTTGCCTCTGGAAAAAAATTAATCCTTACAGGGAACCTGTTCATAATATCTTAGCAAAAGCTAATCAAAATTGACAGATAAAATTTTGGAGGTCTGGCAGATTTTGATTTTTTTTATATTCAGTTAAAAAGGGAAAAGGAAAAGTTCTGTTTGTAATACTGTTTGTAATATTCTTCACATGCTACGCACAATAGTAGTTGATGACGAGAAGCTCTCAAGAGAGGTTCTGTGCAATTATCTTGCTGAATATTGTCCTGATGTCGAAATAATTTCAACGGCCTCGTCAGTTAAATCGGCCTATAAGGCGATTAATAAGCATAATCCTGACTTCATTTTCCTCGACATAGAGATGGCTGACGGAAAAGGTTTCGATCTTCTTACAATGTTCACAAAAGTAAATTTCAAGGTGATTTTTGTGACAGCCTATTCGGAATATGCAGTCAAGGCTTTCAGGTTCAGTGCCGTTGATTATCTGCTTAAGCCCGTAAAAATTGATGAACTTATTTCATCTGTTGAAAAAATAAAAGCTGTTAAAGGACTCGAACCGGATACTCTGAAAATTTCGACCCTGCTTAAGAACCTGAACAGAGAGACGGATATACCGCAGATCCTGCTTGTACCACACCTGAAGGGATTTGAAGTCCTTAAAATCCCTGAAATAATAATGTGTCACGCAGATGGCTATTGCACAAACATTTATCTTCAGGGCAACAGAAAGATCATAAGTTCAAAAAACCTCAAGCATTACAATGAGCTGCTTGAAAGCCATAATTTTGTCAGGATACACCATTCCTACCTGATAAATATAAATCATGTCACCGGCTACAGCAGGCAGGGAGAAATATTCATGACGGAGGATAACAAAGCTTTTCTCGGAGATTCTTATAAAAACGATTTTCTGAAAAGGATGATAAAAAAATAAATGACGGTTGGGAAAATCCGGATTTCATCCAGGGCGGCATGTGTGAGCCACATAGTTGAAAAATAGCTGTTAATTATCTTATATTTCTAAATATTAATTCGTTATATACTTGTCAAAAGTATACTGACTTTCATCAAAAAGGTTTGGCTTTTTCAAATTCTAATTAATAAATTTATAGTTATTACCTGGCTATTGTTACTGCACTTGACAATACCGGTGAATTAATTGGTTCCTTGTCAGCATTAATTTTGATCCTCAGGCATCAACAGCTTATTATCAATATTTTAGACAACCATACAGAGCAGCAGGGAGTTTCCTTTTTTATTAGCAGGGAATATCAGGTCCTGTGATGAAAACCATTGAGAAATGAAGAGAATTGCCGGTATTTTGTTATTAGTTTTTGTGTCAATAATAAAATTGCATGCACAATGTGCAATATCAGGCTCACTTAATATATGTGTTGGATCAACGTCACAGCTGACAGGAGAGAATCCTCCGGCAGAAGGAAATCCGTGGTCTTCTTCTGCTCCGGAAGTGGCGACTGTATCAGCCACAGGTCTTGTCACAGGTATTTCGGCAGGATCATGCACAATAACGTATACGAACACTGCCTGCAGTTCAAGTGTTACCATAAATGTTTCGGCCAACACAATTCCCAACTTCAACCAACCCGGGCCTTACTGTATTGGTGCAAACCCGGATGCTCTGCCATTGACCTCCCTAAATGGCATTACCGGGACATGGTATCCTTCGACAATATCGACAGCCACTCCCGGATCAACCGATTACACGTTTACACCAGATGCAGGGTTCTGTTCTTCTACGGTTACTATAACAGTTGTGGTCAACGAAAACACAATTGTGCCGCTTTTTACTCAACCAGGACCATATTGTGCAGGAGCATCAATACCTGCCTTACCCACGATATCCAATAACAATATTGCAGGGACCTGGAACCCCTCAGTAATTGACAATAATGCCTCTGCAACTTATACATTTACACCATTGGCAGGCCAATGTGCAGTCTCAACAACCCTGACAATAACGATTAATCCGATTGTAACCCCTTCTTTCAATGTTCCGGGACCATATTGTGCCGGAGCATCAATCCCTGCCTTGCCCACAACATCCATAAACGGTATTACAGGGACATGGAGCCCCGCAATCAACAATAACGCTACCACTACTTATACATTTACGCCTACTTCAGGCCAGTGTGCCACTACCGCATCCCTAACAATAACGATTAATCCAAATACAGTACCTACATTTAATTCCGTCGGACCTTATTGCGCCGGAGCATCAAT
>JAAYUS010000044.1 GCA_012517605.1 Bacteroidales bacterium
AGTTTAAAATCCATTTTATAAAAACCTTATGCTTTTGTATCTCATCGGGCTTTTGCCCATGCTGAGACTAAAACAATAATTCACAATAAATTCGTGCGACCCGCTTGTGCTTTTTCTGATATCCGAAGTCGGGAAATCGTATGCATATCCGACCCTGATACCGTTGAACAATTCTATCCCAACAATTCCGACCAGTGCATCTCCGGGTCTGTAAGAAACGCCCCCCCATGCCTTTTTATTGTATCTTACTAAAGAAGTTGCAGAAAATTGTATTGCTTTGCCGTCACTCATGGCATAAAATGAGGGCAAAAGTTCAAGTGCCGGGTTGGGAAGCTGGAGCACGTAACCTGCTGTAAAATAGTAATGACGGCTAAGGTATGTCTCCCCTTTTGTGAACTTTATTTTAGGCTGGCTGATATGTGTTACTGACAGGCCGGCATAATATTTGTCGGTGGTATAATAAACCCCGAGGCCGGCATCAAAAGCAAGAGCACTTTCTTTAGATTCAGGGATAAGCGGATCGCCGGAAGGGGGAGTGAAATCTCCACCATCGGGAATATACCATTCAGGATCGAGTGTCATATTGAACATCCCGGCATTAATTCCTATTCCGAGTTTTCCCGGACCCATATCAGTAATATAGGAATAAATTAGTTTAATATTGATGTCCTTATCAAATCCTACATTATCGTTTTCTACAATCAGACCAACCCCGCTGTTTATATTAAAAGGACTAACCGGGGCGCTTATATTGAATAATGTGGTTGAGGGACCTCCCTTAAATCCCAGCCACTGCTGGCGGTTAAGTGCAGTTGCACATATCATCCCCGATGTTCCGGCATAACCGGGATTATATGTAAGGGTATTGAACATATAATTGCTGGTAATGGGATCCTGCTGGGAGAAGCAGGTGTATACCGATAATACTATGAAAAGAGATGCACTGTAGAGTTTTTTCACGTGTTTAATATATAGGAATAAGCCCATTAATAGAACTCCTAAAATAATTAAAAAACTTAAAAGTATGCAAACCGGCAATCTGTTGATGGAATTTTTTGAACATTCCTGTTCATTTATCCACAAAGAATATTCCAAATATTATATAAAACGGGAAAAAAGTCAAAATGTTTGAAAAATCAGGACTTTAATCTGTCAGAAGCTTTGACCCATCTGTCGGGTACCTCATTCCTGTTAGCCTTAAGATAGTCGTCGTGGGAACATGAAACGTAGACGCTCTTGTTTTCGGCATCCTTGAGCTCCATCCACCATCTTTCGGTAAGATTGCTTTTAACAAAGATAAGATCGTCCTCAAGATCTGTAATCCTGACATGGTATTTAACAAAGCGTCCCGAATTGCTTTCACTCAGAGACGGAGCCTCATATTGTTTCTGTGAAAATCCTTCAAGAAAGAACCAGATTATCTGAGCAGCAAGGCCGGAGGTCTGATCCCTGTTGTCAAAACCGGGGTCTACATCAAAAAGTCCGAAGATCTTAAGGTTGTCGGAAATCCCGGCATATCTCGAAAGCAGACAAATCTCCTCGCCGTAAAAACCATTGGGTGATGGCAGCGCGGTACCCGGAGCATCCGACTGTCTGACGGCTGAAATATCGAATATCGCAACATGTGAATCCCTGAACAGTGGCTCAGTAAGATATATAGCCTGCCTTACGTCGCCAATTCTTATCAGCTCTGAATTGCGTCTTATAAAACGATTTAATACCTGTTGATCGTTGAGATATGTCTGATATCCTATGTTTATAAAGTGTTTTAGAGTACTTCTGCTGTTTGCGTAAATGCTGTTGAGATAACTTAGTGATCCGGGTATTTCAGGTGTACTGTTGTAATCTATTCTCGGATCTACTGTAATGAGTGTGTAGTCTTCGCGGAGATTTGAAAATGTCCTGTCGATAGCACTTACCAGTGCACTGCTTCCCCCGATTATTACCGGGAAGACGCTTTCCCCCGTTAATGTGCCCAGAATATCCGTTAGCCCGGCCAGTGTGTCGCCAAAAGAAGCCCCTTGTTTCATGTTGCCAAGGTCAATGATCTTGTTCCTCCCCGGGATCCTGGCCAGAGAATAAAGCTGGCGCCTTATTGAATCAGGAGCATCTGACGAACCTAGGCTTAAAGAATTCCTTCCTTCAGGAACTCCCAGTATTGCAACCTTAAAACTGCTTATATCCTTCAGCGGATTGTTCTCGGTATGGATAAATATATTATGCGGAAAGCCGGCATTGCCTGACAGACTTTGAAAATAAGGTCTCTCAATGCTTACAGGATTGAAATAATCATTCAGATCAAGCATGATTCACTCTTTAGGTTTTTTTGTCTTTTCGGTGTTCTCAATAATCCTTATGCAGTCTTCCTCTGTAAGTTCTTCAGCCTTTGTTCCTTTTGGCAGCCTGTAATTATTCTTGTCTCTTGCAATATATGGTCCGAAACGGCCGTTAAGGACCCTTATCGCCCCGAAATCCTTAATTACTTTTTTCTTATCGCTTTCACTTTTTTCCCTGATGATCTCCAGGGCTCTCTCTAGTGTAACGGAATAAGGGTCATCGACCCCCTTTTTCAGGGAATAGAATTTATTCATATACCTTACGTAAGGTCCGAACCTGCCGGTTCCTACCACGAGTTCATTGCCTTCATGAAGTCCCAGCGACCGTGGAAGCCGGAACAGATTCAGGGCTTCATCGAGCGTTATTGTTTCAATGAGCTGGTTTTTACCAAGACTGGCAAACCTGGGTTTGTTCCCTTCCGACTGTTCTCCTATTTGGGCCACAGGACCAAACCGGCCCATTCTGACTGAGACCTGTTCTCCTGTTGCAGGATCGGTTCCAAGTATCCTCACGGCTGTTTTCCTTGTCGTTTTTTCAAGAGTGTTCTCGACGGTCTTATGAAAAGGTGCATAGAACTTCTTCAGCATTGCCGTCCATTTTAGTCCGCCATCAGCTATCTTGTCAAACTGTTCCTCCACTTCGGCAGTGAAATTGTAATCAACAATCTCCGGGAAGTTTTCCATAAGGAAATCGTTCACAATCATGCCAATATCCTGAGGGAATAATTTTGATTTTTCCTTGCCGGCAGCTTCGGTCCTGACAGCTGAAGAGATCTTCCCTTTTGACAGGGTAACTACTTTCAACTGCCTTTTCTCACCGGGTCTGTCCTCCCTCATTACATAACCCCTGTTCTGGATGGTTGAGATTGTCGGAGCGTATGTGGATGGCCTGCCGATCCCAAGTTCCTCAAGCTTTTTGACAAGGCTGGCTTCTGTATATCTTGGCGGAGGTGAAGTATATTTCTGGGTTGCTGTGATTGTGTCGTATTGAAGAGGCATGCCTTTCTTAACAGGAGGAATTATTGATTTTTCCTCCTCACCGTTTTCATAATCGCTTGATTCTGCATATACTTTCAGGAACCCGTCGAATTTTATCACTTCGCCGACTGCTGAGAATGTTACCTGTGAGTTGTTCATTGCAATGCCAATTGTGGTCCTTTCCACTTCGGCGTCAGCCATCTGTGATGCAATCGTCCTTTTCCAGATCAGCTCATATAGTTTTTTCTCGTTCTGGTTCCCCGTTATGGACGAGGATTCGAGGTAAGCCGGCCTTATTGCTTCGTGGGCTTCCTGTGCTCCTTTTGATTTTGTTTTGAACTGCCTGGTTTTTGAATACTTCTCCCCGAATTCAGAAACAATTACCTCCCTTGATTTCGACAGCGCCAGCTTTGACAGGTTTGTTGAATCGGTACGCATATAGGTTATTTTACCGGCTTCGTAAAGCTTTTGTGCCACAGTCATTGTCTGAGACACTGAAAAGCCAAGTTTGCGGTATGCTTCCTGCTGCAGGGTTGAGGTTGTGAACGGAGGTGCAGGAGAGCGTGTTCCTGGTTTTACGGTTATGCTTGCAACGCTGAATTCAGCGGATCTGCAAAGCTCAAGGAATTCCAGGGCATCCTTTTCGCCCGGGAACCTTTTTGCTGCCTCAGCTCTTATCTGATTGTTCCCGGCTATTTCGTTGTCAGTGACAAAAATGCCTGTTATCCTGAATGACGATTCCGGCCTGAATGCGATGATCTCACGTTCTCTTTCAACAATGAGGCGGACAGCAACAGACTGGACCCTGCCTGCCGAGAGGGCCGGCTGAACCTTTTTCCACAGGACCGGAGATATTTCGAAACCTACGAGCCGGTCGAGTATGCGGCGTGCCTGCTGGGAATTGACAAGGTTCATATCGACCTGGCGCGGGCTCATAATCGCATTTGTGATGGCATCCCTGGTGATTTCATGAAATACTATTCTTTTTGTTGTTGAGAGATCGAGATTAAGCACATTCACCAGATGCCAGGCAATTGCTTCTCCTTCACGGTCCTCATCAGAAGCTATCCAGATATTTTTTGACTCTGCTGCAGCCTTCTTAAGTTCTCCTACAACTTTTGCTTTTTCTTTAGGGATTTCATATTCAGGGGCAAAATCATTTTCAATGTCAATTCCAAGATTTTTCTTTTTAAGATCGCGGATATGGCCGAAACTTGAAACAACCCTGAAATCCTTTCCAAGGTATTTCTCAATGGTTTTTGCTTTTGCAGGCGACTCAACAATTACAAGGTTTTCGATCATATCAGATGGATTTTTCACAAAATAAAAACACGGCAAAGTAAATCATTTAGGTTCCAAACTTCAAAATAAACCGTTAAGATTCTTTATTAATTACTATTTTTGGGCCAAATTCCGGAAGCGAATGAAAGCCAATTCATCAAACAAAAAATACGTAATCTTGTTCTGGTCGTTGTTCTCCCTTCCCTTTGTTATCGTAGCAATACTGTTCATACTCATATCGCAGGGAAAGCTTGGGCCGATGCCTTCATTCAGTGAACTTGAAAATCCTGAATATAATCTTGCAGCAGAAGTATATTCCGAAGACGGTGTCCTGCTTGGAAAGATAAGCATTGAGAACCGCACATGGACTGATTATGAGGAGCTCTCTCCTTACCTTGTAAATGCTCTTATTGCAACCGAAGATATAAGATATCAGAGGCACTCAGGAATAGATGTGAGGGGCCTTGGTCGTGCTCTTGTCCGGACAATCCTGCTCGGACAGAACACCGGCGGAGGAAGCACCATCACCCAGCAGCTTGCAAAGCAGCTATATCCCCGCGATACTGCAAAGACCTCTTCATTTGTCAGAAAACTAAAGCTCGGCGTATCAAAATTCAAGGAATGGCAGACCGCCGTTAAACTTGAGCGAAGTTATACTAAAGAGGAGATCATTGCCATGTACCTTAATAAATACGATTTCCTTTACCAGGCGATAGGTATCCGATCGGCAGCAAAGGTTTATTTCAACACCACACCCGACTCACTAAAAATTGAGGAAGCCGCGGTTCTTGTAGGCATGCTTAAGAATTCAAGTGCATTCAATCCGGTGAAATATCCCGAAAGGATGCTGAAGAGGAGGAATATCGTCATTTCGCAGATGGCCAAATACGGATATATAAAACCCGATTTTGCCGATTCGGTCAAACAGCTGCCGCTGGCTCTTGACCTTAAAATGGAAGACCATAATACCGGTCCTGCCACCTACCTCCGTGAATACTTAAGGAATATTATGAGAAGACCCGAGCCCGACCCTGCCAGGTATCAGCAGCAGTCATCGTATGAGGATGCTTTATGGGAGTGGCAGAATAATCCTCTTTACGGCTGGTGCAATAAGAACAAAAAACCCGACGGCAGAAATTATGATATTTACAAGGACGGTCTGAAGATCTATACGACATTAAACTCGAGGATGCAGCAATATGCTGAGGAAGCTGTCACCGAGCATCTGTCGAAAGAAGTTCAGCCCGATTTTTACAAGCGTGCAAAGACATTCAGGAATCCGCCTTATTCAAATGATATTACAAAGAAAGAGGTTGATGAGCTTCTGATGCGATCGGTTATCGACAGCGAAAGGTATATCAGGATGAAAGCACGGAATGCTCCTATGGATTCAATAATGCTTGCTTTCAATACGAAGGTTCCCATGAGAGTCTTTTCATGGAGGGGGGAGATAGATACCATAATGACGCCCTATGATTCTGTGAGATATTACAAATATTTCATAAGGTCAGCCTTCCTTGTTGAGGATCCCCATACAGGATATGTAAAGGCATATGTCGGCGGACCTGATTTCAGGTATTTCAAATGGGATGCAGTAACGCAACAGCGGAAACAGGTGGGCAGTACAATAAAGCCCTTCCTTTATACCATAGCAATGCAGAACGGTTATACCCCTTGCGATGAAGTGGAAAACATACCACGTTCGTTTGACCTTCCCGGTGATTCCGTTCCTTGGATACCCAGAAGCTCAGGTCCGAAAGAATATCATGGCAAAATGGTAACTCTCAAATGGGGACTCGCGCAGTCGGAAAACTATATCTCAGCCTGGCTCATGCAGCAGTTCCGGCCATCGGCTGTGACAGACCTGATGAAAAAAATGGGCATCCGCAGTTTCATCGATCCCGTTCCTTCAATATTCCTTGGGACATCGGATATAAAACTTGAAGAGATGGTCGGTGCATATGGTACTTTTGCAAACAAAGGGGTATATACCAGGCCAATGTACGTTACACGCATTGAAGATAAGAACGGCAATGTGATTTCAAGATTCACCCCCAAAATAGAAGAGGTCCTCAGTGAGGAGCAGGCATATCTGATGCTTGATCTTCTCCAGGGTGTGGTTCTTACCGGATCGGGAAACAGGCTGAGACGAGAACCATATATGCTTCTGAACCAGATTGGCGGCAAAACAGGCACCACACAAAATCATGCCAACGGTTGGTTCATGGGGGTAACCCCGAACCTTGTTGGTGGAGTTTGGAGCGGATGGGAGGATCAGGCCATTCATTTTGAGACACTCAGCGAAGGCCAGGGTGCACAGATGGCCCTGCCGATTTTCGGAATATTCCTTCGAAAGGTTTACAACGATCCACAGTTCGGCATAATGGAGTCAGACGAATTTGAGCGTCCTTCAGGATTCAATATTGAAACAGATTGCGATAAAGTCAAAAAGGAAAGCTCAAGAAGGGGGAGCTATATAAGGGAGAAATATTAAAGGCGCAGGGCGAAGGGCGAAGGGCACATGGCAGGATTCAGCTGAAAAGGGATCGGACGAGAGATTCGACCTTGCCGACCTGAACGATCTCGATTCCTGTTCCCTTTGCCGGAACGTTCCTGTGGAATTTTGAAATATAGATCTTTTCGAAGCCCATTTTTGATGCTTCCCTTATCCTTTGTTCAATCCTCGACACTGGCCTTATCTCTCCCGAGAGGCCGACTTCACCGGAAAAACATGTATTTTTTACGACAGGTATATCGAGATTTGACGACAGAACGGAGGCAATTATTGAAAGGTCTATCGCCGGATCATCAACCTTGATGCCACCGGCGATGTTCAGAAATACATCCTTGGCTCCAAGGCGGAAGCCTGCTCTTTTCTCAAGTACTGCAAGCAGCATGTTGAGGCGGCGGATGTCAAATCCTGTGGAACTTCTCTGTGGAGTGCCGTAAACAGCGCTGCTAACAAGGGCCTGGGTCTCTATCAAAAATGGTCTTAGTCCGTCGATTGTCGCAGCTATTGTTATGCCGCTCAACGGTTCATCATGCTGGTTGATGAACATCTCTGAAGGATTAGACACTTCCCTCAGACCGTTTTCAACCATTTCAAAGATAGCAAGTTCCGAAGTCGAGCCGAACCGGTTTTTAACAGATCTCATCAACCTGTAAATATAGTTGTTGTCACCCTCAAAATAGAGTACCACATCGACAATATGCTCCAGCACTTTGGGTCCGGCCAGTGTTCCGTCCTTGGTTATATGGCCGATAAGGAATACAGGTATCCCTGTTATTTTGGAAAATTTCAGGAGCTGGGCGGCACACTCCCTCACCTGTGATACAGATCCGGCTGATGATTCAAGCAAACCTGTATGTATTGTCTGTATCGAGTCGATGATTATTAGTCCCGGGTTAAGATGTTCAGCCTGGACAATAATGTTTTCGAGTTCCGTTTCACTGAAAATATAACATAAAGGATTTGATTTCCGGAGCCTTTTGGCCCTGAGGCCTATCTGTTCTTCACTTTCCTCCCCTGAAACGTAAAGGATACATTTATCTCTCATTGCAAGGGCAAGCTGCAGTGCGATTGTTGATTTACCAACTCCGGGCTCGCCGCCAAGCAGAATAAGCGAGCCGGCAACCATCCCTCCGCCAAGTATCCTGTCGAGTTCCGGAATACCTGTTAGCAGACGACGGTGTTCGTCGGTTTTTATTTCATGGAGAAGTTCGGGTTTTTTGCGCTCACGATCTGTAAACCAGGCACTTTCACGGGTGGAAGCGCTGGGGATTATCTCTTCGTGATATGTATTCCACTCCTTGCATGAAGGGCATCTTCCGATCCATTTCGGGGATTCGGCGCCGCAGTTCTGACAGACGAAGACTGTTTTGGATTTTGCCATGATTTAAATTTAAATCTATTTTGGGAATTGTTGTCGTCAGCAACCGGGTTTTCTTTTTGATCCTGAAAAGGGATATGGAGAAGAAATCCTTTTACCGCGAAGAAAGCAGAGGGAATTGCAAAGATCTCAAAGGGGTGGGTTTATGATGAAGGGGATGATTCGTTTTTTTTCCTGAAGATCATGAAGAAGGAGAGGGCGCCTACCATGATGACGAAAAGCATCTGCGACTCATGGGTAAGAAAGGCGTAGATCAGACCGTCTTCAATTTTAACACCTTCGACAAATGCCAGTCCGCGTGATATGATGTAATGAAATGCCCCCAGTCCGCTCTGAACAGGAGCTGACATTGCCAACCCTCCTATTACAAGCAGAAATACACCGTCGCCAAGGGTCAGATGTGAGGTAGGATCAATTGCAAATACGACCACCCAGGTCATGAGCGTATAATTAATCCATATAAATATTGTATGGAAAATGAATTCCCATTTATGGTTGAGGCTGATTATTGTCTTTAATCCGTTAATGATGCCCTTTGCAAGATCGAAGAATCTGGAGAAAAGCTTGTTTTTCCGGAGTTGTTTCCTGTATCTGATTATCAGATAAAAAGCGACAAGAAAAATAAATGCCAGAAGGATCCACAGTATCCAGGCAGCACCGAAAACGGAAAACACCTTTTCCCTGAGAGGAATAAAAATACTGACTTTCAGGAACTGATTTACCTGTTCGCCTCTTGAAATAATGAGTCCTGCAAGAATTGACATCAGGGACAGGAAGTCGACTGTCCTTTCGACTACTACAGTTCCGATAAGCTGGTCAACAGGGATCTTTTCCTTCCTGCCAAGGGCCACGCATCGGGTTATTTCGCCAATCCTGGGCAGTGCAAGGTTTGCCATATAACCCGTCATCAGGGCATAGAATGTTGCTGAGAAGGCAGGCTTGTAACCGAGTGGATTAATGAGTATCGCCCATCGGCGTGCCCTGCTGAGGTAAGCAAGCGTTGCAAAGACAAGAGAAAGGACAACCCATTTGTAATCTGCATCTTTCAATCCCTGGAGGAGCCTTTTGAATTCCACATTCCTGAAAGCTATCCAGAGCAGAAATATTCCTACAGCAAGAAAAATTATGAATTGTATGGTTTGTTTAAGACCTTTGTTCAACTATACAAGCTTATTTGTTTTTGTATCGGGGAAAATAATCAAGGGTTTGAATGATTTCGCCTCCTCGAAATCCATCGATGCAAATGACATTATTATAATGACATCGCCTACAGCAACTTTTCTGGCTGCAGGTCCGTTCATGCAAATCTCCCCTGAACCTCTTTTCCCTTTTATAACATATGTTTCGAGCCGTTCTCCGTTATTGATGTCAAGAACCTGGACCTTTTCGTTTTCAATAATACCTGATGCATCCATCAGATCCTCATCAATCGTAACGCTACCTATATAATTCAGGTTAGCCTCAGTGACGGTTACCTGGTGGATCTTGGATTTGAGAATTTCTATTAGCATCCTGATAATGTTATTTTTGAAGCCCCAAATTTAGCTATCCTTTTGATTGTTTACAAAGGAATTTCAATATTATCTATAAGACGTATTTGCCCTGCTCTGACAGCAATGCATCCAAAATACCTAAGCCCGGGTTTCATTTCCTTCCTGGAGGTGACGGGTATTAATTCCCTTTCATCCGCAATTTCAAAATATTCAAGTCTGAATCCTTCCTTTTCTTCAATTTTCCTTTTGACATAATTCTTAATTGAAGGGATATCAAGACCGGATATTTTTGCTGCTGCAGAAGAAATGGAAGCATAAATTACTGATGCTTCTTTTCTTATTTTTGGCTCAAGCAACTGATTTCTGCTGCTCATTGCGAGACCGTCTTTTTCCCTTATTATCGGACAGGCTATTATTTTTACACTGGAACCCATCTGCCTGACCAGTTCGCGGATTACCGCGACCTGCTGGAAATCCTTCTGACCGAAAAAGGCAATATCCGGGTTTACCATATTGAAAAGCTTTGAAACAACCTGGGCAACTCCATTAAAATGTCCTGGTCTGTGCAGGGCTTCCATGACATTATCCAGATTGCCGAAATTAAATACTCTTTTGTCCTCTTCGGGATACATCTCCCTGTCGTCAGGGGTGAACACTATATCATTTTCACGCAATACACTGCCAAGGAGATCAAGATCATCGGGAAGGCAGCGGGGATAGTTTAGCAAATCATTTTTATCATTGAACTGGGTGGGATTAACGTAGATACTTACCACGGCAAGGGGACATTGCGACACGGCATTTTCAACAAGGGAGACATGGCCCTGATGAAGCGCTCCCATTGTCGGTACAAAGCCCACGGGAGATAATCCGGCTTCTTTTATGGATTTTGATAATTGGTCTTTTTTGTCAATGACTTTCATACCTGGAAATTTACTGCAAACCTAAATTAAATTAAGGATTAACGGATGCACTTAATAAAATAATTTAAAACTCAGGCAACTCTGAATTTCCGTCATTTGTGTGTTGGCAATTATGTCATTTTTTATTATTATCTTTGCATCTTGTTACGGAATGGTATATCCAGTCATGTAAATGGAAAGCAAAAAGGTATTATTCATTTCTCAGGAGATTACTCCCTATCTGGGTGAAACAAAACTATCAAAAATAGGCAGATATCTTCCACAGGGCATTCAGGAAAAAGGGAAAGAGATCAGGACTTTCATGCCGAGGTATGGAAGCATCAATGAAAGGAGGAACCAGCTTCACGAGGTGATCAGGCTCTCGGGGATGAATCTTATCATTGATGACACTGACCATCCGCTGATTATTAAGGTCGCCTCAATCCAATCGGCCCGCATGCAGGTCTACTTCATTGACAATGAAGATTATTTTCAGCGTAAGCATACAGTTGCCGATGCCAGTGGCAAGGAGTTTGAAGACAATGATGAGAGGGCATTGTTTTTTGCTAGAGGAGTGATAGAGACTGTCAAAAAGCTAAGGTGGGCTCCCGATATTGTTCATTGCCATGGCTGGATGTCAGCACTTGTTCCTGTTTATCTCAGGAATATCTATAACGATGATCCTCTTTTCCATAATTACAAAATAGTTTATTCAGTATATAACAACGATTTCAAAACTCCCTTTCGTCCTACCTTTGCCGATAAACTGAGGTTTGACGGTATTGACGGGGAGAGCCTCAAGCTTATCAAAACCCCTGATTTTGTAAATGTTTCGAAGCTGGCCATCAAATACTCAGATGCAGTTATCATCGGGAGCGAGGAGATCAACAGTGAGCTGCATAAACATATCCGGTCGCTTAACAAACCGGTTCTGGAGTTTCAGGATGAATCGCAGTATATAGATGCCTATAACGATTTTTATGACAGTCTTCATCCCTGATCATCTTCTTTCTGGTTATCAGCAATAATTGCTTTTCTTTATCCGTTTTTCTATCTATGATATGACCTGATTTCATCAGGACGTCTTTTAACCTTTAATATTACCCGGTTATGTGCGGAATTGTAGGATACATTGGAACAAAACCAGCCCGCGAGATAGTGATCAAGGGTCTGAAACGTCTGGAATACAGAGGTTATGATTCAGCCGGCCTTGCCATTGTTAACGGAGAAACAAAGATCTTCAAATGCAAGGGCAGGGTTGCCGACCTTGAGGAGATGGTAAATCAGACTGATTTCAACGGTACAATCGGAATGGGTCATACAAGATGGGCGACCCATGGTGAGCCAAATGAGTTGAATGCCCATCCGCAGGTCTCCCATAAGGGTAATTTTGTCGTTGTGCATAACGGGATAATAGAAAATTATGCTCTTATTAAAAAACACCTCCAAACCAGGGGTATTCAATTCAACAGCCAAACCGACACCGAAGTACTTGCCAACCTGATTGAACATTTGTATCTTGAAGGGGACCTGACTGCCGAGCAGGCTATTTCGCTGGCACTGAACAGGGTGGAAGGGGCGTATGGGCTCGTAATCATTTGCACAAAGGAAACTGACAGGCTTTTTGCTGCACGTAAGGGAAGTCCCCTGGTAATAGGTGTCGGGGAAGGAGAGAATTTCATAGCATCTGATGCCACACCGATTGTTGAGCATACTCAGAGGGTTATTTACCTTAAGGATGACGATATTGCCATTGTAAAAAGGGATGAGCTTATACTGAAGAACATCCGGCCGGGAAGAAGGGAGCCGGAGGTAAAACAGGTCGATCTTAAGATCGGGGAAATTGACAAGGAGGGTTTTGCCCATTTTATGCTCAAGGAGATTAATGAACAGCCAAGAGCGATACATGATACATTCAGGGGAAGAGTCCTTCCTGACCACAGCGGCATTATGCTCGGTGGACTTCACAGCGTTCTCGAGACAATATCCCAGTCGGAAAGGATAATTATTGTTGCATGCGGTACTTCTTGGCATGCCGGCCTATTGGGAGAATATCTCTTTGAAGAATACACAAGGATACCTGTAGAAGTTGAATATGCCTCGGAGTTCCGCTACAGGGACCCGATTATCAGAAAAGGAGATATTGTAATTGCCATAAGCCAGAGCGGTGAGACAGCCGATACCCTTGCTGCCGTCAAACTGGCAAAGGAAAAAGGAGCCATAGTGCTTGGGATCTGCAATGTGGTCGGGTCGAGCATTCCGCGTGAGACCAACGCAGGGGTATACACGCATGCCGGTCCCGAAATAGGGGTTGCGTCAACAAAAGCATTTACAACGCAGGTTACAGTACTTGCAATGATGGCATTTGAAATAGGTTTCCTGAAAGGCATTATTTCATCCGAAAAATATAAGATGCTGATCGACGAGCTTGTTTCAATACCTCAAAAAATTGAAAAGGCCCTTAAAATGAATGACCAGGTATTTGAGCTTGCAACGAAATACCAGCAGACAAGGAATGCATTATATCTTGGAAGGGGATTCCTTTTCCCTGTAGCGCTCGAAGGCGCTCTTAAACTTAAAGAGATATCATATATACATGCGGAAGGCTATCCGGCTGCCGAAATGAAGCACGGACCAATTGCTCTCATCGATGAAAATATGCCGGTGGTGGTGGTGGCAACAAAAGATGATACATACGAGAAAATAATAAGCAATATCCAGGAGATCAAGGCACGCAAGGGTAATGTGATCGCTATCGTGACTGAAGGAGATGAGCTTATCAAAAGGATGGCTGACTTTGTTCTTGAAGTGCCTGAAACTTTACCGGCTTTTTCGGCAATACTGGCGGTGATTCCGCTTCAGCTTCTGTCATATCATATTGCAGTCCTTAGGGGATGCAATGTCGATCAACCAAGGAATCTGGCAAAATCAGTTACAGTGGAATAAAAAACATCAAAATGAACCCTTCAGAAGATTACAGGAAGCTCAATCCTGAAGAGATCAGCAAACTACAATTAAATGGTTGTTCCTGTGAAGAATGGGACAGCATTAATGTGAAAGAAGGCTTCGATCCCTCAAGATGTCATAATGTTATTTTTTCTGGCAATATTAAGCTGGGGATATTCAACAATACCAGGACTGATGAGTCGGGGGTAAGTCTCAGGTCGGGCATATCAAATGCACATATCCATAACTGTGAGATCGGGTCGGATGTTCATATCAGCAATATCGGCGATTATATTGCAAACTACAGGATCGAAGATGATGTAATAATAAAGAATTGCGGGAAGATAAATACAGAGGGGACAACTTCATTCGGAAACGGAACAGAGGTTGCCGTGCTTAATGAAACAGGAGGCCGGTCAGTAAGAATATGGGATCAGCTTTCGGCACACCAGGCTTATATAATGGCCCTCTACAGGCATCGTATCAAAGCCATCAGGAAGATGGAGCAGATGATAAATGAATACTCCGGGGCCATTTCTTCAACTACAGGAGTAATAGGCACCGGATCGAGGATTTTAAGCTGCCGGCATATCAGGAATGTCAGGATAGGACCATTCAGCCATATTGAAGGAGCTATCAGCCTAAATGAAGGATCAGTTAACAGTTGCGGGGAGGACCCCGTATTGATAGGTCCCGGGGTGATCATGGAGCATTTCATTGTATGTTCGGGTTCAATTGTAACTGAATCGACACTTATAGATAAATGCTTTATCGGCCAGGGCTGTGTCCTTGGAAAGCATTATTCTGCTGAAAATTCATTATTCTTTGCAAACTGCGGTGGATATCACGGTGAAGCATGTTCGATTTTTGCCGGGCCGTATACCGTTACGCATCATAAATCGACATTGCTTATCGCAGGCATATTCTCATTTATGAATGCCGGAAGCGGATCGAACCAGAGCAACCATATGTACAAGCTGGGGCCGATACACCAGGGAATAATGGAAAGAGGATCCAAGACAACCAGTGATTCCTATGTCCTCTGGCCGGCGCGCATAGGTCCTTACACACTTGTAATGGGACGTCATTATAAGAATATGGATACTTCTGCCCTTCCGTTTTCGTACCTTATTGAAAGCAATGATGAAAGTATCCTGGTACCTGGGATCAACCTTAGAAGCGTGGGGACAATACGTGATGCCCAGAAATGGCCTGTGAGGGACAGGAGAAAAGATCCTGTAAAGCACGACCAGGTAAATTTCAACCTTCTCAGTCCTTATACAATAAGAAAGATGTTTGAAGGAAGGGATCTGTTGCGCAGGCTAAAGGCCGTTTCAGGATCAGCATCAGGATCATATTCATACAACAATATGATAATCAAGGGTCCTTCGCTTGAAAGGGGACTTGAACTTTACCAGCGGGGAATTGATAAATTCTTAGGTAACTCACTGATAAAAAGGCTTGAGAACATTGACTTCAGAACGAATGCTGAACTTCAGAACAGGCTTAAACCCGACCAGTTAATGGGAAAGGGCGAATGGGTCGATCTGGCAGGGCTGATAGCGCCCAAGCAGGCCGTCAGCGAGCTTCTCGACGATATTGAATCAGGAAGGATAAATACTGTTGAAGGTGTTGCTGAAGCCTTTATTCATATGCACAAGTCGTACTATGACTGGGAATGGGCATGGGCATGGGAGAGGATAGAGGAGGAAGAAAACAAGACTGTTAATGAATTCACAGCAAAAGATGTGATAAGACTTGTGGAGAAATGGAAAAAAAGCGTTGTTGACCTCGACAAAATGCTGTATGAGGATGCAAGGAAGGAATTTACACTTTCTTCAATGACCGGTTTCGGGATTGACGGAGGTGATGACATCAGGAAGCAGGATTTTGAACAGGTAAGGGGAGATTTTAATTCGAACAGCGTCGTCGCCGCGATACAGGATCACATAAGACAAAAAAGCGAACTCGGAGATGAACTTATCGGGCGGATGCAGAAGATAGAAAACTGAATCCTCTACCTTCCTGCATACATATTTTCATAATATTTCTCATACTCGCCCGAGATAACTCTTTCAAGCCATAAGGTGTTGGAAAGGTACCAGTCGACTGTAAGTTCAAGACCGGCGGCAAAATCGGGTATTGGCTTCCAGCCAAGCTCCTTCTGAAGTTTTGAGGAATCTATTGCATATCGCAAATCGTGGCCGGGACGGTCCTTGACGTATGTAATAAGTTTTTCGGATGTTCCTTCAGGCCTTCCAAGCTTTTTATCCATTATCCTGCATAAAAGCTTTATCAGGTCGATGTTTTTCCATTCATTATTCCCTCCGATATTATAGGTCTCACCTGGTTTTCCCATATGAAAAATAAGATCAATTGCTTCTACATGGTCTCCAACATAGAGCCAGTCGCGGATATTCTCGCCCTTTCCGTAAACCGGTATTGGTTTATTGTTCTTAATATTGTTTATTGCCAGAGGAATGAGTTTTTCAGGAAACTGATTCGGGCCATAGTTGTTAGAGCAGTTCGAGACCACCACAGGAATGCCGAATGTATGTCCGTAAGCCCTGACGAGATGGTCGGAGCTGGCCTTTGAAGCGGAATAAGGGCTCCTGGGATCATAGGCAGTAGTTTCGGTGAACTTTCCTTCTTTGCCAAGTGATCCGAACACTTCATCAGTAGAAATATGGTAGAATTTTTTCCCTTCCTTGTTTTCTTTCCAGATATGGAGAGAGGCATTCAAAAGATTTACTGTCCCGATAATATTTGTAAAAACAAAGTCATCAGGAGCTGAAATAGAACGGTCGACATGTGATTCAGCAGCCAGATGGATCACTCCGTCGAAATTATATTTGATGAAAAGGCCTGTCACTGCATTTTTATCCACGATGTCGATTTTTTCAAAAACATAGTTTGGGGCCGATTCTATATCTGTAAGGTTTTCCAGGTTGCCGGCATATGTGAGTTTGTCGCCGTTTACAATTGTATATTGAGGATATTTGTTAACGAATCTTCTGACCACATGCGATCCGATAAAACCTGCTCCCCCGGTTATAAGAATTGTCTTTTCAGTTTTCATTTCCATGTGGTTTTCTTATGAACTTCTCCCACTCCCATGCTGTCCTCATGGCTTCATCAAGGGAGCTTACGGTCTTCCATCCGAGTTCCCTGTTGGCCAGTGAGGGATCAGCCCATATCTTTTCAATATCTCCTGCCCTTCGGCTGGTTATCCTGTATTTCACTTTAACTCCTGTCGCACGCTCGAACGATTTGATTGCTTCCAGGACTGACACGCCATTGCCGGTGCCAAGGTTGAATATTTCGAAGCCTGATTTATTCTTATTCCCGATAAGCCTTTCGATGGCAATAACATGTGCTTTAGCCAGGTCAACTACGTGGAGGTAATCTCTTATGCAGGAGCCGTCAGGAGTATTATAGTCATTTCCGAAAACCTTAAGTTCATCGCGCAGGCCATATGCAGTCTGAGTTATATACGGTACAAGGTTTTCGGGGACGCCTCTGGGCAGTTCCCCGATAAGGCCTGAAGGATGAGCCCCAATGGGATTGAAATACCTGAGGGCTATGGCTCTGATATTGGGATCGGATGATATTGTATCCCTGATGATCTCCTCACCGATCTGTTTTGTATTCCCGTATGGTGATACTGCGGGCTGGATCGGAGAATCTTCGGAAACAGGCAGTTTTTCCGGCTGACCATAGACAGTGCAGGAGGATGAAAAAACAAATGCAGGAATGCCTGTTTTTTTCATTGAATCAAGAAGGTTCATCAGAGATACAAGATTATTCCGATAGTATTCAAGCGGTTTATGTACCGATTCACCAACTGCCTTATATGCCGCAAAATGTATAATGCCATCTATATTCTGATATTTCCTGAAAAATGATTCAAGGCGTGCTGCATCGCATAGGTCAAAGACCTCCAGCGGAGGTGTGGTTCCCGTAATCTTCGCTATACGGTCAACGACCTCTGCTTCAGAATTATAAAGGTTGTCAATAATTACTACATCGTATCCGTTTTCTATAAGTTCGACAACTGTGTGGGAACCGATGTATCCCGTTCCGCCTGTAACCAGAATAAGCTTTTTCATCAGAGACTCCAATAAATATGTTTTTTAATTTTACCTCTAAGGGTACCTTTTACATCAATAATAATCCCATCACTGTTCAGAAGGGGATTGAAAAATTCTTCACCTAATCCAAGATATTCCTTATGGCTTACTGCAAGAATTATTGCATCATATTTGCCTGCAGGTTTCTCTTTCAGTTCAAGTCCGTATTCTTCTTTGACCTCATGGGCGCTGGCTCCGGGATCTATAACATCAACAGAAACACTGAAGTCAGTAAGTTCCCTGATAACATCAACAACCTTTGAGTTTCTGATATCTGTGACATTCTCCTTGAAAGTGATACCCATTACAAGAACCCGTGAATGCGTCGGATTCTTTCCCGACGCAATGATTTTCTTAACTGTAGTCTTGCCTATATACCTGCCCATGCTGTCGTTGGTAAATCGTCCTGAATCGATCATATGAGGATGATAACCAAGCGCTTTGGCCTTGTATGATAAATAATAGGGATCTACTCCGATGCAATGGCCACCGACAAGTCCAGGATAAAATTTAAGGAAATTCCATTTTGTTCCCGCGGCTTCCAGGACTTCGTAGGTATTTACCCCAAGTCGGTTAAAGATTATAGAAAGCTCATTCATGAATGCGATGTTAATATCGCGCTGGGTATTTTCTATGATCTTTGCCGACTCTGCAACTTTTATCGAACTTGCCCTGTGCACGCCTGCTTCAATGATAAGTTCATATACCCTGGCGATATTTTCAGCCGATTCGGCATCGCATCCGCTGGTAACCTTCACGATTTTGGTAAGCGTATGGTCCTTGTCGCCGGGATTTATTCTTTCAGGTGAAAATCCCACCTTGAAATCCGTTCCGCACCTCAGTCCTGAAAATCTTTCAAGAACAGGGACGCAGTCTTCTTCTGTACATCCGGGGTAAACTGTTGATTCATAAACGACATAGTCACCTTTCTTGAGGATCTTTCCGACAGTTTCGGAAGCCTTCAGAACCGGTGTCAGGTCGGGGAGATTGTAAATATTTGTGGGCGTGGGAACGGCAATGATGTGGAAAGATGCCATTTTGAGATCCTGAGGATCACTTGTGAAGAGAATGTCGGTGTTCTTGAAATCTTCAGGTGACAGCTCATTGCTGGGGTCTATTCCTTTTTTCATCAGGGATACCCTGTCGGGTTTAATATCAAAACCCACCACTTTGATCTTTTTTGCAAACTCAAGAGCGATCGGAAGGCCGACATAGCCAAGTCCGATCAATGAGAGACTCGTTTCCTTATTAAGAAGCTTATTGTACATCCGGATTATTTGTTTTTAAGCATTGGGTGATAATCGCCTACAAGTCCTACCGGATTTGAGTTCCTTATTGTGAAGGCAGTTATGACCGACTGGCGCGCATCGGACAATCCAAAGCCCCTGCCATCAAGGATTTCCCTGTAGGATGTAGTATGGAGCTCGCCGAAACCTTCACTGAATTCGATCTCTTCACCTTCGATGGATATTGATCTGAAAGTCCTTTTTCCTGACTGTTTAACTGTTTCGGGCAGATCGTTATAGTCGATGCTAAGGAACCATCTGACCCTTGCATTTTCAAGCTCGAGGTAGCCTGCTGCCTTATTCGGCTGAGAAACATGAACAATAATCTTTGTGGTGTCACCGAAAATCCAGCCAAGCATATCGAAGAAATGAATTCCTATGTTTGTTGCCACCCCTCCTGACTTCTGGACGTCACCCTTCCACGAGATATAATACCAGTTACCACGGCTTGTAATATATGAAAGATCAATATCGTAAATTTTGTCCTTCGGCCCGTTCTTGATTTTCTCACGGAGCTCGATGATCCTCGGGTGATGGCGAAGCTGAAGTATTGTGAAAATCTTTCTTCCGGTTTCGTTTTCAATCTCCTGAAGCGCATCCACGTTCCATGGATTAAGGACTATGGGTTTTTCGCATATTGCTTCAGCCTGATGCCTCAGTGCAAATCTGATATGGGAATCATGAAGATAGTTCGGGGAACAGATGCTTACGTAATCGATTTTTGTTCCGGTTCTCTTGAGCTTGTCGAAGTGCCTGTCGAATCTTTCGAATTCCACGAAAAAATCACTGTGCGGAAAATAACTGTCGAGGAGCCCCACGGAGTCGAACTTGTCGAGACTTGCAAGAAGGTTATTGCCTGTGTCTTTTATTGCCTTCAGATGTCGGACTGCAATATATCCGGCAACTCCGATAAGGCCAAAATTCTTCTGAATATGTTCCATCTATATAAATTTCGGTTCTAATAACTCATTGTACCTTAAAAACATTTCCATCCACAAGCCTGTATTTTTCTCCGCTTTCCGGACAGGTTGCAAATCCTTTTTCATCGAACCTGAGCTTATGTCCGTATTCACTCATCCATCCGGTCTGACGGGCCGGATTCCCCACAACAAGAGCATATGGTTTGACATCCCTGGTGACTACTGCCCCGGCACCAATAAAGGCGTATGAGCCGATTGTATGGCCGCAGACTATTGTAGAGTTTGCACCTATTGATGCCCCTTTTTCAACGATTGTCCTGACATAGCTGTTTTTCCGGACGATAGCACTCCTGGGATTTACAATGTTTGTAAAAACCATCGATGGTCCCAGAAATACATCATCCTCACAAATAACGCCTGTATATATTGATACATTGTTCTGCACCTTGACATTTCTTCCCAACCTTACTTCGGGCGATATTACGACATTCTGTCCGATATTGCAGTTCTCACCAATGACTGCACCTTTCATTACATGGCTGAAATGCCAGATTTTTGTACCCTTTCCTATTGTGCAGCCCTCATCTATCACGGCTGTATCGTGGGCGAAATATTCCTTTTCCATCTTATTGTTTTTGAAAAAAACCGAGGATCTTTTCTGTAATATATTCAAGCTGTTTCTGATCAAGCTCTGTATGCATGGGCAAAGAAAGAACTTCCCTGCATAATGCGTCTGTAACAGGAAAATCAGAATCCCGATACCCCAGGTATCTGTATGCCTGCTGCATGTGCAGAGGGCCTGGATAATAAATCATCGAAGGGATATTGTTTTCTTCCAGGTATTTTTTCAATTCATCCCTTTTTCCGTTCCTTACTTTTATCGTATACTGATGAAATATGTGTGAAGAATATTTTTTCCTGCCTGGAAGTACGATCCCGTCGCATCCAGCCAGGGCTTTATCGTAAAAGCCGGCAGCGGTCTGCCTTGCTTTGTTGTAATCATCGAGATGCCTGAGTTTTACCCTGAGTATTGCAGCCTGCAGAGTGTCAAGCCTTGAGTTCAATCCGATATCATCATAATGATATCTTATTTTCATTCCATGGTTTGCAATGCTTCTGATCTTTGCTGCCAGCCCGTCATCATTTGTATAGACGGCTCCTCCGTCACCATAGCACCCAAGGTTTTTTGAAGGGAAAAATGAAGTGGTTCCTGCGGTGCCTATTGTTCCTGCTTTTTTACTTTTGCCGTCAGCGAAAAAGTAATCAGCTCCCGTTGCCTGTGCGGCATCTTCAATTACAAAAAGGTTGTTTTTGCGGGCAAGATCCATGATGCCATCCATGTCGGCACACTGACCGAAAAGGTGAACGGGAACAATTGCCCTTGTCCTGGGTGTTATTGCCCTGGCGATCTCACTTACTGATATGTTGAAACTGTCTGATTCAGGTTCGACAATAACAGGTTTAAGACCAAGAAGCGCAACGGTCTCAAGTGTCGCAATGAAAGTGAAATTTGTTGTGATCACCTCATCTCCGGGCTTAAGTCCGAGCGACATCATCACTATCTGAAGGGCATCGGTACCGTTACCACAGGAGATCACATGGTTTACGCCGAGATATGATTTTAATTCTTCTTCAAACTGTTTTACATCGGGACCTTTTATGAAGGCTGAAGAGCTAATAACTGAAAAAATTGCATCATCGATTTCCGGCCTGATTCTTTCATACTGCGTTTTCAGGTCCACCATTTGAATTTGTAACATCCGGTAAAGAATTATTTAACCTACGAATATAATGCTTTTTCGGCTTGGATATTAAGGGGTGAATGAAGCATACTCAGTCTGCAGGCGGTAAAAAAAATTACCAACAGGGTGTTGTTAAAATGTTAATAACATCCACCTTGATTTTTAGCTAAAGCCTGCCGGATGATCTTAATTTGTTTCGGAAATAAACAAGTTTGATTTGGATATAAGGGCAATTATAAGAGAACTGTTATTTGAGCACGACTGTGTCATTATCCCGGGGTTTGGGGGATTTATAGGCAATTTTTCACCTGCAAGGATCGACAAGGCTACCGGCATGTTTCATCCTCCCGTGAAGCAGATATCTTTTAACAGGAACCTTAATCACAATGACGGACTTCTGATCAGCAAAATATCGGTGGTGACAGGGTTGAATTACGGTGACTCACGAAGACTTGTTGAAGAATTTGTGATGCTGATCAAAGGGAAACTTTCAAGAGGCGAAAAAGTTGTGTTTGATCATATCGGCTGGTTTGTCAATAACCGTGAGAACAATGTTCAGTTTGAGCCGGAAGCCAACATCAATTATTTTGCAGGTTCATTCGGTCTTGAATCATTCCACTGTCTTCCATTGCAAGGCTATGATATCCGTAAACGGGTGGTCAGGCATATCGACAAGGAGCCTTTAATGAATCAGCATACGGCAAGAAACCTGTGGAGGGCGGCGGTGATAGTTCCCCTGCTGGCGCTGCTTGTTGCAATTCCGTTGAAAACTGATCTTTTCAAGGCAAAAGTTGAGGCCACATCCATGAATCCTCTTGTCACTGCGGAATTTGAAAGCAACAGGAAGGCAGTTGACGCAGCAGTAGTTACATTGCCGGCACCTGTTACAGAGACTGTTGAGGAAACGCCGGCCAAGGTTCCGGAACCTGCTGCAGTTGCTAAAGGTCAGTACAGCATAATAACAGGGAGTTTCAAGTCGGAACAGAATGCCCTTGAGCATGTTGATATGCTCAGGGCCGAAGGATTCACCCCTGAAATCAAACAGGCTTCAAATGGCTTTTACCGGGTGACAGCAGCAAGGTGCAAGGATCTTGAGACTGCCATCTCCACTCGCGACAGCATAACAGGGAAATTCCCCGGTGCCTGGATTACAAGGCTATAGCTATTTTATCGTACTTCCGTTATTTACCTTCACCTCGGGCGAGACCATAACCAGCTTTCCATCCTTATCCTCTGCCATCAGGATCATTCCTTTTGATTCGATACCTTTAATTTTGCGTGGCTCAAGGTTGGCGACAATGGATATCTGCCTGCCAATGATATTTTCCGGCTCATAGTACTCGGCAATACCAGATACTATGGTCCGGATATCAAGTCCGGTATCAATTTTAAGCTTTAAAAGCTTTGTTGTTTTCGGAACTTTCTCGGCCTCCAGAATGGTGGCAGTGCGTATATCCACACGGCTGAAGTCGTCGAATGTAACAGGTTCCTTCGAAGGCAATAATTTTGAAGAAGCCGCTTCATTGGCTTTCTTCGCTGATTCCAGTTTATCGATCTGTTTCCTGATCTCGGCATCTTCGATCTTTTCGAAAAGGAGGCCGGGCTTTTTAATAATATGACCGGGCTTTAATATATCATCCCTGCCAGCATTATTCCATTGAATCTTTTCAATATTCAACCATGAGCGGAGCTTTTCCATGGAGAAAGGAAGGAAAGGCTCAAGGATTATCGTCAGGTTGGCAGTGATCTGAAGAGAAATGTTCATTATTGTTTTAACCCGTTCGGGATCAGTTTTAATGACCTTCCATGGCTCTGCATCGGCAAGATATTTATTTCCCAGACGTGCAAGGTTCATGGCTTCCCTTAGTGCCTCGCGGAACCTGAATGCTTCAAGGCTTGATTCAACATTTTCCCTTATTTTGCCTATCTCTGTAAGTACAGGTTTGTCGGTTTCGCCCGTCGCACCCCTTTCCGGTACCCTGCCCTCATAATAATTGTTGGTAAGGACAAGTGTGCGGTTTACGAAATTTCCAAGAATTGCAACAAGTTCATTGTTGTTACGGGCCTGGAAATCTTTCCATGTGAAATCATTATCCTTGGTTTCCGGGGCGTTTGAACAAAGTGTATACCGGAGTACGTCCTGCTTACCAGGAAAATCTTCGAGATATTCATGCAGCCATACTGCCCAGTTGCGTGAAGTTGAGATCTTGTCATTCTCGAGGTTGAGGAATTCATTTGCAGGCACATTGTCGGGAAGGATGAATGACCCTTCGGCTTTAAGCATCGCAGGGAAAATAATGCAATGGAAGACTATGTTATCCTTTCCAATAAAATGGATCATCCTTGTATCAGGATCTTTCCAGTAAAGTTCCCAGTCGGGAGTAAGTTCCTTGGTTGCCGATATGTAACCTATTGGAGCATCGAACCATACGTACAGGACTTTGCCTTCAGCTCCCTCCACAGGCACGGGAACCCCCCAGTCGAGGTCACGGCTCACAGCCCTGGGCTGAAGCCCCTGGTCGATCCATGATTTACACTGCCCATAGACATTGGTCTTCCACTCCTTATGACCTTCAAGTATCCATTCCTTAAGCCAGCCCTCATATCTGTCGAGAGGCAGGTACCAGTGAAGTGTTTCCCTGAGAACGGGTTTGCTACCGCTTACTGTTGAGTGGGGATTGATCAGATCATTGGGGCTGAGTGAAGTACCGCATTTTTCGCACTGGTCGCCATATGCATTCTCATTTCCGCAGTGTGGGCATGTGCCCATAATATACCTGTCGGCAAGAAAACAGCCGGCTTCCTCGTCATAATACTGCTCGGTAGTTTTTTCAACGAATTCACCCTTTTTATAAAGTGTCAGAAAGAAATCAGATGCAGTTTCGTAATGTATTTTGTTTGAAGTTCTTGAATAAATGTCAAATGCGATTCCAAATTCCTCGAATGCCTTTTTGTTGAGCGAATGATACCTGTCGACAATTTCCTGCGGGGTTACACCCTCATTTCTGGCTTTAAGTGTTATGGGGACCCCGTGTTCATCCGATCCGCAGATTGATATTACATTTTCCCCTTTCATCCTGAGGTATCTGGTATAAATATCAGAAGGTACATATACTCCTGCCAGATGGCCAATGTGAAGAGGTCCGTTAGCGTATGGAAGCGCCGAGGTTATAAGATATCGACTGAATTTCTTCATGGCATTAGATGATCAGCTGTTTTTAAAATTTCACAAAGATAATGTTTATTCAACCAGTTGGACAGATTGCCGATTAGGATTATTTTTACATTTTACACAACTATGATGTCAAAGGCAAAGATTAAACCGCCTTTTCTCAGGACAGGTGATGAAGTCGCAATCATATCGCCATCCTGGGCAATTGACGAAGATAAGATAGAGGCGGCAGTTCGTTTTCTTGAAAGCTGGGGCTTGAAAGTGCACACCGGAAGGAACGTTTTGAAAAAGTCAGGTCCGTTCGCCGGTACTGATGAGGAAAGACTTGCTGATCTTCAGTCTGTTACTGAGGATCGTGACATAAAAGCAGTATTTTGCTCGCGGGGAGGATATGGTTTGCTAAGGATAATCGGACAGACAGATTTCTCATCTCTTAAAAGTAATCCAAAATGGTACATAGGCTTCAGCGACATCACAGTTTTGCATTTGTGGCTCAGTGAACTATGCAATCTGGTTTCGATACATGGCGAGATGCCGCTGCATTTTTCCGAT
This sequence comes from Bacteroidales bacterium, assembly GCA_012517605.1. Taxonomy (GTDB): domain Bacteria; phylum Bacteroidota; class Bacteroidia; order Bacteroidales; family VadinHA17; genus LD21. Next base: position 25,629 of record JAAYUS010000044.1, read on the forward strand.
GCTGACAGAACAGAGGCGACCTTCGACACGCTCCACAGTTCGCTTTTCGGAGGATATAAACCTGTTCAATGGGAAGGGAATTTCACAAATCCGCGAAAGATCTCCGGCGAAGTAACCGGTGGTAACCTGTCGCTGATCTACAGCCTTTTAGGGACAAAAGCGGCCCCGTCGACAAAGGGGAAGATCCTTTTTATTGAAGAAGTGGGAGAGTATTATTATCATCTCGACAGGATGCTGATCTCACTTAAACTGGCGGGCAAGCTTAAGGACCTGGCTGGGTTGCTTGTGGGCGGCCTGACAAAGATGGAAGATACAAAAATACCATGGGGCAGGAGTGCTGAGGAGATAATAGCAGATGCTGTCTCAGAATACGGTTATCCTGTATTTTTCGGATTCCCTGCAGGACACATAAATGATAACCGGGCTTTTTACATTGGCAGTACAGCCACTATTATCGCTGATGGCAACAGGGCGGTTTTGAGATACGACAGGTGATCAGAATGCAGAAATAAGAAGATCGAGATCTTTGGATATTGCTCCGAATTTCTGGCCCAGAGTTTCGTTTGTCAGTATTCCGTTGAAGAGATAAACACCGTTCCGGATGCCCCTGTCATTCTTGATAAGCTGGATAATTCCGCCGGATTCGGCAATATTCTGAAGCAGTGGATTGAATATGTTGCTGAGTGCGATTGACGCTGTTCTTGCCACCCTCGACGGAAGGTTCCAGGCTGAGAAGTGAATGACGCCATGTTTCTCGTAAACAGGATCTCTCAACGCCCTGCATTCAGTAGTCTCAATGCAACCTCCGCGGTCGATGCTCAGATCTATTATAACCGATCCTTTTTTCATGCTTTTGACCATTTCCTCGGTGATGTAATACCATGGGCGGAGATCTTCCAATTCAATGGCTCCGATCAGGACATCTGCCGATTTGATTGCTTTTTTCAGCACCTGAGGATGGAAAACAGAAGTCTGAAGACGCTGGCCAACAAGATTCTGGAACCTTCTGAGCTTATGAAGCGACTGGTCGAATACTTTTACCTGTGATCCAAGGCCAAGAGATGCCCGGGCCGCATATTCTCCGGCAGTATTTGCTCCAATTATCACAACTTCAGTGGGAGTAACCCCTGTTATTCCTCCCAGAAGGACCCCTTTGCCGCCGTGATGGTTGCTAAGATAATCAGAAGCAATAAGGACAGATGTCACACCGCTTATTTCGCTCATCGATTCCATTACAGGCATTACTCCGTTGTTGTCCCTGATTTTTTCAAGAGCTATCGCAGTAACTTTTTTCCTTATCAGTTTACCGAGGGTTTCCTCACTTAACTGGAGAACATTGAGGAAAGACATAACGATCTGATTGCCTTTAAGGAAATCGGCTTCCTGTAGTGTAAACGGCGCAACTTTTATAACGGCATCGGCGCTGAAAACCCTTGCCGGCGATTCAGTAATAAGCGCACCATTTTCTGCATAATCCTTATCGGAGTAGTTAGCACCTGCACCGGCGCCTTTCTGGACAATTACCTCGTTGCCACTTTCCACGAGGATATTCACTGCTTCAGGAGTCAGGGCAACTCTTTTCTCATCATTCTTTCTGTCGCTTGGAATCCCAATAGATATTTTCCTGTGTCTGACAGCTGTTTCAAGCTGCTCTTCCTTTGGCATAAAGGTAGTGTTCCCAAGGTTCAGATTGTTGTTTTTGCCTCTTTCATTCATTGTCGGGAAAGGGTTATTTTCCCAAAGTTAACAAAATTGAAATACAGGAACAAAACGGGGGGCTTTTATACAAAATCAAGTATCCTCTGTTCATCACTGTCAACAGTGATCCTTATTCTGACGGTTTCAGGGGGAAGGATATCCTCGACAAGTTCCGGCCATTCAAGAAAACAATAGGCACCGCTTTCAAAATACTCCTCAATACCGAAATCAAACACCTCTTCCTTTTTCCGTATCCTGTAAAAGTCGATATGATAGAGCATTTCTCCCGTACGGGTTCTGTATTCATTTACAAGTGTGAATGTAGGGCTGCTTACCATATCTTCGGCACCAAGGGCATTGCAGACAGCTTTTATAATCGTTGTTTTTCCGGCTCCCATTGAACCATAAAATGCAAGAATCCTTTTTCCCCGGGTGTTTTGGATGATCTTATGGGCAGCTCCGGGAAGATGCTTTCTGTCCCTGATTATTATTCTTTGCATAAAAATAACCTGATTAAGATACGGGTTCCAGCAAGGCTATCGGCAGCATTATTTCCTGCATCGAGATACCTCCATGCTGGAAGGTATCCTTGTAGTATCCGGCGAAATAGTTGAAGTTGTTCTGGTAAACGAGAAAATCCTTATTAAGTGCAAATATGTATTTTGATGTAAGGTTGGTCTTAGGAAGCCCGGCTTTTTCAGGATATTTAAGTTCAAATACCTGCCGGGGATTATAATCGAGGTTTCTTCCCATTTTATACCTTAGGTTTGATGAGGTTTTCCTGTCACCCACGACTTTCACCGGATTCTGTACCCTGATGGTACCATGGTCGGTGCTGAACATGATCTTTACCTGCTGGGTTGAAAGAGCAGTAAGAAGTTCATAAAGAGGGGAATGAACAAACCATGAGCGGGTGAGGCTCCTGTATGCTTTTTCGTCGTTTGCAAGATCTCTTATCAGCCCAATCTCTGTCCTTGCATGGGACAGCATATCAACAAAATTGTAAACGAGAATGTTTATATCATTATCGAGCATCTGCCTCATGTTCTCATTGACCTTCCTGCCCTCCTGATTGGTAATTATCTTATGGTATGACCATTTGTATTTCAGACCTTTACGGGCCAGCTGGTATTTGAAAAGCTCTTCTTCAAAATTGTTCTTCCCTTCTTCTTCATCGTCCTCAACCCATAACTCCGGCAGGATGGCTGCAATTGCAGATGGCATAAGGCCTGAAAATATTGCATTACGGCTGTATTGTGTTGCGGTGGGGAGGATGCTGAAATATATATCTTCTTCAATAACCCTGTAAATACCTGCAAGTTCGGAAGCAATCATCTTCCACTGGTCAAACCTCAGGTTGTCGATAAGTATAAAGAACAAAGGCTTCCCCTGCCTTACATGTGGAAATACTTTCTTTGAAAAGAGGGAAGGGGAGAGAATTGGCTTCTCAGGAGCATCGGGATCGAGCCACGACTGATAGTTGCATGTTAAATATTTAACAAATGCATTGTTTGCATCGTTCTCCTGCATTTTAAGTATCTCGCTCATCCCCGGGTCGGTCGATTTCTCAAGCTCCGATTCCCAGAATGTTATTTTCCTGTAAAGTTCCGACCAGTCGTTGTGATTCCTTGCAGAAGAGATCAGGTTTCCGATGCTTCCGAACTCCTGTCTGTAATTTGTTGTTGTCTTTTCTGTTACGAGCCTTTTTTGTTCAGTGATACGTTTTATGACAAGAAGTATCTGATTTGGCTTTACAGGTTTAATAAGATAATCGGCCATTTCTGATCCGATCGCTGCCTCCATGATGCCTTCCTCTTCATTTTTTGTGATCATTACGACGGGGATGTCGTTTCTTATTTCCTTTATCAGCCGCAGTGTTTCCAGGCCGCTAAGCCCTGGCATTGTTTCATCGAGGAAGATAAGATCATAGGGGTTATGGCGGACAAGATCAACCGTATCAATTCCATTTGTACATGTATCAATTTCATAGCCTTTCTCTCTAAGGAAAAGTACATGGGCCTTCAGAACCTCGATCTCATCATCGGTCCATAAAATTCTTATTTTTCTCATCGCAGCAAATAGGTAATCAGACTGTAAAATTACCTATTCTTTTTGTCCTTTAAGATAATTTTCCTTAAAGAATAGAAAGTAACGTTCCGGATTTTTGTCCCCGTCGAGAGTTTTAAGATTGTCGCCATTAATGAGGAAGGTCATTGTTTCAGTACCTGATGCATTTCTGATTACCTTCTCAATGTTGAAAGAATTGTAATATTCCCATGCAACTTTGTTGTCGGGGAAGCCCGAAACGGTGATTTTGATGTAACGGTTATCGACAAGCAAACCTTCTGTCCGGTAATTCCTGTTGGTGTAATTATCAATATTATAACTTATCACGTCAAAAGAAGCCTGGTTGAGATTAAAAGCCGGGTTATTGATTATAATGACGAATGAATAAGATGAAGCGGTATCGACTTTGTAAATTTCCTTTGCAACAATTATCTCTTCTTCGATTTTCAGTTCAGGCAGTTTCTGGTCGAGATAAGCAGTAAGTTCTGCAGCTTTTTTGCCTGCTTCAGTTCCGGGCCATGATCTTGCGACGCGGGTGAGTTCTTCCCTGAAAGCCCTTTCATCGCTTGTTCTCGCGACAGAATATGCTTTGAGAAGCATGAATTTAGGAGCAAGATCATCTATGGGTCTTGCCTTAAGGGAACTGTCACATAGTGCAATGGCTTCATTATATTTTCCCGACAGGTAAAGATCGTATGCTGCTTCATAGGATCTTTCCGATTCCCTGATTGCTGCCATCTTTTTGTTAAAGTAATCAGGATCCGAGATTATCTTCGAGAATTCGCTTTCGGGATATCTTTCAAGGAGCCGCTGGCGGGCTACTTCTGATTTCGGCGGGTTGGTGTCCTTATACAACCTGTAAAGGTCATACAATGCTTCAGGTACCAGCTCATTCTGCGGGAATCTCTTCAGAAGCATTTCAAATGATTCTGATGCTTTACCGGCATCGTTTATTTTTTCCCAGAATACCTTACCCGCATTATAGTAAGCATTTGCAATCTTTTCGTCTGATATTGCAATCAGGGAATCGTTGAGAGGCAGGTTCTTAAGATAAAATTCAGGTTTCCTGAAATCCATCACCGCGCTTAATGTGTCTTTGACTTTATTTCCGTTTTCTTCCTGGCCGGCAGAAGCGGACTGGATATTAACCCTGTTCTTGTTCGATCGCCTCCAGTTATCCTCGAGCCTTCTCTGGCCCCACCGCCTTCTGAATTCAGTACGGCCGAAAGTCAGAGCTGTCTGGTTATAAAAATACCATTTGCCTTCCTGGGCAATATTATCCTGAAATCTTCTTTCATTTTCATAGTACTGCCCTATGTTGGCACGGTCGGAATAATCTGTTGTTTTCCCGGAGCTCTCTGCCTTTTCGGCCATGGCAATTATGCCGGCGATCAGGGAATTCCTTTCACTCTCAGGCATTGTTGCAACTCTCCGGAGGCTGTCCTCTTCCTGTATTACTGTAAGGTAACCTGCAAGTGTATTCAGGTTTTGTGATTTTAACTTCAGCTCATTGTATTCAGGATATTTCTGATCGAGGAAAATCATGGCACTGTCATAATATTTCCCCGACATGAGGTAATCAGGCTTGCTGAAATAATAATCTGCCAGGGCAAGATATGATTTGGCTTTCTGGTTCTGGTTGATAGTGCTTGAGGCTGCCGATTTCTTATAGAAATCAAGGGCTTCAATATCTTTTCCCTCCTTTTTCATCAGGCTTCCAAGTGCATAATATATCTGATCCTGGAAATCCTTGTTTTTGGAATCCCTCAGCATTTTCCCCAATTCCTTCTTTATATCTTCAGGATCGCCTGAATTTATATCAAATACCCCGGCAATATTTATACGGGCATTGAATTCAACATCATAGGGAGGATTCATTTTTACCACATCCCTGTAGAGTGCAATCGCTTTTGCTGCATTGCCGGTCTGTTCATTAAGCTGGGCAAGAAGATATGTAAGCCTGTATTTTGAACGTTTGCCTTTTACATACCCGAGCGAGACGGTAAGGGGTTCAATTGCTTCCTGATATTTCTTCTGCTTAATATAAAGATCAGCCAGGGTAGTGTAATACAACGATTTAAGTGATTTTGATGCAGATTGTGGTATTTCAGTCTCATTCAGGATCCGGTTTGCTTCCGGATAGTTTCCTTTTTCACTGTTTATCCTTGCAAGCCATATTGAGGATTCGGTTCTGATGACAGGGTCGTTGGCCTCGGCAATGCAATATGTGAAAACGGAAGCTGCTTCGCTGAATTCATGCCTGTAAAACCTTGAAAGGGCTATAAGATAATAGCTGTCATCCACCCATTCATTGAATTCCTTTTTTTCAAGGAGGGCTTTCTCATTATTGGTAAGATCTCTTTTTGATTTAAATTCCGGCCTTGCCGTTATGGATTTCAGCGATATAAGCTTGGATGCTTTCTGGATGGCCCTGTCCATGTCGGAGGAGCAAAGTGACACGGTGACAGGATCGCTGTTCATGAAGACCCTGAGCATCTCTGAAAAATCGTCCCTGTAGCCGTTTTCAATTTTTGCCACACCTGACTTATAGCTTTCATAGCCATTGAAATAAATATTGAACCTGGCTGTAAGGCCATGGTAAAACCTTGTCGTACCGGTGTTCTTTTCAACTGAGCAGTTTGCAAGGAACAACAGCAATCCAAGTATAGTCAGGAATTTATATGATACTCTTCCGGAAGACAACAAAAGCTATTTAATACTATAAACTTACTTAAAGTCGGTATAGTATTCCAAAGGTAAGCAAAATTGCATTGGTGCTTTATATCAGGCTGAGATCACTTTCTTTATCTCGGGTACTTCCTGCATAATCGCCTGCTCCACGCCAGCCTTGAGGGTCTGCATGCTGAAAGGACAGCCATGGCAGGCTCCGGTCAGCTTTACCTTTACTGTAAGATCTTCCGTTATCTCAATTAGATCGATGTCTCCGCCATCATTCTGAAGATAGGGCCTTACCCTGTTCAATGCCTTTACAACTCTTTCCTGAATAGTTTTCTGTTCTGCCATTTCTGATGATTATTTATTCATTTCAACTTTAATTGTTGGTCTGTGGTCCCTGTTTCTAATTTCAACTTTTTCGATGACCTCATCGGCAAGATCCATGAACGCATTTGCCGTTGCCGAGCCATCAAGGACCACCGGGTTACCATTATCGCTTCCCTCGCATATGCTTTGCACGAGAGGAATCTGTCCCAGCAGGGGGACATCCATTTTCTCAGCCAGATCCCTGCAGCCGTCTTTCCCGAAAATATAATATTTTTTATCTGGCAGTTCTGCGGGGGTGAACCACGACATGTTTTCTACAAGCCCCAGCACCGGAACGTTGATCTTTTCACTTCTGAACATCGAAATGCCCTTTATAGCATCTGCAAGTGCAACCGCCTGAGGCGTGCTTACCACTATTGCTCCTGTAACGGGAACTTCCTGGACGAGAGTGAGATGTATATCGCTGGTGCCGGGAGGCAGGTCAAAGATAAGGTAATCAAGTTCTCCCCAGTCTCCCTGTTCCATCAATTGTTTCAAAAATCCTGAGGCCATCGGACCTCTCCAGATTACTGCCTCGGAAGGACTGACAAAGAATCCGGTCGAGAGGATTTTGACACCGTATCTCTCAAGAGGGACGATAAGGTCTTTTCCGTCTTTCATTCTTACCTCGGGCCTGTAATCCTCTGCATTAAGCATCTTTGGAATGGAAGGTCCGAATATGTCAGCATCCAGAAGTCCCACACTGAATCCCTTCATACCGATAGCTATAGCCAGGTTTACTGCGATTGTGGATTTTCCGACCCCTCCTTTTCCCGAAGAAACGGCAATTATGTTCTTTATGCCCGACAGCAATTCTTTTTCCTTTTCGTGATGCTTGGGAACCTCGACCCTTGGTATAACCCTGATATCCCTGACTGTAACATCGGGACCCAGATTTTCCTTGAGGCTTCGTGTGACAGAACTCCTTATTGAATTTATAAAAGGATCATTTGATTTGTCAGGGGCAAGTGTGATCGAAATTCCTTCGGAATCAGAAATAATCTCTGAGACCAACCCCAGAGTTACAATATCTTTTCCCTTTTCGGGATGTTTGACTTCTGCCAATGCCGCCAGTATCTTTTCTTTACTATACATGAGGATTTGTTTTTTGCTGAAGCCGGATACTGTTCCTGCGGTAAAGTAGCTCCGGCATTATTCATACTTATAACCGATTCTTTATTTTTATTTAAATTAAATATAAACAAGCTGCAATTTTAGCTATTTTTTAGCTTATACCAAAATTTGTTTCAATTCCTTTGAGGGATCCCAGAATTTTTCCGCGAAATTGATAATCCTGTCTTCTTCAACTATCAGGCCCTCATTTTCAAGAAGTTGCTGCATTGTTGAGGAATTGCCGAAGTGATGTTTTCCTGTAAGAAGGCCGTTGCGGTTAACCACTCGGTGGGCAGGGATGAATTCAGGCCTGGTATGTGAGGCATTAAGAGCCCAGCCAACCATACGGGCCGAACGCCCCGATCCAAGATATCTGGCGATCGCGCCGTAGGAAGTTATTCTGCCATAAGGGATCAGCAGTGTTATGTCGTAGACCCTGCTGAAGAAGTCATTAGCTGATTTCCGTTTCCCATCCGTGGCTGATATTTTTGTTTTTTTCAAGTCTGAATGCGAGATAGTTTATTTTTAATCCTTTTTCCATAAACTTCAGCTCGTAATGAGTTTTTATTGAATGGATCCCGGGAGAAATTCGATTTATGTAATCATTATCGTGAGGATCCGGACATAAGCTGCACGGAACCGGGATGTTATCCCGGCGCATTGAGTCCATGTCATTTGTAGCGTAAAGGATCTCGAGCGAATTGTCAGTGGCAAGCTTCAGGGTATAGTTGTAGAGTTCAGTGTTATCGGTTTTGAGATGAACTATCCCCTTATCTTTCAGAAGGATGCGGTATTTATTCAGGAAAAACGGACATGTGAGTCTTTTGTTTGAATTCTTTTTCCCCGGATGAGGGTCAGGGAAGACTATCCATATCTCATCAATCTCATCGGGACCAAAAAAAGAACTTATGAATTCAATTCTTGTCCTCAGGAATGCAGTATTGCCCAGCCCTTTTTCGGAAGCCGTTTTGGCACCCCGCCAGATCCTTGCTCCTTTTATGTCGACGCCAATAAAACTGGCGCCGGGGAAAAGTTGTGACAAGCCAATCGTATATTCACCCTTTCCGCATGCAAGTTCCAGAACAACAGGATTATCATTCCCGAAAACGTCGCGTCTCCAGTTGCCTTTGAGGGGATCATCATTTCCCGGTTTTAATGACGGACCGGGCTGGATAACATTCCGGAAGGTCTCAAGCTCAGCCCAGCGCTGAAGTTTATTTTTTCCCACTGCCGGAATTCTTTTTTGGATTCCTTTCAACCCTCAGCCCGAAATCGTATACTCCCCTGAGGTCTTCCATTCTCATTCCATGCTGTATCCTTATCTGCCATTCACCTGATGAAGGGAAGTATATATTTGACTTGTACGGCAGCTTCAACTCGTGAATATCTCCGGTTCCTTTCCCGTACCAGTTTCCTTTTTCATCAGCCAGTTCATACTGAAGGGTATCAGTAATCATTTTGTCTCCCGGAGCCGTAGTTGTCACAAAAAGGTAAATATTCCTGTAGGGATATGAGGATCCGGTCCGGATAATAAAGTAAATATTATTGCTGCTGGCAGTATCGGTTACAGGAAAGCTGAATGAGGCTACGTTTGCCAGGGCCCATGTGTTTCCTTTCATTGCAACAGAATCAGTAAAAACAACATTGCTGTTGCATGACGTAAGTGCCAGAGCCAGAAGGATGAATGGAAAAAACCTATTTGTTCCTTTTATCATTATATCTCCTGTTTTTCTTCTTGTGTGAGTGTTTTGAATACGGTTTTTTGGGTTCCTGCGAATCGAACCTCGTAAGACTGCTGTGTTCAAGCAGATCAGTCCGGGAAGATTCTGCATCAGCAGAAGGTTCATTGACAAGCAGTTTTTCAGGCTTTTGCCCTTTCCTGTTCATTGCCTGTATCTCCCTTACTCTTTCAACAGGGACTGCCGTAAGGTTGGCCGGGATATTTGGATCAGTGCTGTACCAGTAAATGCTTTTATGGACTTCCATTTTCATGAAATAGGCAGTAGAGTTTGTCAGTTCAAGAGGTATATCCCTTGGGGGGAAAGACCTCTGGGCATCGACATAGCAATCGAACTCAAAGTTAAGGCAGCATTTCAGTTTGCTGCATTGGCCGGCGAGCTTCTGCGGATTAAGTGACAACTCCTGGTATTTGGCATGTGTTGTTGTTACGGAAATGAAATTGCAAATATGTGTGGAACAGCAAAGTTCCCGCCCGCATGATCCGATTCCTCCTATTCTCCCTGCTTCCTGTCTTGCCCCAATCTGGCGCATTTCGATCCTTACCCGGAACTCTTCTGCAAGGACTTTTATCAGTTGCCTGAAATCGACTCTTTCATCAGCGATATAGTAGAATATTGCCTTGGTCCTGTCGCCCTGGTACTCAACGTCGCCAATTTTCATGTTAAGTTTAAGGTCCTCGGCTATCTGCCTTGAGCGAAGCATTGTAGGTGTTTCAAGTTTCCTGGCCTCCTCCCATTTGATTATGTCAACAGGCTTGGCCTTGCGGTATACTTTTTTCATATCTTCGGCTGAGGGCAGCATCTTCAGCCTTTTCAACTGTTCACGTATGAGGCTGCCGGTCATCGAAACCCTGCCGATATCATGTCCGGGAGATGCTTCAACTGCCACAATATCGCCTATTTCAAGCCTCAGGCCGTTTACATTTCTGTAGAAGCCCTTTCTTGTGTTTTTGAAACGTATTTCTACAATATCATTTTCTGTAGGCACAAAAGCAATATCCTTTAACCAGTTGAAAGAATCAAGTTTATTTAAGCCGGGTTTGTATGTGATATCAGGCAACCGCAGTTCTTCGCCCTGCTGTGCTGACAATTCTTCATTCTCTGTCATATCCGATCTTTATACAGATTTAATGGCGCAAAAGTAATGAATAAATGGATCACTATCAATATTCCGCCAAACCGTCACCTGACTATCAGGCGGGTGATCCTCAGCCCCAGGTCAAGAAATATTATGCGGGCATTGCCATTCGCCTCAATGTGTGAGTAAGCTTTATTTATCTCTTCGCTGAACGAATAAATATTTTCCTGGTTGATAAAAGGGTGGAATTTGGCAGAGAATTCCGATTCCTCTCCTGTAAGGTAAACAAGGCTGTTCTTTTTCTGACCCAGAGTGATCATGAGGTTTTCTCTCAGAAGCCTTAGTGTGAATGAAAGGAAGTTTTTCTGAGGTTCCCGTCCTATTGCTGCCATTTCCTCCGACCAGTTTATTAATGAGACAATATCTCTTTTCCAGGCAAAACGCATCAGTGTTTTGAAGTAGTCAAGATTCTTCAGTGAAGAATCTTCATTTTCGCATAGTTCCACAGCACGTATGAGATTGCCATTGACCACTCCTGCAATATCATCTGCCTTTGCTTTGTGAATCCTGAATGTATCAACAAGGTACGATGAGATCTCCTCAAATCTGAATGACGGTATCTTTAACAGCTGGCATCTTGAAATAATTGTCGGGATCACTTTATCAGGTTCATCGGAAACAAGGATAAAAAGTGTCTTTTCCGGCGGCTCTTCAATGAGCTTCAGCAATTTATTGGCAGAAGAAGGATGCATTTTTTCGGGAAGCCAGATTATCATAATTTTAAAATCCGACTCAAAGGCTTTCAGGCTGAGTTTCCTGAGTATTTCAGATGCCTCCGATGCGAAAATAAGGCCCTGGGCATTCCCGACCTCAATTGAATCGAGCCATTTATTCAGTGTGAAATAGGGTGATTTTCTTACAAATTCCCTCCATTGCTCGATATAATTATCGCTTACAGGTTCGGACGAAGCCTTGCTCCTTATCACCGGAAAAACAAAGTGAAGATCGGGGTGGATAAGCTTTTCATATTTAATGCACGATTTGCACGTACCGCAGGAATCGCGGGGAGTCCTGTCCTCACAACTGATATACTGCGCATATGCCAGTGCAAGAGCAAGATTGCCGCATCCTTCGGGACCGGTGAACAGCTGTGCATGACTTACCCTTTCTGTTTTAACCGAACCGATAAGTCTTTGGATGATTTCCTTTTGTCCGGGAATATCCGAGAACTTCATCTGAGGATCAATGTAACAGCGACTCTACAATGCTGCAAGAGCTGCATCATAATCGGGTTCAGTGGCAATTTCAGGAACAAGTTGTGAATGTACCACTCTGCCGGTTTCATCAACAACCACAAGAGCCCGTGCATAAAGGCCTTCAAATAAGCCATCAATAATGCCTACTCCGTACGACCTTGCAAAATCGGTATTTCTGAAACCGGAAAGCGTTACCACATTTGTAATACCTTCTGTTGTGCAAAATCTGCCATGGGCAAATGGAAGGTCTTTTGTTATTGCCAGAACAACCGTATTTTCCTTTCCGGCTGCAAGCTGGTTGAATTTACGTACCGAAGTTGCACAGACTGATGTATCGAGACTGGGCGAAATGCTTAGTACGACTTTTTTGCCTCTCAGATCAGAAAGCCTGAGGATTCCCAGATCGGATTTAACGAGGTCAAAATCCGGCGCCATGGTTCCGGCCGGTGGAAGTTCTCCGTATGTGTTGACAGGATTTCCTTTAAGTGTGATTTTAGCCATATCTTTTTCTTCAAATATAAATATTCCCAAAAAAAATGTAGGTTTGTAAAGGAAAAATTCTTCAGTTAATTTAAAATATGTGATCTATGAAAATGATTCAGGATTTCAATTTCAAAGGAATAAAAACCATTGTAAGGGTTGATTTTAATGTGCCTCTCGATAAAAAAACATTTGAGGTAACAGACGATACCCGCATACGGGGAGCGTTGCCAACCATAAGGAAAATCATCAGCGACGGAGGATCCGTGATTCTCATGTCACACCTCGGACGTCCTGAAGGCAGAATGGAGAAATATTCTCTAAAGCCGGTGCTGCCGGTGCTTGAAAAACATCTTGGGCAGAAAGTCCTGTTTGCCGATGACTGCCTTGGCGAATCAGCAGCTGCAATGGCGGCCGCCCTTAAGCCCGGAGAAGTCCTGCTTCTTGAAAATGTGAGGTTTTACCCTGAGGAAGAAGGGAAGCCTGTTTTGCCCGAGAATGTTACCGAAGAAGAGAAGAAAGCTGCCAAGGCAGAGATGAAGGCAAAGCAGAAAGAACTGGCCAAAAAGCTTGCCAGCTATGCCGAAGTTTATGTGAATGATGCTTTCGGAACGGCCCACAGGGCACATGGAACCACAGCAGTTATCGCCGATTATTTCCCGAAAGACAAAATAATGTTCGGATTTCTTATCAACAGCGAACTTGCTGCCATGGACAGGGTTCTCAATAATGCCCAGCATCCTTTCACAGCCATCATGGGAGGTGCAAAAGTCTCAGACAAGATTCTGCTTATCGAAAACCTTCTCAACAGGGTTGATAACCTTATCATAGGAGGGGGAATGACATATACATTCATCAAGGCCCAGGGTGGAAAGATTGGCAAATCTCTCTGTGAGGAGGACAAGCTTGATCTCGCACTTAAGATACTTGAAAAGGCAAAGGAGAAAAATGTCAGGTTGTATCTTCCGGTCGACAGCCTTAACGGCGACAGGTTCGACAATGAAGCTGCCACAAAGATTACTGCTGCGGATGCAGTTGATGACGGATGGCTCGGGATGGACATTGGAGAAAAGACAATTGAACTGTTCTCTGATGTCATCAAGAACTCAAAAACGATCCTGTGGAACGGACCGATGGGAGTGTTTGAGATGGAGAAATTCTCGAAAGGAACAACAGCCATTGCGAAGGCAATTGCCGATGCAACTTCAAAAGGAGCATTCAGCCTTATCGGCGGAGGCGATTCCGTTGCCGCAATAAACAAGAACAAGCTTGCCGACAAAGTCAGCTATGTTTCAACCGGCGGCGGCGCCATGCTTGAATACATGGAAGGCAAGAAACTCCCCGGAATTGTAGCAATCAGGGGAGAATAACCGAATTATCAATAATTTTTACGGGAGCTGCATCATGACTTTTGGTGCAGCTTCTTTTATATTATATATTGTAAATAACCTATCTTTGTTCAATGGGAAAGAAAATTATCATAATACCATTGCTGGCCATCCTTCTTGGCGGTTCATGCAAAAAGGATGATACTCCCGAAACATCGGGAATTGTGACAATCGATAATACACGGACTCTCGGTCAGACATATTATGTTTACGGGTTCCTTTTCAGCAGTGCAAAAAAGGTATCAACCCTTGATACTCCAAAGCCTGATATCACGGTCGACAGCGATGGCACCAACCTCCTGTTCATGACCGACAACCTGAAAGACAGCTTTTACAATGCCGGAGAATATCCGGATGCTCCGTCGGCAAAAACAGCTTTTGACAATCTGAAATCGGCCAACGTGCCTGAAGCTTCATGGGAAGGGCTCGCTTCACCACTGAAAGTGAACCAGATCTGGATCTACAGGACCGGTCAGGACACCTATGCAAAGATTAGAATAATTTCGTTGATCGGCGAACTACGAAACGGAGTTAACTATGCTGAATGTACATTCGAATGGGAATACCAGCCTGACGGAACTTTAACATTTCCCGGGAAATGACAGGGGAGTTGGCAGATCAGATTTTTAAAATAAATGACGATGAATCCTTCTCCCGGCTGGCACTGAAGATCTTCAGGCTCCAGGCTGAAAAAAATTCCGTCTACAGGAGCTTTGTGGAAAGCCTTGGCATCAATCCGGCAGTTGTTAACAAAATAACAGAAATCCCCTTTTTACCGTCGGAGATATTCAGAACGAGGAAAGTGATCATGGATGGTTTGAAGGAAAAGCTTGTCTTTGAAAGCAGCATGACAGCCGGATCTTCACCGTGCCGCCATTATGTTCATAATCCGGTAATTTATGAAACAAGTTATTTAAAGTCTTTTAATATTTTCTACGGGGATCCTTCCGAATACTTCATTGCGGCTCTTCTGCCATCATATACCGAGAGGCAGAACTCTTCACTAGTCTATATGATGAACGGGCTGATCAGTCTGAGCGGAGATAAAAGCAGCGGATTTTATAAAGAAGACAGGGAAAGGATTATTTACAATATTGAGAAAGCCAGGCTGACCGGCAGGAAAACATTTCTGATAGGTGTCAGCTTTGCACTGCTTGACTTTGCGAATGACCTTTCACCCGACCTTGCCGGGACTATTGTGATGGAAACCGGCGGCATGAAAGGCAGAAGAAAGGAAATAACAAGGGATGAGCTTCACGGGATCCTTAGGGAAAAACTCAATGTGACCACAATACATTCTGAATACGGGATGACAGAGCTGCTCAGCCAGGCCTATTCGGAGGGGAATGGCAGATTTTACTGTCCGCCGTGGATGAAGGTATTGATTCGTGATACCCACGATCCACTCAGCGTGACAGGGCAGGAAGGGAAAGGCGGGGGGATTAATGTTATCGACCTTGCCAACATATTCTCATGCTCCTTTATAGCAACAGGCGATTATGGAAGGCTTACAGTTAACGGAGGATTTGAAGTATCCGGAAGATTTGACAATACTGATATACGGGGCTGTAACCTTATGGCTGACTGAGACAAAATATCAGGATGTTTTAAGCCTTTTTACAGGTAGACAATTCTCTTGTTGCTGGCACTGGCATAAATTGCCAGTACAAGTTCAACGGCCTTTTTAGCTTCGATGGCATCAACAGGCGGGGGCAGACCCTTGTCGATCGACTGTATTATATCCAGGAGCTGCCTCAGGTGTCCGATGTCGCTAATAGCTTTGGGATCTGATACTCCGCCTCCCGACTGGTTATTGCCTGAGTATTTTTCCCTTATTATCCTGTCGGAATCCCTCTCTTCATCAAAATTCCAGGCGATAAGCTTTTCCTCTTCTATAATGGCGGATCCCCTTGTGCCCAGAATTTCGATACGGCGGAAAAATCCGGGATGCACTGCCGTTGATGCTTCAATGACGCCCATGGCACCATTGGCGAATTTCACGGTGGCTGTTGCAACGTCTTCCACTTCCAGATTCTCGTGACCCACGAGCCCTGTGAAGGCGCAGACCGAATCGACCTTTCCCATGAACCATCTCAGGAGGTCTATCGAATGTATCCCCTGGTTCATCACTGCACCTCCGCCGCTTGTATTAAGCAGTGATCTCCATCTAACATCACTGTAGTATTCGGCGCTTCTGTACCATTTTATATATGCGTCACCCATCACAAGCTTCCCGAACCTTCCTTCATCAATGGCTTTTTTAAGTTCAATGTTCACCCTGCTGAAACGCATGGGAAATATTCCGGATACCATCACATTGCGTTCGATGGCGGCATTTATTATCCTGTCGCATCTTTCAAGTGTTATTTCAAGAGGTTTTTCTATGACGCAGCCTTTTCCTGCATTTATGGCCGTAAGTGCCGGTTCAAGATGCTTTCCGGAGGGTGTGCAGATATTTACTATTTCAATTCTGTCGTCATTGCAAAGTTTCTCGGCCGATTCATAAGCCTTGCACCTGAATTTTGTGCTGAAAGCTATGGTTTTATCGGGATCATGGTCATACACGCCGACAAGCTCGGCATCCATAATAGTGTCAATAGCCCTTGCGTGGACTTCGGCTATTGCTCCTGCACCGATTATTCCAAAACCATGTTTCATTATCTATCTCAGCGTAGGATAAAAGGCATTCTCTATGTGATCGATATCAAAGGTGCCTTCCCTTTCTATTATGGTTATGATATCAAACCTGCTTTCCTTATTAATATTGTACATCTTTACATACCAGTCGGCCGCAAAGATCATTGATCTCTGCTTCTCTCTTGTCACGGCATCCCTGGGATGAACCTGAAAATCAAAACTGCGTGTCTTAACTTCCACAAAAACAATGAAATCTTTATTCTCTGCCACTATGTCGAGCTCTTTCTTCCCTGATTTCCAGTTGCGGCTGCGGATCGAATAACCCTTCTTTTTCAGGTATTCAGCAGCGAAATTTTCCCCTTTTTCCCCAAGGGACTGCGATTCACTCATATCTCGATTAGTTTAGGGAGAAAACGGATTTATATCTCGATTAGTTTATTTTTTATTGCGAAAAGAATAAGGCTTGCTGTATTTTTTGAATTTGTTTTACCGAGAAGATTTGCCCTGTGCTTGTCGACTGTTCTTTTGCTTATGAAAAGAGTGTCGGCTATTTCCTGGTTTGACAGTCCCTCACAAATCTTCAAAAGAATTTCCTTTTCCCTCTTTGAAAGGCTTGCTGACTTGCTTTCACTTTCTCTGTGCTTGATTTTCTGGATGACATGATACAGCAGCTCCTGGGAAAAATAGCTGCCACCCTTTAAGACTGTCAGAATTGCCTCCCTTACTTCCGAAATATCCGAATCTTTAAGGATGAATCCTTTTGCGCCGGCATCCACCATTTTGTAATAATATTCCTCCTCACCATACATTGACAATGCAATAATATGTATCCCCGGGCACAGCCTGACTCCTTTTCTTGTAGCTTCAATCCCGTCCATTTCAGGCATATTGATATCCATAAGGGCAACATCAGCCTTCGTGTTTCTGAGTACACTGAGGAATTCCTCCCCGTTGGAAGCTTCACCGGTAACCTCGAAATCAGGAAAAGCATTCAGAAGGATTTTCAGGCCATTTCGAAAAAGCTGATGATCATCAGCGATTATTATTTTGATCTTTTCCATGGACATATCATTCAATGATCTTTATAAGAGCACTGGTCCCTTTCCCCGGAGTGCTTTCGAGGATGAAAACACCGTCAACAGACCTGACGCGTGTATCGATGTTGGAAAGCCCCATTCCCTTAGTATCCTCATTTTCCAGTGCAGAAGTGTCGAATCCGCGGCCATTGTCATAAAATTGCAAGGTAATGAATTTTTCATGTTTATTTAAATCAATTTCAATCCTTGAGGCACCGGAGTGTCTTATTGAATTGTTAATCAATTCACAGGCGGCCCTGTAAACCACCACCTCCTTTTCTGTCTCAAGCCGAACATTTTCCATATTTGATTTGAAGTCTATCTCAATGGCTTTTGTCTTGTTAACCTTTGCCACAAATGCCGAAAGGGCACTTGACAGACCGAAGTTCGACAGTATATGGGGGCTGAGGTTGTTTGAGATATCCTTTAACGTATTTATTGCCTCGTTCACAAGATGATTTGTGTTGTTAAGGATCTCTGTACCGGTCTGATCCGTTATTCTTTTGTCGAGCGCCGAAAGAGACATTTTAACAGTGGACAGAAGCGGTCCCAGCCCGTCGTGCAGGTCTTTTGCAAATCTTTTCCTTTCATTTTCCTCTGTGGTAATGATGGCATTTATAACCCTCTTTTCCGACCTTGCCCTGTCAATATCTGCTTTTTTAAGGGAATAGAAAAGTTCACGTATGAGTACTACGCCTACAATTATCATGAATGATATTAATACTCCAAGCCATTCATCTATCATTTGCCACATGTAAGAGGGCGTGCCCCTGAAATATTCAAAAAGCTGAATGAACTTCCTTACAGCCATTAAAGCGAAGGATAATGAAAGAAGGATCCACGACAGCCTGTATTTGGTCAGCTTCATGAAACGGAGGGCTATTGATGCAGCTATTATCTGCAGCACTATCGAAATCATTAGGGCAATTAGTCTTACCATGATCTGCATATGTTTACATCACAAAAATAGAAGTAATTTGATTAACAGGTAAGAGGCTGAAAAACAAGGTCAGGATAACCAATGAAGATGTTTAGCAGCATGTATTTGATGCTTTGAGCCTTTTTTATACCTTTGTCGGGCTCAGCCTGTTCCGATGAAATACTTATATAATATTGGCATACTGATATATACGTTTGCTGCACGCATCCTGAGCCCTTTCAGCGGGAAGGCCAGACTGTGGACTTCGGGAAGAAAGGACTGGGAAAAGCGACTGGGTAAAAATGTTAATCCTTTGAACACAAACCTGTGGATACATTGTGCATCTCTGGGTGAATTTGAGCAGGGAAGGCCGCTGATGGAAACAATAAAAAGATCCAGGCCTGACATAAAAATAATTCTGACATTTTTTTCCCCGTCAGGATATGAAATCAGGAAAAACTACAATGTTGCCGATTATGTCTGCTATCTTCCCGCCGACTCGCCTGGTAATGCAGCCAAATTTATTTCATTAGTTAATCCTGCAGCAGTCATATTTGTCAAATATGAATTCTGGAACAATTACATTTCTCTCCTGGATAAGCTTAATATACCTTTATATCTTGTTTCAGGTATTTTCAGGCCAGGTCAGCATTTCTTCAGATGGTACGGGAAATTTTTCAGGAGAATGCTTTTGCGTTTCACACATATTTTTGTTCAGGACAGCAGGTCGGCTGAACTTTTAAGGAATGCAGGAATTGAAAAGGTGACCGTTGCCGGAGATACAAGGTTCGACCGTGTTGTGGAGATTGCTGCTTCGGCAAAGGAGATACCAGGGATAGAAAAATTCAGGGGGACTGAAAGACTTGTCATGGTTGGCAGCAGCTGGTGGCAGGATGAAGAGATCATTGCAAGGTATATAAGGGAACATGCCGGGAATCTCAAATGGGTTTTTGCTCCCCACGAAATTGACATTCCTAATATCGGGCGGCTTGAAAAGCTTCTTGGACAAGATGTTGTAAGGTTTTCTGATTTTAACGGGAGCGGCAACGGTGCCCGGATAATGATAATAGATAATATAGGTATGCTTTCATCAGCATACAGGTATGCTCATATCGCTGTGATAGGAGGTGGTTTCGGGAAGGGGATTCATAATATCCTCGAAGCAGCCTGCTGGGGAATTCCCGTGGTTTTTGGTCCGAATCATAAGAAATTCAGGGAGGCAGTAGAGATGATAGCTGCAGGCGGAGCCGGAACATACAGCAATTATGATGATTTCAGGCGGATAATCGATGGCTGGCTCGCTGATGAAAATTCTTATCGCTTATCTGCAGGAAATGCGCTTGAATATGTCAGAAAAAATACCGGAGCAACAAGCGTTATTATGTCAAAACTTAATATGAAAGATATGAACAAGTCCTTTTCATAAGTTGTTAACAACTAATCAAAGTGCTTTTGGATGCCTTCTTTCAAAGAAAAGTAAATTTCAAGCCCTTAATTAACAAAATTGTAATCTTCTTAAAGCCGAAATTTTAACTATTTATATTAATCTTGCAGGTCTAAATGAATCCAAATTTTAATCCCAATGCTTATGAAAAAATTTCTACTTAAACTAAGTCTGGCATCCTTTCTGGCACTTGCTTTTCTTTTAAATGCATCTGGCCAGGTTACAACTTCGGCTCTTCAGGGGCGAATTGTTGATGAGAACGGAAATCCGCTTGCAGGGGCAACCATTGTTGCAACCCATACACCATCGGGAACCACATACGGCAACCTCACAAACGAAAGCGGACGTTTTATGATAAACAATATGAGAGTTGGCGGGCCGTATCAGGTCAGGGTGTCATTTATAGGTTACAATACAGAAGTCTATAATGATGTTTTTCTCAGCCTGGGTACAACGGCTGACATTTCAGTGAAACTTACACCGGCTGTCACAAACCTGAATGAGGTAGTTGTATCGGCAGGGAAGGGCAATATAATTTCCCCGTCAAGAACAGGCGCAGCAAATAATATTTCAAATGATGTCGTTACTTCGGTACCTACTATTTCAAGAGGGCTGACCGATTTTACAAAGATAAGTCCTCTTGCCAACACTGCCGGAAGCGGTACTTCATTTGCCGGGGCAAGCAACAGGTATAATCAGTTTGCCATCGACGGGCTTGTCACAAACGACGTTTTTGGTCTCACATCCTCGGGGACCAACGGGGGTCAGGCAGGGATCGAACCAATCAGCCTTGATGCAATAGAGGAATTTCAGATCAACATTGCCCCTTACGACGTACGTGAAAGTGGTTTTACCGGCGGTGGCATTAATGCAATAACCAAAAGCGGTACAAATACCTTCAGAGGTTCGGCTTACTACTTTGGCAACAATGCCAAATTTGTAGGGAAGAATGAACCTGTTACAAATACTGAATCAAAATATGCTGATTATTCCGACTACCAGCTTGGTTTTACCCTTGGCGGGCCGATTGTAAAAAACAAAGTTTTCTTCTTTGTTAACGGAGAAATGACAAGAAAATCATATCCGCTTGGAGCAAAGCCCGGAACAGCAGCATCAAACATAACAGTAGATGAACTTAACAGGATACTTGCAGTTCTCGACAGGGTTGCTCCGTCATATGATGCAGGGAACTATCTTGACATTAACAGCGAAACTAACAGTAATAAGATACTTGCAAAAGTAAACTGGAACATAAATCAAAGGCATAAACTTATACTGAGGCACAGCTACACATACGGTGAAAACATAAACATAAGCCGCTCTGCCAATGCCCTGCGTTTTTACAACAATGCCTACATGTTCCCCAGTACAACTAACTCGACAGGCCTTGAATTAAACTCTATCCTTAAGAACAATATGTCGAACAAGCTCAGTGTAGGTTATACCAGGGTAGTTGATGACCGTGATCCCATCGGACAGGATTTCCCGCAGGTCCAGATCAACCTTACAGGCGGAAAGAGCGTGACGCTCGGCAGCGAATATTCTTCAGTTGCCAACAAGCTGGTACAGGATATATTTTCTTTTACAGACGATTTCAGTATTTTCAGAGGTGACCACACCATTACTTTCGGTACTCATAATGAATTATATAAGTTTTATAATCTTTTTGTTCAGAACATCTTCGGTAGCTATGCATATAAGTCGCTTGAAAACTTTGAAACTATAGGTCTTCCAGGAGAAATTGCACCGACATATTATGCAAAAGGGTATTCATTTGATCAGTCTGACGATCCTTTCCAGACAAAAGGAGCTGCAAATTTCAAAGCCATGCAGCTTGGATTTTATGTGCAGGATGAATACAAAGTGAATGACAGGTTCCAGATAACCGGCGGATTGAGGATAGATGTTCCCTTATTCCCCGACAAACCGGCAGCAAATGATCTTTTCAATGCCAGTTATAAACTTGTTGATGTTGCCACAGGTCAGCTTCCCGAATCAAAGATCCTCTGGTCGCCAAGAATTGGATTCAACTGGGACGTTTTTGGCAATAAGACAACACAGGTCAGAGGCGGAACAGGACTTTTCACAGGCCGTGTTCCTTTTGTTTGGCTCTCAAACCAGTTCTCAAACAATGGCCAGCTTAATGGTTCCTACAGCGTTGGAAGCACTTCGTCAAGCGCCAACCCGATTGCAAACCCTGCAGGAATTGTGTTTAATCCTGATCCTTATACACAGAAAACCGCCACAGATTATGGAAAAACAGCAGGACGCGGTGCAATAAATGTTGTTGACAGAAAGCTCAGCTTCCCCCAGGTATTCAGAACAAACATTGCTGTTGACCAGAAACTTCCATGGGGCATTATAGCAACGGCAGAAGCTATTTTCAGTAAAACATACAACAATGTAAATTTCATAAACCTTAACAGGAAAGTTGATCCCAACTTTAAGTTCGATGGAGTTGACACCAGGCCACGTTACTACTCGGGAAGGATAGATTCCAGGTTTGAAGAGATAGTAAAATTCGAAAATACCGACGAGGGTTATTCATATAATCTTGTTTTCATGCTTCAGAAACAATTCTCGAAAGGTTTCAACGCCCAGGCTTCATATACATACGGGAAATCGATGGATCTGAATTCAGGAACCTCAAGTGTGGCCTATTCCAACTGGCGTTATGTAAATAACGTTTCCGGACCTAATGCGCTTTACCTTACAAGGTCAAACTACGATCTGGGACACAGGGTAACTGGTCTTGTTTCATATAAGCTCGATTACCTTCAGGGTAAAATGTCGACCCAGGTTTCGGTTTATTACAACGGTCAGTCAGGTCAGCCGCTGTCATATATATATGATGGTGACATGAACAATGACGGTACAACCAATGACATGATTTATATTCCTGCAAAAGCCTCCGACATTAACCTTGTAACAACCACAGTCTCGGGAACCACTTATACTCCTGAAGAACAGTGGTCCAAGCTGGATGCATTTATTAAAAACGACAAATACCTCAGTAAACACAGAGGTGAGTATGCAGAAAGAAATGCTGCAAGGTTGCCTTTCCTTAATGTATTTGATCTGAGGATAATGCAGGAGTTCAAGATCAACGTAGGTAATACTACTAACCGGCTTCAGCTCTCATTTGATATTCTCAATTTTGGCAATATGTTAAATAAGGAATGGGGACATTATACATTTGCTTCCAACCAGCAGTTCTCCCTTATCAAATATAACGGGCTCGCTTCCGGTACTTCAAAACCGACCTTCTCATATACCGGTGCAGGACAGACTAACGGTAATGCATATTCATATTCCGATTTTAGCTCACGCTGGAGAGGTCAGATTGGCATAAGGTACATCTTCAATTAAAAAGCATCTCATTTTTAAATATTATCGGAGGGTGTCTGTTTAGGGCACCCTCTTTTTTACTTCTGAATGAGAGGTCTTCTTAAATTAAACCCTTCAGGAGCGCACCAATGTAATTCACTACTTTACTGACAAATATAACATAGAACCGCCTTTGGCTGTTTGTAAAATACAGTATTTCAGCAAGATGGTTGTTAGTTAATAACTCCCGGGGCAAATGTTAATAAAGTTGAAAATATTGTCTTGCATCGGGCTTCATGCTTGTCTATTTTAGCAATTACCCGCTTCGAAAATCGCCGGTCGTTTAATCATAACATAATCAGTAGTTAACAGATTTATAGTAGTAAAATGGGAGAGTTATTTGTCCAGGAGTCAGTCGTCAACCCGGATGTGGTAAATGAAGGACCATCATCAGACAGCAGGAAAAAGATGAATTTGAAGGAAGTTGACAAATCAGTGGGAAAGACAACGGAAAAGGTTACCTATTCTCACGATGAAGCTGTTGAGGCCAGTATCAGGTATTTCAACGGAGATGAGCTGGCAGCACGTGTATGGGCAAACAAGTATGCTCTGAAAGATTCTTTCGGGAACCTTTATGAAAAGACGCCCGATGACATGCATCGCAGGCTCGCAAGAGAGATCCGGAGGGTTGAGATGAAATATAAAAATCCTCTTCCTGAAGAACTTATTTATAACATCCTTAAGGACTTTAAGTACATTATTCCCCAGGGCGGTCCTATGACCGGCATCGGAAATGACTTCCAGATCGCCTCCCTTTCAAACTGCTTTGTTATTGGCAATGATGGCGATTCAGATTCCTACGGAGGAATAATGAAAATCGACCAGGAGCAGGTTCAGCTCATGAAACGCAGGGGTGGAGTAGGCCACGATCTCTCCCACATCAGGCCGAAAGGCACCCCGGTCCTGAACAGCGCCCTTACTTCAACAGGCGTCGTTCCTTTCATGGAGAGATACTCAAATTCGACCAGGGAGGTGGCACAGGACGGAAGGCGCGGAGCCCTGATGCTTTCAATTTCAATCAAGCACCCCGACAGCGAAAAATTCATAGATGCAAAGCTTGAAAGCGGCAAGGTGACCGGAGCAAACGTATCAGTTAAGCTGACCGATGAGTTTATGAAGGCTGTAGAGTCAAAAGGCTCATTCAGGCAGCAATACCCGATAAATTCGAGGAACCCGAAGTTTGTCAGGGAAGTCGATGCTGTCCAGCTCTGGAGCAAAATAATCCATAATGCCTGGAAATCAGCAGAGCCGGGGGTCCTTTTCTGGGATACAATAATCCGCGAAAGCGTACCTGACTGCTATTCCGACCTCGGCTATGCAACAGTATCAACAAATCCATGCGGCGAAATTCCGCTCTGCCCATACGACAGCTGCCGGCTTCTTGCGATCAACCTTTATAGCTATGTTGAAAATCCTTTCACAGCCAACGCTTCCTTTAATTTCGATCTGTACAAGGAACACGTCGGCCTGGCTCAGAGGATGATGGATGATATAATCGATCTTGAACTTGAAAAAATAGATGCTATACTGGCAAAAATAGATGCAGATCCCGAATCGGACGAACTGAAAAGGGTTGAAAGAAACCTCTGGAAGAACATAAGGAAAAAGTCTGAAGAAGGAAGAAGGACAGGCATTGGAATAACTGCTGAGGGCGATATGCTTGCAGCCCTCGGATTAAGATACGGCAGCGACGAAGCTACTAATTTCTCGGTTGAGGTTCATAAAACACTTGCACTTGAAGCTTATAAGTCATCGACATATCTGGCAAAGGAAAGAGGTGCATTTGCTATCTACGATGCGGAAAGGGAGAAGAACAATCCATTCATAATCAGGATGAAAGAAGCCGATCCGGTGATGTACAACAACATGGTCAAATTCGGCCGCCGCAATATTGCTCTTCTTACAATTGCCCCAACAGGTACCACAAGCTTAATGACACAGACAACCTCGGGTATTGAACCGGTTTTCTCAGTTTTCTACAAACGCAGGAGAAAAGTCAATCCGAACGACAAGGATGTAAAGGTTACATTCAAGGATGAGGTAGGAGATTCGTGGGAGGAGTTCAATGTTTTCCATCACAAGTTTGTCGACTGGCTCAGGCTTAACGGATATGATCCTGATGCAGTCACAAGGATGAGCGACGAGGAGATAAATGCAATAATATCCAAATCGCCATATTACAGGGCAACGGCCAACGATGTCGACTGGGTTGCCAAGGTACGCATGCAGGGGGCCATCCAGAAATGGGTCGATCATTCGATAAGCGTAACAATAAATCTTCCGTCGGATGCAAGGGAGGAGCTTGTGAGCGAGCTTTATCTTACAGCATGGAAATCAGGATGCAAGGGAGCCACTGTATACCGCGACGGATCAAGAAACGGTGTGCTTATTGCATCGGGGAAGAATGAGATAAGGGCTGAAAGGCCAAAACGCCCGAAAGTCCTCGACTGCGATGTGATACGCTTCAATTTCAACGAGGAAAAATGGGTTGCCTTTGTTGGACTTAAGGATGGAAGGCCTTATGAGATATTTACGGGTCTGGCTGATGAGGAGATCTTCCCTATTCCTAAAACAATAATAAAGGGCAAGATAATCAAGGTTAAGCTCGATGACGGCAGAACCCGCTATGACTTCCAGTACACTGATAAATACGGGTATAAAAAGACAATAGAAGGCCTTTCACACATGTTCAAGCCCGAGTTCTGGAATTATGCCAAGCTGATTTCAGGAGTGCTTCGTCACGAGATGCCGATCGCCGACGTTGTAAACCTTGTCCAGTCGCTGAAACTCGACAGCGAGTCAATAAATAACTGGAAGAACGGCGTCGAGAGAGCTCTCAAAAAGTATATACCAAACGGGACAAAAGCCAAAGGGAAATGCGGTGAATGCGGATCCGACAACCTGGTCTATGAGGAAGGATGCCTCATATGCAAAGATTGCGGATCATCGAAATGCGGATGACAGCAGATCCTATTTTATCACATTCAGTTCCCGGCCGATTTTTCCAAATGCCTTTATGGCCTTGTCGAGGTGTTCGATCTCATGAGCAGCAGAAAGCTGTACCCTTATGCGTGCCTGTCCTTTGGGAACAACAGGATAATAAAAGCCTATTACATATATTCCTTCATCAAGAAGCCTGGCTGCAAAATCCTGAGATAATTTGGCATCATACAGCATAACCGCACATATTGCCGACCTTGTAGGTTTAATGTCAAATCCGAGACCGGTCATCTTTTCGATGAAATATTCCGAATTGCGGTGAAGCTTATCCTGGAGATCATTTGTCTCAGTCATCATATCAACCATTTTAATGCCGGCAGCCGCTACAAGGGGAGGTATGGAATTTGAAAACAGGTATGGCCGTGATCTCTGCCTGAGAAGTTCAACTATTTCCTTTTTGCCGGTAGTAAATCCTCCTATGGCGCCGCCGAATGCCTTACCGAGAGTTCCTGTGATTATTTCGATCTTCCCTTTCAGATTGTAAAGCTCTGTCACTCCGCGGCCTGTTTTACCTACAACTCCTGCAGAGTGTGATTCATCGACCATTACCATTGCGTTGTATTTTTCAGCGAGAGAGGCTATCCTGTCGAGAGGTGCCACATTACCGTCCATTGAAAACACCCCGTCGGTAACAATAAGCCTGAACCTTTGTTTTTCCGCAAGCTGAAGCTGTCTTTCCAGATCTTCCATATCGGCATTGTTGTACCTGTATCTTTGTGCCTTGCACAGCCTTACACCATCGATGATGGAAGCATGGTTCAGCGCATCCGAGATGATTGCATCCTCTTCCGTGAGAAGAGGTTCAAAAACTCCGCCGTTTGCATCAAAACATGCTGCATATAGAATTGTATCCTCGGTTCCGAAAAAATCTGCAATCTTTCTTTCAAGTTCCTTATGGAGATCAGTAGTTCCACAAATAAACCTTACGGACGACATTCCGTAACCGTGATCATCAAGCGCCTTTTTTGCAGCTTCAATAAGCTTACTGTTATTTGATAAACCAAGATAGTTGTTGGCACAGAAATTCAGTACCTTTTGGCCTGAGTCAAGCTCAATCTCCGCTCCCTGCGGGGATACGATGATCCTTTCATTCTTATAGAGCCCGGCTTCCTTTATTTCAGATATAATCTGACCGAGATGTTTTTGATAATCTGTATACATAGAATATTTCTTTTATTTCCCTTTTTATTTCCTTCGCGCTACCTTAGTGTTCTTTGCGGTTAGACTTTTTTTACCGCAAAGGACACAAAGTTTTCGCAAAGTAAGGCAAAGGGGTTACAATTAGTATTAATCCCAGTTGAGTATCACCTTTCCGCAGTTTCCGCTTTCCATGGCATCGAAGCCCTTCTGGAAGTCGTCGATATGAAACCGGTGCGTTATTACAGGGTTTAGGTCGATGCCGCCGATTATCATCTGTTCCATTTTATACCATGTTTCCCACATCTCCCTTCCGTAAATCCCTTTTAGTGTGATTGCCTTGAAAATAATATCGCTCCAGGGCACCTCAAAATCAGACGGCAGGATGCCGAGAAGCGAAATGCTTGAGCCGTTGTACATGTTGCTTATCATTTCAATAAAAGCCTTCGGGGAGCCCGACATTTCAAGCCCTATATCGAATCCCCTCATGCCGAGTTTCTTAACTGCATCGGAAATCTTTTCACCTTTTGAAGGGTTGACAACCAGAGTGGCACCCATTTTCTTTGCTATTTCCAGACGGTAATCGCTGAGGTCGCTGGCAACAATAAAACGTGCCCCGGCATATTTTGCTATTGCCACTGCCATGCTTCCTATAAGTCCGGCACCGGTAACCAGTACATCCTCTCCGAGAAGAGGGAATGACAACGCAGTATGTGTAGCATTGCCGAAAGGATCCATAATGGCGGCCCATTCATCAGGAATCCTGTGATCGAGAGGAACCACATTTGAGGCAGGTATTTTAACATATTCCGCAAATGCCCCGTCGATATTGACGCCAACACCAACAGTGTTTTCGCACACATGCTCTTTGCCTCTCCTGCAGTTCCGGCAATGGCCGCATGCCAGATGTCCTTCCCCTGTTACCCTGTCGCCCGGTTTGAAGATTTTCACACCAGCTCCAGTCTTTTCAATATAACCCATGTATTCATGGCCTATGATCAGGGGTGTTTTAATAGTTTTTTGTGCCCATGGATCCCATTCGTAAATATGAAGATCGGTACCGCAGATCGCTGATTTTTTTACCCTGATTATTACATCATTCAGACCAGGTTCCGGAACCGGCACCTCCTGCATCCAGATGCCCTTTCCAGGCCTGGCTTTTACGAGAGCTTTCATTGTCTTCATTTCTCAGTAATTAAACTGACTAAAAATAATACAATTCCGTCTCATAAAAGCTGATTTTTGAAAGAGTGTTGTTTGAGCTCTTTAGCTATCTTTGTCTGAGGTTAAACCAATTAAGAAATAATGACCCAGGTACGAGTACGATTTGCCCCCAGTCCGACCGGTCCCCTGCACATTGGAGGGGTAAGGACAGCCCTGTATAATTATCTTTTTGCAAAGAAGAACCATGGAGTATTCATTCTCAGGATTGAAGATACAGATCTTACAAGGTTTGTCGAGGGCGCCGAAGAATATATTATGGAATCCCTTAAATGGTGCGGCTTAATTGTGGATGAGGGGATAAATGAAGGCGGAAGCTATGGTCCATACAGGCAAAGCGACCGAAAGGAACTCTACAGGCAATACGCAGACCTGCTCTTTGACAGGGGTTATGCGTATTATGCCTTTGATACTCCCGAAGAGCTGGAAGCCATGCGGATGGCTGCTGAAAAAGAAGGCAAGACATTTATATATAATTCAGCAATAAGGAGTAAGCTAAAAAACTCATTGACCTTAAGTGATGTGGAATGGAATGCCAGGCTCGACAGGGGAGAACCCTATGTTATCCGTTTCAAAATGCCTGAGAACGAGGAAATCCATTTTGATGACATGATCAGGGGGCATATCGTTGTAAACACGAGCACCCTCGATGATAAGGTACTCTTTAAGTCGGATGGTATGCCCACCTATCATCTTGCACATCTTGTCGATGATCATCTTATGAAGATTAGTCATGTAATAAGGGGTGAAGAATGGCTGCCTTCTCTTCCCCTGCATGTCATGCTTTACAGGGCTTTTGGATGGGATACCCCGTATTTTGCCCATCTCCCGCTGCTGCTTAAACCCGACGGAAAGGGAAAGCTGAGCAAACGCGACGGAGATAAACTGGGGTTCCCCGTATTCCCGCTTTACTGGCCTTATGGTGAAAAAGCAAGAGGCTACAGGGAGGACGGTTACTATCCTGAAGCTTTTATAAACATGCTGGCATTGCTCGGCTGGAATCCGGGAACAGAACAGGAAATATTTTCAATGAATGAGCTGGTGGATGCATTCTCGATTGAGAGAGTCCATAAGGCAGGATCGCGCTTTGATCCCGAAAAAGCAAAATGGTTCAACCACCAGTATCTTCAGAAACGGACAAACAACCAGCTGGCCATTGAATTCAGGGAATATCTTCGCCCAAGGGGTTTTCATATTGATATTGTTGATCTTGAGAAGCTTGTTGCTCTGGTGAAGGACCGTGTCAGCTTTGTTAAGGATATCTGGGAACAGACGGATTTCTTTTTTAAGGCTCC
This sequence comes from Bacteroidales bacterium, assembly GCA_012517605.1. Taxonomy (GTDB): domain Bacteria; phylum Bacteroidota; class Bacteroidia; order Bacteroidales; family VadinHA17; genus LD21. The sequence continues at coordinate 55,606 of JAAYUS010000044.1, forward strand.
CGCTGAATATGACAAAGAGGCGATCAGAAAAAGATGGCAGACAAACACCCCTGATATTCTGAAGGAGCTTGCATCCATACTGAACGGCCTGACTGAATTTAGTCCGTCATCCACCGAAACAGCAGTCAAGGCCTGGATAGCTGAGAAAGGGTACAATATGGGGACAGTGATGAATGCCTTCCGTCTGGTCATTGTTGGTGCTCTCCGCGGCCCTCACATGTTCGATATAATAAGCTGGCTGGGCAAGGAGGAGACCCTTAACCGGATTGAAAGGGGGATTTCCGTAATAGGAACCGGACAGCAATGAACCTTCCGCAACCAGAAGAATTCATAGATATCCATACTCACGGATCAACGCCCGTGAAGGGCATTTTTGCCGTTGAAAATATGATGGCTCACGAAGAGCATGTTCCGGAGGATCTTACGGCTAAGGCCTTCACTGCCGGCATCCATCCGTGGTACCTTAATGAATCGAATAAAACCGGACTAATTGAATATGTAAAAGATATTTCATCTGATCCACGCCTTATTGCCCTTGGCGAGGCAGGCTTTGATAAGCTGAGAGGTCCGTCGATGGAACTTCAAAGACTGGTTTTCATGGAACAGGCAAAAATTGCCGGAAGCCTGAACAAGCCCTTGATAATCCATTGCGTAAAAGCTTGGGATGAATTGTTTAAAATGCACCGGCTGCTTAAACCTTCAGTACCCTGGATGGTACATGGCTTCAGGGGCAAAAAGGAACTTGCAAGCCAGCTTCTGTCGAGAGGAATGTATGTCTCTTTCTGGGTCAGTTTTATTGTAAGGCCGGAATCATCCGATCTTGTCAGGTTCATTCCCCGCGAAAGGATCTTTCTTGAAACAGATGGCTCTGATACTGATATCAGGGATATTTACAACAAGGTGGCAGATGATCTGGGAATCGGTATCAGCGAACTTAAAAATATAATCATCAGGAATTTCAATGAACTGTTCGGAGGACAAAAAGACTGACGGGAAGGAAAAGGAAACTGACTGGCTGTCGAGGGCAAGGCTGCTTGTAGGTGATGATGTATTGGAAAGGCTGAGATCATCAAATGTTCTTGTTGTGGGTCTCGGAGGGGTAGGAGCCTATGCTGCTGAAATGATCTGCAGGGCAGGCGTGGGAAAAATGACAATTGTTGATGGAGACAGGGTGCACCCGACGAACCGTAACAGACAGCTTATTGCACTTAGGAGCAATGAGGGATTACCGAAAGCAATCGTGATGGGAGAAAGACTTATTAACATAAATCCTTCTCTCGATCTGACTGTAATAAATGAATACCTCAAGGACTCAAGAATGGTTGAAGTCCTCAATCAGGGATATGATTACCTTGTTGATGCAATAGACACACTTTCGCCCAAGGTTTTTCTTATAAGGCATGCCGTAAGCAAAAACATCCCTGTTGTGAGTTCGATGGGGTCGGGAGGCAAATTCGATCCATTGAAGATTTCCATATGTGATATTTCTGAGACCACCGACTGTCCACTGGCAAGGATATTAAGAAAACGGCTTCATAAATTAGGGATCAGGGAAGGGGTTACTGCTGTTTATTCAGCCGAAGTCATAGACAAAACAAAGGTCATACCGGCTGAAGGAGAACCCAACAAGGCCTCAATAGTCGGAACCATATCCTATATGCCAGCTGCCTTCGGTATTGCATGCGCCTCAGTCGTTATACGCGATCTGGCCGGCATTCCCCGTTAGATACCGTTAAGAGCCGGAATGTTTGTCAGACATAGGTCTGTTCACGGTTTTTCCATTTGTCTTTTTGAAGATAAAATAGAATGGTATTCCTGTCGCCACTGTAAGAAGAGCAACTGATGATTCAACAGGTCTCTCCATAAATGAAAGCACAAGAATCAGGACCCCTGCTGAAGCATAAATCAGCTGAGTGACAGGAAAACCCTTAATCCTCAAGGCCTCAGGTTTCATTTTTCTGAGTTTCCATATTCCCAGGATGGTCAGCACAGGGAAAATTCCCAGTGCAAATCCCATATATGTAAGAACCTGTTCAAAAGTACCTGAAAGTACAAGTATAACGGCGATCAGGCACTGGAGAAGAATGGAATTTGAAGGAACCTGGAATCTTTTGTGGATCCTTGCAACCCAGTTGAAGAAAAGGCCGTCGCGCGCCATCGAATAATAGACTCTCGGACCTATTATAATAAATGCACTAAGGGATGAGAACAAGGCAAAAGCAATTAATATTGAAAAAAGCACTCCTGCTGATTTCCCGAACAGGTTACTCATTGCAAGACCTCCGACCGAAATGACGCCTTTCATCGCTTCAGGTTCAATTCCGTAAACATACAATGTGTTTAATGCCAGGTACAGAAGAAGAACTATAACTGTTCCGATGATCAGTGATCCGGGCAGGTTTCGGGACGGATTCTTTATTTCAGCGCCCAGATATGTCGATGCATTCCATCCGCTGTAGGCGAACATTATCCACATAAGCGACAGTCCGATGGTTTTCCATCCTGCCAGTCCCGAAGGCATATCGCCACCCTTTGAAAAATTTGAAAAGCTTCCGTTGCCTGATGAAAAGCCGGCTGTTAATAAAATAACAATAAGCAGTATTTTAAGGAGAGTCAGGGCATTTTGAATTCGTGCGCCGTATTTTATACCCCTGTAATGGATTAAGGTAAAGATAACTATCACTGAAATGGCAAGAAATTTATTTGTCACCTCCGGTCTCATGATACCGGCATTCCCGAGCCAGGCGGTAAAACCGGGCAACGCTCTTGTGAAGTACTCGCTGAATCCGAGAGCTGAGGCAGCAATAGGTGCCGAAAAGCCCACAATGAATGAGACCCATCCGCTAAGAAAGCCAAAAACAGGATGATATAATTCTGAAAGGAATAGATATTCACCTCCTGCCCCGGGCATGGCAGCGCCCAGTTCTCCGTAGGAAAGGGCTCCGCAAAGCGCTATAATACCGCCAATTGCCCAAAGTGTCAGCATAAGCCCCGGATTATTGAGACCGGTCATCAGGAGTCCGGAAGTGGTGAATATCCCGGCTCCTATCATGTTTGCAACAACTATATTAGTGGCCGGGAAAAGCCCCAGCTTTCTTTCAAGTTTTTCTTCAGCCATAATGCCGGGAATTATTTTTCGGATTTCTTGTAGCTAATGGAGACTCCTCCGCCGGCTGTGTTCACTGTGGTCTCGTAATTCTTAAGGCTTCTTACATATTCGAGAAAGACTGACTGACCGCCATATCCTCCGTATCCCCTTCCACGTTCCGATATATTATGGGCAGTGAAACATCCACCGACTTTTAATTTTGGATCAACATCAATAAAATAGTTAAGATACCAGTCCTTATCGGCATCACTGAACACAAAATCAAAAGGACCTTTAAGTTCTTTTACGATCTTATGCGCATCGCCAAGTCTTGCATCAATGTAATCCGATAACCCTGCTTCCCTGAAGTTGGCAAGGGCTTCCTTATGGCGTTGTTCATCAATCTCTATGGTTATCAGCTTTCCGCCGGTTTTGCTGAGGGCCCAGGCTATCCAGATCCCTGAATGGCCCGTGGAGGTTCCGATTTCCAGAGCCGATTTGTAATTTCCCTTTATTATCAGGTCGTAGAGAAGCTGTCCGTCGACAGCAGGTACGTTCATATCATACCACCTCCGCGAACGGTCGTTGAGGAATTTTCTGACCTTTTCGTCTATCGCACTTCCTGCGGCGCCTGGTTGTGCATTTAGCCCGCATGTAAGAAACTGAATTATGGAAGCACCGGCTATTAACAGCAATATCTTAATGTTCTTTTTCATGGGGAGAATTTTATTGAGTTTTGGCAACCATATAATATTATGACAATTAATGAACGTTTTATATTCCCTTAAGATATCACTTTCATCTTGTAATCCAATTGCAATTCTTTTTCTAACTTTCCTCATTTTAAATTCAGCCTGAAAACAAAGAAGCAATCAGATGAAAAAGCCCTTCAGCGTCAGCAGTGCCACCATAATAATCATCCTTCTGGCGGTTTTAAATGCAGTCATTCACATAGTATTTTCCTACAACCTGGAATATCACCGCGATGAGCTTCTTTATTTTTCCCTTGGCCAGCATCCTTCATTTGGTTATGCCACTGTGCCGCCTATGACGGGGTGGGTGGCATGGCTGATGAAAAGCCTTTTCGGCTATTCAATATTTGCTGTGAGGATCTTCCCAGCCCTTTTGAGCATTCTCATGGTTGTGCTTGTGTCTGAAACTGCCAGGGAACTCGGAGGCTCCGATTTTTCAAGAATACTTGCTGCCATTGGAATTATTGTATCAATAATAGGGCTCAGAACTTTCCTGATGTTCCAGCCTGTACACATCGACCTGTTTTTGTGGACACTTTTGTTTTACCTGCTTGTAAAATACATAAATACAGAGAGGGGCAAATATCTTGTACTATTTGGCATCGCGGCAGGGTTTACCCTTCTCAACAAATACCTTGTCGGAGTGTTCTTCCTGTCTCTTCTCCTTGTTGTTCCTTTCACCCGTTACAGATACCTGTTTAGAGAAAAGAAATTCTGGATTGGCATTCTTGCTGCAATAGTTGTATTTTCACCTAACCTGATATGGCAGATAGCCAACAAACTCCCGGTACTGAAACATTTTTCGGAGCTTCAGAGGACTCAGCTTGTAAATGTCGACAGAGGCGCTTTTCTGTTTGAACAGCTTATGATGCCCGGAGCTGCCTCTTTTCTTACAGTTGCAGGTCTGCTTTTTCTGTACCTGGATAAAAAAATGAAGCCATACAGGTTCCTTGGAAGCGTATCACTCGGAGTGATTCTGATACTAATGCTGCTGCAGGGTAAAAGCTATTATACGCAGGGAATCTTCCCCTTCCTGATGGCCGCCGGTGCAGTAAGCTGGGAAGCGATGATTAAAAAAGCATGGTTGAGGATGGCACTGGTTGCACTTATTCTGGCAATGACATTGCCTGTGCTGCCAATAGGTATTCCCGTTCATAAACCTGAAGGATTGGTGAAATACTTCGACAAACTCAAGAAGGTATATGGGATGGACTTTGTATGCAGATTCGAGGACAATTCAATACACTCACTTCCCCAGGATTATGCCGATATGCTTGGATGGGAAGAGCTTACAAAAATAGCAGACAAGGCATGGCAGATGATCCCCGATAAAGATGCTGCATTCATTTACGCTGAAAACTACGGGCAGGCAGGAGCAATAACGGTTATCGGGAAAAAATACGGACTGCCTGAGGCTGTATGTTTCAGCGAAAGCTTCCTTTACTGGATACCCCGGGATTTTGATCCCGACATAAAATATGCTGTATATATTAATGATGAACCAGGAGAAGACATTTATCAGGTATTCAGGAAAGTGACAAAAATAGGTGCCATCTCAAATCGGGATGCCAGGGAGTTTGGGACCGGAGTATATTTATGCGAAGATCCTGTGGCAGGCTTCAACGGATTCTGGACAGAAAGGCTCAAACAATTATTTTGATCATTTGTTAAACGTTTGTAGCATTAATGCTGATAACGTAATATCTTTGAAAACTATAAATTGACTCAGAAACAAATTGATTATATATGAACTTTTCAGATTTCATAAAAGATAACGGCAAAAGAGTAAGCAAGGAACACTATCTCCATCTCGTTCAGGTTTCGAGAGCTGACGGAAAGATCAATCCCGAGGAACTGGCGCTGCTTCACAAGGAAGGAAGGAAATTCGGTCTTACCGATCCCGAAATCGACAGGATAATTGAACAGGAAGCCAAACATCATTACGATCCACCATACAGCCTGCATGACAAATTTGAACATCTTTTCAATGTTGCCCAGATGATCCTGGCCGATGAAGTCGTGTCGGAAGGTGAAAAGAAACTGCTGAAACGTTTTGCCATTGAGGCAGGATTCAGCGACAAGACGGTTGCCAGGCTTATCGATCTGCTGATAAGCGGTATCAAAGGCGGAGAAGACGAAGAGACTCTTTTCAAAAAATTTAAAAAAGATATTCTGTTTAAAGACTGAATTATTCCTTCAAATCATTCCTTTTTTTTCAGGATTTTACTAACTTGTATGGGTTATCACCTGACCTGACAATTAACAAGTTAGAAAATGAGAATTATTTTAACCGGGTCTGTTGTTTTTGTGATCTGGGCATTTTTCTCGACATGGCTCTTTGTTGATGTCCTTAAGCCGGCCCTAAAAAAACCAGTTCCTGAAGTAACAGTACCCAAAACCACAGACACTGTGGCCGATTCATTGGCGCTTATATATGCGCTGATGCCGAAAGACCTTGTTATCCGGCATGATTTTAACAAAGCCGGATTTAAACCTGATGCAGAGACTGAGTCAAGACTTGCCGAATTTAAAAGCTGGCTTGATAATCATCCTGAATCGGTTCTTATAATTACCGGACATACAGACCTTGTCGGTACGCCGGAGTACAATCAGGAGCTTGGACTTGAAAGAGCCAGGGGAGCTATGGAGTATCTGAAGGGAAAAGGATTTCCTGAGTCCAGGATGACGGTTGTTTCAAAAGGTGAACTGGAACCCTCTGCAGGTTATATTACGGCCGAAGAGAGAGCAAAAAACAGAAGAACAGTAATATCAATTAAAAAATAGGACAATGAACACATTAATAATATTTCAGGTTATGTCAGTAGGCGCTTCAGCCGCTTTGATCATCGCCCTGCTGCTTGTGGCCGGACTGATAGGATATCTTACGGCATGGTATTATGCAAAGTCGGTTTATACACCGGTCATCAAAAAGCTTGAAGAGGAAAAGGCTCAGCTAAACAGGGAAATATCGGGTTTGAAAGAAGATATTGCGGCCCTTAAAAGCAAAATTGTTGATCTGGATAAGAAAATCGATGATCTCGACAAGGATGTTTCGGAAAAAGAAAGAGAAATTTCAAAAAAGGTTGATATAATCACCGGCCTCGAAAATGAGCTGAAGGAACTCAGAAAGAAG
>JAAYUS010000237.1 GCA_012517605.1 Bacteroidales bacterium
TACCTGAACGACTTTTATGAAGACATGCAGCGCTGGTCATTCAACCTGCAGATTTATTTTCTGAATTCAAGGTTCTCACAGATAATCGAAATCAGGAAGTCGGAAAAGACCGTCGTCCAGGACCGTACTATTTATGAAGATGCTTATATATTCGCTCCTAACCTGCATTCGATGGGGCTAATGTCGACACGCGACTTCGACAATTATTCGACACTTTTCAATATGATGAGCAAGTTCATCCAGCCTCCTGATCTGCTGCTTTATCTTAGAGCCTCTGTGCCGACACTTGTCAGCCAGATCCAGAAAAGAGGACGTGAATATGAAAGCTCCATCCGTCTCGATTATCTGAAAAGGCTTAATGAGCGCTATGAAGCATGGATACAATCATACAAGCTTGGTAAAATGCTGATTATTGAAGCTGATCATTATAATTTCCCCAACAACAAGGACCATCTGAGCGAGGTCATCGATAAGATCAACGCTGAATTGCACGGACTTTTCTGACATTCCTGAACTTCCCGGCAGGCAATTATTCATTAGTGAATGGAAACCACCGACTATTCCTTTTTCTCAGCAGGAGTCAAAGTCACCTTAACATAGTGCTCAGTATCCAGATATTTGTCCGCAATCTTCTTTATGTCCTTAACTGTGAAAGAATTAACAAATTCCTTATATTCGTCAAGGGTCATCAGCCTGTCGCCGTTAAGGAACAGGTTCTGAAGGGCCGATAACCAGAAACTGTTCTCCTTGATCCTTGTCTCCCGCTCCCGCATAAAAGTCTCCTTTACCTTGTTAAGATCTTCCACAGCAGGCCCCTCTTTCCTTATCCTGTTCATTTCATCAAGAACTGTCTGCGAAAGCTTTTCAGTGTTGCCGGGATCGCAGCCCCACATTGAGGTTATCGAAAATTCAGGGGTTGGATATCTCGTCGGACTGCCGGAAAAGCTTACGCCATAAACACCGCCCTGGTCCTCGCGCATCGACTCCCTCAGCTTTATTGAAAGGATGTTCATCAGCATGGCAAAGCCCTGCCGGTATTTATCCTTCCACCTGAAATCGCCGTTCCATATCATTGCAACCCTGCTCTGCGGTTCTGAGTTCTTTGGAACATCGGCTATCACCTTTCCTTCAGGAAACCTGGGTTCGACATCTTTCCATTCCTCCTTTCTTCCTTTTGAAGGGAGGCCTCCCAGATAAGTCTCAAGGAGAGGTAACACAGAGTCAGTATTAAAATTGCCGACCATGAAATATGTGAAATCGCCGGCATCAGAGAACCTGTCCCTGAAAATTGCCATAATGCGGTCGAGACTGATCTTGTCGATCTGGGCATCAGTCGGAACGGCTATTACCCTTTTTGAAAATGAAGAGACGATCTTTGTAAGAGTATCCTGGAATATTACAAGAGGATTTGACCGCATGGGCTTTATCATATTCCTTATACGGGAGACATATGCATTAAAAGCCGTTTCATCCCGCCTGACCGCCGTGAAATACATATAATTGAGCTGAAGCAGTGTTTCCAGGTCTTTCGGGGAACAACTTCCGGTTATGCCTTCATGAAGGTTGTTAATATACGGGGTGACTTTTGCAGTGTTCCCCGATAATTTCTTCTGCAGGCCAATAAAATCGAAATCCCCAAGTCCGCTCTGGGAAACAATGGCCGGAGCGACAGTAGCCGACATTATATCATCATCAGGATAAAGGGAGGTGCCACCGGGACTGTAGGATGAGAAAAGTATTTCATCATTCTTGAAATCAGTAGGTTTAAGTATGACCCTTACACCATTGCTCAGTTTAAGGTCAGTATATCCGAATATTGAGTTTTCTGTACGTTGTACAACCTTCCCCGGATCCGGTATCCTGTCAAGAAGTGGAGCTTCAGAGACATCTTCGCTGTAAGCGTCGATTTTCATTCCCTTTACCGATTTAATAATATCAAGAACCTGCGACACTGAAGGAACCTTTACTCCTTCCTTCTCCTGGGCGGTGACAAGCACGACTATATTATCATCAGAGATAAGATTTTTGCCAAGATTGTTTATTTCTTCCAGTGTGACGCCAGGAAGAAAAGAGCTTACTAATTCAAACTCTTTTTTTATCCCTGGTATCGGTTCATTCTCAAGATAGTTTCTAAGATATTCATCGGCATATGATGAGGATTCTGTCTTATCTGCTTCTTTGGCCATTGTCTCGTACATAGCAAGCATGTCCTTTTTCTGCCTTTCAAGTTCGGAGGCAAGGAATCCGAAGCGACGTACCCTCTCATTCTCAGCAAGTATGACCTCAATGCTTTTTTCAATCTGGTTTTCCTTTGCACTTGCCATAAGCTGGTATGTTTCAATACTCCGGCCAATGAATGATCCATATCCCGATCCGGCATACATGAAAGGAGCTTCAGGTTTCTGGGTTATCTCCTGAAAGCGGTTGTTCAGCATTCCCGTATAAAGCGACCTGAGAACCTGATCCCTGTATTCACCGTATGTACCGTTGGCCGACCTGGGATGCTTGAAAAATATCATGGCAGTATAACCTGTCGCTTCCTTGTCGGTGACCACACTAATCAAGGGTTCACTGTTGCCGGGAACAGCAAATTCCTTCCTGGTCTTGGGATCAGCTGCTGCCGGAACCCTGTTGAAATATTCCCTGACCTTTTTTTCGGCAACATCCGGATCAATGTCTCCAACCACGGCCACTGCCATAAGATCAGGCCTGTACCATGTATGGTAAAAGCTTCTCAATGTATCATATGCAAAGCTTTTAATAATATCTATCTTTCCTATCGGAAGTCTTTCAGCATATTTTGATCCTTTCAGCAAAACAGGGATGTATTTTGACTGCATCCTGTCTTCAGCACCAAGGCCTAGTCTCCATTCCTCAACGATGACACCGCGCTCCTTGTCTATTTCCTTTTCATCAAGCGTGACCTGGTGGGCCCAGTCTTCAAGTACCTGAAATCCCCTGTTGATCCATTCATCCTTGTCTGAAGGAACTTTGAGCATATATATTGTCTCATCAAAACTGGTATAAGCATTCAGCTCGGCGCCGAATTTTACGCCCATCTCCTCAAGCATATCAACCATCCGGTTACTTGGGAAATTTTTTGTCCCGTTGAAACACATATGTTCCATAAAATGCGCCAGCCCCTGCTGTCCGTCTGTTTCGCACACCGATCCTGCATTTATTGCAAGCCTGAGCTCTATACGCTGTTCAGGCTTTTTGTTCTGCCTGATATAATAGGTCATTCCGTTTTCAAGCCTGCCAATCCGTATGCCGGGATCCGGTGGAATGACATCTCCGGGATTAATTGTCTGTGAACATACAATACCGGAGAAAATTCCGGTTAAAGCCAGGATAAGTAACAGTTTAGGATTTTTCATTGCAGGAATTATGGATTTGACTTGGCATTCAGTATGACCATAAAAAGTAAAAGTATGAAATAAAGGTTAAGAAACAAAAGTAAGTACACTTCATTTGACTGTATGTCGCTTTTTACAGGGCATCGCGAAAGACAGTATTATTTCCTTTTAATCCCTGAATTGAATTTTTACACTTTTTCTGGGATCAGACATTGATCGTGATTCAATAAAATATTACCTTGGCACTTATATCATAAAAATTCACAGTCATGAACTCTACGCGAAGAAACTTTATAAAGACAGCATCCGTACTTGCAGCAGGAACACTACTGCCGGCTGATTTAATATCAGGAACAGGTAAGGCAGTTCCGCCCAGCGACAGAATAAATATCGGCCTGATAGGCGTAAGAAGCCAGGGATTCAGCGACCTGTCATCATTTCTTAAGAACAAGGAGGTTCAATGTGTGGCAATGAGCGATATTGACAGCAACCTTCTTGAAAGCAGGACAGCTGATATCGTGAAGCTTGGCTATGAGAAACCAAAACTTTATGGCGATTACAGAAAAATGCTTGAGAACAAGGATATCGATGTTGTTATTATTGGGACACCCGATCACTGGCATTGTCTTCAGTTTGTTGACTCGCTCGAAGCCGGAAAGCATATTTATGTTGAAAAACCTATCGGTAACTCTATCGCCGAGATAAACATAATGAACAATGCTGCCAGGAAGCATGGCAAAATCGTTCAGGTGGGCCAGTGGCAAAGAAGTCAGCCTCATTTTGTAGATGCAATTAATTATCTTAAATCCGGAAAGCTCGGGCGCATCCGTACCTGCAAGGCATGGTCGTATGTTGACTGGAAAGGCGCTGTTCCGAAAGTTCCGGATGCACCAGTTCCGGCAGGAGTAAATTATGACATGTGGCTCGGTCCGGCTCCCAAAAGGCCATTCAACATGAACAGGTTCCATTTTACATGGAGATGGTACTGGGAATATGGTAACGGTCTGATGACAGACTGGGGCGTTCATCTTATAGACTACATCCTTTACGGAATGGGAAAATCAATACCTGCTTCGGTGATGGCAATCGGCGGCAAATATGCTTTCCCCGATGATGACATGGTGACTCCCGACACAATGACGGCTGTTTATGATTTCAATGATTTTACAATGATATGGGAACATACAATCGGCATCGGACTCGGGAACTGGAAAAGACCCCACGGCATGTCGTATATTGGGGAGAACGGAACTCTTGTCCTCGACCGCAACGGATGGGAAGTATTCCCAGAAAAACAAAAGATCGAGGCGGTTCCCGTTCAGAAGAATGTAGGTAACGGGCAGGACCTCCATGCAAGAAATTTCCTGGATTGTCTCGAAAACAATACACCTGATAAGCTGAATGCAGGGATTGAGGTCGGAAGAAGAGTGGCTCTCGTTGCACAGATGGGTAATGTTGCCTATCGCACCGGTGAAAAGGTATCCTGGGATGATGCAAAACAGCAATTCAAGACCGAAACTGCCAATAAGCTCATAACCCCTGTCTATAATAACGGATATAAATTACCAGGTTATTGAGTTGTGAGTAGCGAGTAGTGAGTTTGACCAGAACCCAGCACCCGGCACGGGGAATACTTGTAACTTTTTTTGCGCTTTGGTTATTCTCCAACAATTTTTATCAGTTTTCCTGCAGGAACCTGATCGGTCAGCTCGAGGTCGTTGAGCAGAGATAATTCCTTGTACATCGAATTGGGAACCCTGTAATATGCAAAGGCATCCGAAAGAGTGCTGTTCCTCTGTACCCTGACAACCTGAACCTTCTTTGGCCTGACATTAATCTTCGAGGCATCAGTAAGCTGTGCAAATGAGACCATTGAAGAGTTGAACGTATTTGCAAAATTGTTGAAATCGGCTTCTGTTGTAACTCCGTGGAATACATATATCAGTTTATTGTAGCTGATAAAATATGATAGAATCATATTTGTCTGTGTGGCGCCTGTCGACTGGTCCTGGACAACCTGTTTGCTTTGGGTGAGTATAGCAGGAAGGCCGTTAACAGTGGTCCTTTTGCTTCCCTGAAGTTCGAGGCCGTATTGTTTTATTGTACTGTCGGCTGCCGATTCAAGCGTTTTTTGCTGTGCAAGTGTAAAAAGCATCAGCGCCCTTTGATCCTGTGGTGTTATTGTAACCTGTAATGGTGAATTTTCAAGCTTCCAGCCTGCAGGAAATGCAAATCTGAATTTAAGGTCGGGATGATAAAAAGTATTTCCTTCCACATACCCCTGACGTGGATCTTCGCCGTAAACTATTCCGTTAATAAGCTGGAGATAACTGTCCTGGTTGACCTTGAACTCAGAAAGGGCAAGAGTTTTCTGCCACTCTGTGGCCTGTTGGTTTACTGCGTTGTACCTGTCACCCGGATCAGGATGGGTCGATAAGAATGTAGGAATGCCTCCCTGGCTTTCAGAAAGTGTCATTTTCTGGAGGACCTTGAAAAAATCAGCCATTTTATGAGCATCGTAGCCCATTTTCGATGAATATTCAACACCGAGCCTGTCGGCCTCACGTTCATCATCACGGCTGAAGCTGAGGAAAAGAAGCTGCATCCCCTGAAGTGCATACTGGGCATATTGTGCAAACTTTTCCGAAGCAATCATCCCGCCTATAAGCAACAACTGGGCCAGTTGCTGCTTTGATTGCTGGCTTACCGTATGACGGGCTGCAATATGTCCCATTTCGTGAGCCAGCACCCCCATCAGCTCAGCTTCATTGTTAAGCTGGGCAAGAATGCCACGCGTAAGATATATATAGCCTCCCGGTACAGCAAAGGCATTGACAACCGGAGAATCCACCACCCTGACATAATATGTCAGATTAGGGCGGTGCGAAATTTTACCCATCTCCGTTCCGCGGGTCTGAACGAAATTTTGAATATTCTGGTCAGGATAAACTCCGAAGGTCATCAGAACCTGGGGATCATAGGAACGTCCGAGCTCAACTTCCTGGGCTTCTGACATGAGCATTATCTGCTTCTTCCCCGTGACCGGATTGACAGCGCATGAGATAACAAGCAGAAGGGTTGCCGTAAAAATGACAACCACCAGCGGGATATTCAGCCTTTTCATGATATTGTTATGTTAATTGAATACAACCTGCTTTAGCGCAAATATCTAAATAATCAGATTCATTCAAATATAATAAAAGAAAAGGTCTTTTTAAAGAGAAGACATAATAATATGGATTATTGATTTTCCCTGCTTACTGCCACAGCGATCTTTGAATCGGCTGTTCCGTAATACAAAAACCAACGTTCTTTAAAACGGACCAATCCCTCAACAAAACATACGTTGTTCACCTCTCCCGTTATTTCATATGGCTTTTCAGGCCTGATGAACAGAGTATCCATTCTGCTTCTGAGTTTATAGGGGTATTCCCTGTCGAACAGCGCCTGGCCTCCTGAATAGGTAAATCGTGGCAAGGATGGATCGTTGCAGTTTGCAGCATTGCTGCTGTTATATACAAGTAAAATGCCTTCATTGCGCACCAGGGCGTAAGGGCCCGGTTCCACAAGCCGGCTGTCAAAGTAACCCGGTCGTGGATGAAGAACTGATATCATCTTGCCGCTTTCTATATTTTCTACTGCGTTCCAGTGAATAAGATCATCAGAATTTGCCATGAAAAGATCGGTGTCGCCAAAATACATCCAGTATTTTCCTCTAATCCTTTCAGCAATGATCCTGTTGCCTTCAAGCCTGGAAACAATAGCTCCTGATTTTGACCAGAGATCCCTGTATTTTTCAGAATTCAGAACCAGACCCTTTTTCGACCATACCCTGAGATCTTTTGATGTGGCAAGGCATAACCTTGCCGTTTTGCCGTCGTAAGAGGTATAAGTCAGAATAAATGTGCCATCGTCGCTCTCAACTATCCTGGGATCCTCCACCCCGCCTTTCCATTCATAAACCTTCATACTGTCATTGTCAGGATAAAAGACAGGCTCCGGTTCCTTCGTGAAATGCAGGCCGTCGTCGCTGACTGCAAGTCCAAGCCGCGATGTCATCTCATTGTCCTGAGCCCTGTAGATCATCCACACCTTCCCGTCTTTTACCACAGCAGTGGGATTAAGAACATTTCTCTCCTCCCACCTGACTTTTTTCCCTGACACAGGGCATGTAAAAAGCTGGTCAGCCGATGGTGACAATATGGGATTTATGCTGTCGGCTTTTTCAAACCCTGTAAAAGCCCATTTATAAAAGGTTCCCGCGGGAGTAACTGATTCGGGAGCCCCTGAACAGCCCGATAAAACCAATGCCAGGAGTGTAATGACTTTGTATTTCATGACAATATAAAATATGCAGGATAATCAAAATGATGTCACTGCAAATTTACACTCCTTTAAGGAATTACAGGTTATTTATCGTGATGAATTCAGCCGCGGGATAAAAGTATAACCTATCATCACAATAGTTTGTTTGCCGGCTCTTACTCCAACATCAAAGCTTCCGTTTCCGACATACCAGCTTATACCTGCAAGAGCATACGGAGATACTGAAGAGGTTTCCGTATCCTCCACTGAATAAGTGGAATATGATATCTCACCACCGATATTTGGGCTTATCCTGAGTTTCTGAATCGGGAAATAGAATTTGCTTGATATGCCGACGTTCGATTGAAAGGTCTGACTATCATAATCAATATTGCCAAATATGAACCCTGAAGCAGATGCTGCAAGATCCCATCTGTTCTTCAACAGGAAAAACCCAAACCTTGTGCTGAATCCCATGTTTATATTATGCTGGGAATCAAACTGTGACTGAAAACCAAAATAAACAAACCACGGATGCTGTGCAGTTTTTGATTCCGGGATACGGGCAGCCTCTGCTCCTTTATCACCGTCAATCCTCCAGCTTTCAATCAGCATAGCTTTCCCTGTCGTGGCATTAATACCCCAGAGTTCGCGCGACGAACCGTTTTCGACGACAATCAGTGATTGCTGCCACGATCTGACAAGCATGTCCATTACAGTGCTTTTATTCTCCCTTGCAAGCGAACTGTAACCCGGTGTTGCAGTTAGTTCAAGCTGGCCGTTGACCGCGAGGCGGGCATCTGTGAAATAAATTTTGAACTGGGGCAATACTGAGGATCTGAACATTTCTATCCCGGTGGTTTTTTCCTGGGCAATAACACCCGAAAATGTTGCAGATATAAAGAATAATATTAAAAGTATCTTTTTCATGTTCCTTATTTTCTTTTACCGAAATACATGCTTCTTCCTGCTGAAAATCCCACTGTCGTGATCTGAGCCCGTGAGAAAGGCGCCATCCCGTCCCAGAAGATATCCCAGCTCGACACCTTGTTTTTGCTCTGGAAACTGAAACCGACCGAGATCTTAAAAAAAGCAGCCGAAGTGTTCCCTGTGAAGCTTCCCACAAGTCCGAAACCGCCAACAAGGACCTTATGCCTCTGATAATATGTCATCCCGACATTATAAGACGTGGTACCCGACATTGAAGAAATGCCAAGGTCGACAGCTGCATTGCCTGAACCTGACAGAAAATATCCGAATCGCCCGTTTACATTTGTGTATGAGGGGGATATCATGCCGCCGGCGTATGCCATGAGACGCAGAGCATCCTTTTTGACCGATGAACCTGCTATTACCTTTGCGATAGTCACTTTGGCAGGTTGTGATGATTTGGCGCTCAGCGACGAAAGCCTCTTTTCAAGAATTCCCCTTTCTTCATTTTTAGCAGGGTCTTTCCCCATCAGCTTTATTCCCTTTTCAAGTACCTCAGCGGCCGGTTTGTATAATTCTGCTTTTTCAAGTGCTATACTGTATCCCACATAAGGCAGATATACATCCGGAAACGAAGCGTTAATATTGCTGAACAGACAGATGGCCAGCAGATAATTACCCCGGGATGTCAGTTTGTTTGCCCGGCTGAAGTATTCCGGCGCCTCGTCTGCACTTATCACATACTGTGGTTTTTGTGATTTGTATTTTTCAAGCATCACCGGTGCAACCTCTGAAATCCATGCCGGATCTTTCCTTCCCGGAAATACCTCATTCAAAGCTTCAGCCACCGCTTCATTGCCCATCAGCGAAAATATCTGCGAGGCATAAAATGACACCTCGGGATATAAATACCTTGCCTTCCAGATTACGTCGATTCTGTACAAAGCCGCTTCAAAATTCCCGTTAACAGCAAGCGCGTATGCGTACTCGCTGCTCAGGCCGACATTGGTCGAATCAGCAGCAACCAGAGGGCTGTAAGCCATCAGAGCCTCAATTGTTTTTCCGCTCAGAAGCAGGCTTCTTGCCTCTTCGATTCCCGGCTGCGATGATGTTTCTGATCTACCTTTCGAAGCGCTGCGGGACCTGTCTTTTTTTGACTGGCAGAATCCATTCCCGGTACTTATTGTAATCAGAAGCAAAAATACCAGAAATCCCCTGAGGGCTCCGCCACGTTTCTCAAAATGCTTATTTATATAATTGAGCATATGAAAGTTATAAAATTGAATTCGTTTTAAAAGCATAATTAATATTTTCGATAATATCAGCAAACCGCTGGTCGAGAATCTTCTGGATATCAGAATTTTCCTGCTTGTAAAAACCGGCTAATTCCCTGCTGTCGGCTTCAATACTGTCAATCAGGCTCTTTTTCTCCTTTTCAACAGCCGAGATCTGTTTTTTCAAAGTGGCAATCTCATTCTTGTTCTTCTTTTGATCAGTTTGATATTCAGCAAGTTTCTGCTTAAGAGGCGCCATCTTGCCATCAATTTCACCTGCTTTTGTCACTGCTGCTTTGACTTTCTCATTCCATTGGGATATAACCTTTTCAGCTTCCCGGATCTTGTTCTTATGCCAGGCCGGAATTTCAAGAGCCGGCGTGAAAAAAGGATTTATATTCTCACTGATATTCAATGCCGTCTGTTTTACGGGAGTTCCCTTCACAAATCCTGAAGGTTCGGGATCAAACGACTTGATGTCCTGACTTACGTCGCTGTATTTATTGCCTGCTGTTTTTATGCTCTCTTTGCTAATCTTTTCAAGTTCAGAAGCGGATTTTTCGCCTGCCTTTACAATCTCGGCCCTTGCATTTTCAAGAGCTTTTCGTTGTTCATTAAGTTTCTTCATTATTGCAAGAATATTTCCCGAATAAGATTTTGAATCTGCATTTTTAAGTTCCATAAGTTCCTTTTCCGTCGCTCTGATTTCTTCTTCAAGCTTCTTTGCCGAAGCAGTGAGATCATTTATATGCCTGCTCCATTCATCAACGGAAGCCATGAATTTTTCAATTTCCTTTTCATGGAAAGAAATCAAATCCGCAACAGGCGTTACATAGCCAAAGGCTTCGTTGTCCGCGAAACTGATGTTTGCAGGGGCCGGCTGGGCAATGACTTTTGGTCTGGCTTCAGCGACAGCGGCAGCCGGGTCTCCTGCTTTTGCAGATGTCAGTGTTTCCCCGGTATCCGGCCGGGAAGGGACTGCAGTTCCTTTCGTACCTGACGATTTTTTCATTGCCTCAATGACAGGCTTCGAAACGTTCTGCCTTATCAGGTCATCTACTGATCCGGGGGAGAGATCAAAATTAACTGCCGAACTCCCTATCACATCAATTATCAGCTCATCTGATAATCTGGCATTTACCATTTTGAGAATCGCGCTGTTGGTCAGAGTGTCAGAGCTCTGGGCGCCTGCCTTGTTAATAAGAAACAGACATGGGATTATAAATAATAATAACCTTTTCATATTTCACCTTGTTAAATCGGATTTTACTGCACTTTTTCTGCTTGCTTTTTCATGGCTTCCTTCATTGCCATTATGACATTCGAGGAAACATTCCTGTTTGAAAGCTCAATCATCGAATCAACTCCGAGATCAAAACTGACTTTCGACCGGTTGATTATGCTTATTATTATCCCATCCGGAAGCTTGTCCCTGACAAAGCCGATTACAGATTCATTTGTCAGAATCCCGTCCGGAGCAGTTTTGTCAGCCGCAACAGCAGGGGCCTGGGAAACTGATGAAATCTTCTTTTCGAGACCTGTAATCCTTACAAGCAGTTTCCTTTCCGGATTAAAAACTATTAATCCATTGTAAAACATCAGCTTGCCACCTAATTGATCAGTAATTACCGTTTGTTCCTTATCCCTGAATGAAAAAATCATATTGTCAGTTGAAAAGTAAATCCTGCCGGTTTCGGGATCGGCTGTCAAAGATCTTATTGTTTTATCTTCAGGTAACGATGCGACGGCTTTCATTTCCTTTTTCCCCGGGACGTATTCAAAAATTGTGTTCCTGTTAGTAAAAAGGATTCTGTCATTTATTTCGACAAGGGAATACACCGGATCAGGCACGCTGAACAAACGTGAATACATGCCTCCGCGCGATAGAACGTAAATACCCTTTTCAGGCTTTGATACTGTCCTGTCGAAAATATACATTACATTTTTCCCCCTGGAGATGCCCATTTCCTGCGATGGAAGCGTATAAAGTCGCGTAAGATTGCCATTTCTGTCAAAAACACATAATTCATCATTTCTGATTGTCATCAGAAGACTGTCGGAAGTATAGGCGAATGAACCTATATTACCGGTTACTTTTCCGGCAAAAGGGACAATCCCTCCCCAGCCGAGAAGATAAAATTGTTCCCTGTTTGAAAGCAATATCAGCCTGTTTGCTGTTATATCAATAGAATTAATGAACCTGTTTGCCGGATTTATCTCATCCGCCATTGAGGGAGTTAGCAGCACCTCGTACTGAAGAGAATCGCCCTCAGGGCGATTGCCATAAACTGATGTCATTGAGGTTGCAGCCAGCAGTACAATAAATAATATCCTTCCTGTTTTGAGCATATCTATTATTTGTAGGTTTACTTATTAATTTGATCCGGTTGCTTTTTTCCATGCCTGAACAGCAGCATCAGCGCTTCCGGATACCAGTTCAAAATCCTTTTTGGCAGCCTCACCGGAAAGAACACCAGTATTAACATTCATTTTGCCGATGGAGAATCCTCCCTTACCAATGACGTTTCCGGCAACATCTCCGATTTTCTTGGTAAGAAGGTCTCCGGCCACATCAACAAGTATTTCCTGTCCGCTCTTTTTATTGATGATGCCCGAGACCACATCAACGCCGGCGACCGCCACATATCCGCCCGAAACAAATCCTGCCGTGAACTTGAGGGCATCGGTTCCGAGTTCAAGCATTTCGGGTGTTGTCCAGAAAGGACTTTCCTCAAGCCTGAAATTTGATTCATCAAGACGATTATCAGGTATTGACTTCAGATTATAGGCGTTTATTCTTTCCCTTTCTTCAGCAGTAAGCGGAGAACTGCCCATTATGGGGACAACCATCTGAGGCTCCTCCTTTTTTTCAACTGCTTCGTTTCCCTGTTTCTGAAGGAGATCCACAACACTTGGTCCGCCTGAAAGATCAACTACCCCGCCCTGTTCAGGTTTTTCAAATCTGATTGACTGGTCAGCGTAATATTTGTCAAAATCATCCTGTCCGGTGGAAGGTATATCACGATTAACAGGAGGACTCGAATAAACATCCATTCCCATTGACTTCATTTTCTGAATGTAATCGTCAATCCAGTTCTCAATTGCCTTGCTCTGGTGGGGCGTAAAAAAGGCTGAGCCCTGAGCAAGACCATCTATTGAAACACTGCCGGGTTGCGATGTATTATCGCCAGGTATTGTCATATCTGAACCCGAGCATGGAGTGCAGGTATAGAAAACCGAACAGTCTCCTATATACTCACCTCTGTCATTGTAAACAGGAGTGCTCGCTCGTATGGCAAGGATCTGCTGCCTCAGCGATTCACAAAAGCTCTGCGTCGGCATATACGGCACCGTAAATGAAGGAATATACGGTAAACTTGAACCGCACGGGCCCGATGATGTCACTGTAAAAGTGAATATCCACCCCTGAGCCAGAATATCCGATCGGTTGAAGGCCAGAGGTATAACAAGAAGCATAAGAAATCTTAATGTTCGTCGAAACATGTTTTTAAATTGTAATATTGTAAGGATTAAAGTATTTGCAGGAACGACATTCTGTATTGCAGTAAGCATGACTGCAGACTTCGTAGAAAAATCACCTTCAGGTCATAAGTTTTAATAAGGTTAGATCAGATGTAAAAAAAGCGTTTCCCAAATTTGCTCCGTTGGTGCTGTTGCAGTCCAGAAGATAATGATTTACTTTGTTTTTAATTCGCCATTGTTGCTCCGGTATCATTATCCTCTTTTACGGCGACAGGCATAACAGTCGAAAAACGTAAGCATGCATGCCAATATTTTGTATCAGACATAATTTAACTGTCAAGGCCTTCACTATTGTCAATAAAAACTGACATAAACACTTCTGCATGATTTTTGTTTGATAAGAAAGGGGACTGGATTAACTTAGCCCCGCCAATTAAGAAAACTTCACGATATGAAAAAAATACTATTGACGGTTTCATTGCTTGCCATCGGTGTGCTTATTTATCCGCAAGGATCCTCAGGGCCTTTGATGCCTGTTACAACAGGCTCGGTAAAAGCACGGGAATACTTTAATGAAGCACTGAAATATTTTGATGATGTCAACCTTAAAAAAGGCCATGACATGCTTGTAAAAGCACTAAAAGAAGACCGTGATTTTTTCATGGCAAATTACCAGATGGCAATGTATTGCATCTGGACCGAAGATCTTCAGGGTTTTGATGAGTATTCACAAGCCGCTGCCGGCACCAGTGCAAAGCTGAGTCAGGCTGAGGAAATACTCAGGGGAGCTATATCCAGGTTGAGTGATTATCCCGGGGCTGATGTCACCGATGCAGGTAAAAAGCTGGTTGAAATGTATCCAAATGATATAAATGCTTATAACAACCTTATATATTTCCAGTCTATAATAAACGACCAGAAAGGCCAGCTCGAAACTGTTGAAAAAGCTCTGAAGATAGCTAAGAATGCTGCTCCGCTTTATAATACAATGGGTTATATTTATCTTGCCCTGAAGCAATATGATAAGGCTGAATCGGCATTTGACAAATATATTGAAGCTGATCCCCGTAATCCGAATGTTTACGATTCAAAGGGTGATTTCTATATGTTAAAAAGAGAATACAAAAAAGCTTATGAATTCTATATCAAAGCCTGCTCTATGGATCCCGAATGGGACAATGACAAAGCCCTCAGGGCCAAGGCTCTTTACGAACAGACTGAAGGCAAAAGGATTGATATAATCACAATGTGATACCGCGATATCAAATGATCAGGAATCTATATCCTGACTTTGCCCCGGAATGCCCTTGATGAATAGTATGACTGAGCGCTGTTGTGGTAAATGAATACCCGGCCATAGCGGCGAATAGTCATAGTCAGAGATTATCCGGTCAAAATAGTTGTGAATGTATGCTGAATCACCCCTGATTGGTCCATCAGGTATTCCGGCAGCAGCAATCCGTTTTTCCAATACTGTTCTGAATACGGGATCTCTTCTCATTTTTTGAAGATATATTGAAAGGTCATTTCCTCCGGCAACTGCGATTAATTTTCTTATTTCTGAATTGTGAACTGCAGCAGACAAAGCTAATGCAGCACCCAGGCTGCAGCCACAAATAATAATTTTTGAAGTATCTATTGAGAATTGTTCGATGTTATTCTTCTTCTTAAGGAAAGATAAAGCAGCACCTATATCATTCATACAATTTTCCCAACTAAAAATTCCTTCGCTGTTAAAACTTCCTTCGTAATTAAAAACCAGTATGTTCATCCCGTTTTTGTTCAGTCTTTCGGCCAATCCATAAGGGCTATTGGGGTTACCAGGAAATCCGTGCAGCAGGATTACGGTTGGTGTCGAAGAACCTTTGCCGGCAGCGTAAAATTTCGCGTCCAGTTTAACGCCATTGTTCCTTAAATCAATGCCGACCGGGTTTATCTGCGATAGCAGTTGCAAAGAAATGCCTGCTAGGATTATAGGCAGGATAACTTTTAGTGGTTTCAATTTTTCTGACTTCTTAATAAAACCACAAGGCAGCAAATGATCGCAATTATTTCCAGCACCTTAAAAAGGGCCGACAGAGAAATCAATTCGGGTATTCCGAATTTAATCAGCGAAAGTGTCATCCCGATTAATGGAACGAAGATTGCAAGGTAAAGCGGGTACTTTCTTCGGTTGAACAGGAGAGCTCCAACGATCAGGTAAATAACTCCAAATGCAAGAACAGGAATGTTTCCCGGGCTTTCCGAAGCCTGAAAATAAGCAACTATGTGTAAAATACCGGAAATTAAAAGCAGCATTCCGGCCAGAAGACGGATTCTTTTCATATTCGCTCAGTTTTAAGTTATAAGTTGATTTTTAATGATTTCAATCGTAAAAGGTTTTCAGTGCCCGGGATAGACGAAAGTAACGCCACAATCTCTTTCCCTTTTATGAATGGCGATTTTTGCCCCTGTAAGATCCCTGATATCGCGTGCTGATCCGCAATGGTCGAAATGCGAATGCGTAATGACAATAAGTTTGATGCGGGCCGGGTCAATTTTATTCTTTGCCAGTATTTTCCTGAATTGTTGCAGTTTCTTTGGCCCACCGGCGTCAATCATTACGATATCTTTGCCAATGATTAAATAACAACTGGTTAACCCAGGTTAAATGCTATGATTTCTGTCTTCATATAACCATTAACTATAAATTTAAACTGGTAAACCTTAAATGTCAAATTTAATTTTCCAGGAATGTGCTGTAACGGCACGGCGGTTGAGGGAGTAAACGTTGGTGGTACAGTCCTCCAATTCGAGTCTCGGTTCTTTAGTGCAAAAACAGGTGCCCCTGACCGACTCCCGCCGGTACAAATTGACCACCCAGCGCCGGAGTTAAACTTTTAATCTACAGGTAAACATAAAAATGGTCAATTTATCGGCGTAATGTGGTCAAGGCGACCGGCTTATACAGGTTGCATCTTTTCAGAAAAACCCGTTTTTGAAAGGAAGAACTGCAACCACCCCCTGATGCAAGTGTGAGTGTGAGAGTGAGTCTTGAGGAAAACAGAACGAGAGTGTTCATTCGAGCTTCTCGCTCTCACTCTCACCCTCGCTCTGTTTTCAAGCTCCCCAGGCTGGACTCGAACCGGCGACCCACGGATTAACAGTCCGTTGCTCTAACCAACTGAGCTACTGAGGAGTGTTCTTTTATTCCTTAAATAAGCGTCGCAAAAATAAGGGCTTTCTGTGAATTAAGCAATATCTTTGCCGAAAATTTTTGAATGAAAAGGATATTGGGAATCGGCAATGCCCTAGTCGACATAATGACACTGCTGGAGGGAGATTATATTCTTCAGGAATTTAACCTGCCAAAAGGAAGCATGCAGCTTGTCGACAGGGAAAAATCGGAAGGCATAAAATCAGCAACCCGCTTCTTCCCCAGAAAACTGTCGTCGGGAGGATCAGCTGCAAACACGATACACGGGCTTGCCATGCTTGGAGCAGACACCGGATTCATAGGTTCAATAGGAAGGGATGAGACAGGAGATTTCTTTGAGAATGATATGAAAAAAGCCGGGGTAAATACACTCCTGATACGCAGAAATTCAGTTACAGGGACAGCCGTAGCCCTTATCTCAGCCGACACGGAAAGGACATTCGCAACACATCTGGGAGCTGCCGTCGAACTTACAGCTTCCGATCTCAAACCGATGCTTTTTGAAGGATATGACATCCTTTACCTCGAAGGCTATCTTATAAATGATAAGCAGTTAGTCGAGACCGCCTGCAGGTTTGCCCGGGAAAACGGCATGCAGATCGCCCTCGATCTTGCCAGCTATAACGTGGTGCAAGCTCACCTCGATTCCTTTAAAAAAATAGTGAAAGATTACGTCGACATACTTTTTGCCAATGAGCAGGAGTCATGGGAATTTACCGGACTTGAACCTGAAAAGGCATTGCCTGAAATGGCTAAGCTCTGCGAAATAGTCATACTTAAAACCGGTGCTGAAGGTTCATGGATAAAACGGGGTAATGAAACTATCAGGGTAAGCGCATTCCCTGTAAAATGTGTAGATACAACGGGAGCAGGCGACCTTTATGCCGCAGGATTTCTTTACGGACTTTCAATGGGATCCGGCCTGGAATTCTGCGGAACAATAGGATCATTGATGGCAGGAAAGGTGATTGAAATTGTAGGGGCAAGGATGGATGTGGAAAAATTTTCCGAAATTATAACAGAAATTGCCTCTCTTGCCGGAAACAAATGACAGTTATGGTTTATCTTTATCATTATTAGGCTTTACCATGAAAAAAATAGATATTTTATGAAAACAAAAGGTAAGTTTTTTACAGCCCTTTTTATGATATCAGCTGCTCTTCTTCTTTCAGGTTGCAGCAATGATAAAATGCCTTCCGAAATGCAGACTGCATTCGAAAAATATATCACTTACTGGAATACCGGACAGCTTGATGATATCGACAAATACGTCGCCCCCGGTTACGAATTGTATGAAAGTCCCGGTTTTGAGCCACGGCATGGCATTGATTTTTTCGAAAAATATATTGCCAATACAAGAGTGACCTATCCTGATTTCAAAATCACTGTCAATGAGGTCTTATTTGATAAGGAAAGGATTGCATACATCTGGACTGTAACAGGGACTAATCTTGGAACCGGTGAAATACCGCCAACGGGGCGCACAATAAACGGGAAAGGAATGTCAATCCTTCATTTCACAGATGGTAAAATAAAAGACGAATGGCGAAGCAATAACAACCTTCAGTGGCTTATGCAGTTAGGTTTCACTATAAACCCTCCGGCAGCAGAATCTCCGGTTCCGGAGAAATAGCTGTCTGCCTGTCAGGCGGCCTTGACCTTGTATCCTCTTATTCCGTAATATACTATAAAGACAAAACAAACAAGCGGAACGATGAATCCCAGCGCCATTGTAGAGATGTCGGCTATATGACCCATCAAAACCGGGATCAGCGCACCTCCCACAATCGACATTACAAGAAGCGATGATCCCTTTTTCGTAAGAGGGCCCAATCCTTTTATTCCAAGTGCAAAGATCGTCGGGAACATTACCGACATGAAGAAATATGTTGAGAAAAGGGCCACAACAGATGTCCAACCCAGTCCGGCCACCACAAGTGCCATTGTAATCACATTGGCAGTGGCATAAAATGCAAGAAGCCTGTTTGGGCGGACAACCCGCATGAATATTGTACTGCCTGTAAATCTTCCCAGCCAGAACAACCCCATCCCCCCAAATCCAAGGATCTGGGCTGCCTGTTGATTGGTCAATGATGGTATCTCCTCAGTGACATAATTAATGAAAAAACTATTGATGCCTGTCTGGGCTGCAACATAAAGGAACTGGGCAACAACAGCAAGGACAAAATGAGGATATTTAAAAAGATCCTTAAGCTTTCCGGGCGAAGTCCTTTCTTCTTCTTCCGATTCATCCTTAAGGTCAGGGAATTTAATCCGCCAGAACAGAATGGCGACAATCAGAACCAAAGAACCTATAAGCATATAAGGCAGGGCAATGGATGAAAACTTATTTGAACCATTGCCGTTTACTGAAAATATAAGCACCCCTCCCACCAGTGGGCCGGCTATCCAGCCAAGGCCGTTGAACGACTGCGAGAAGTTTATTCTGCGTTCACCGAATTCAGGAGGACCAAGTACCGTCGTATATGGATTCGCTGCGGTTTCGAGGCAGGTAAGCCCGCATGCAATTATAAAAAGACACAAAAGGAAGCTTCCGAAAGTCTGTATGAGCGTTGCCGGAAACATAAGAAAAGCCCCTGCCGCAAATAACAGAAGACCGAAAATAATACCCTTTTTGTAACCCACTTTCTGCATGAGCAACCCGGCAGGAATTGCCATAAAAAAATACCCCCCGTAAAAAACAAACTGAACAAATGCCGACCTGGCTTTCGACATGTTCAGCAACTCCTGGAAATGCTTGTTGAGAACATCGAGGCAGCCATGAGCAAATCCCCAGAGAAAAAAAAGGCTTGTAATAAGAACAAACGGAACCATAAATCCCTGGTAAACAAGCGACTTCTTGTTTCCGTCCACGGAAATTGCATTATTCATTGATAATCAGATTTAGTCGATACAAGATTGTTATGATTTACGACTTTTCCAATACCTTTGCGCTGTTTTACAAATATTTCACCAGCTGCATGAAAAAGATCCCCTTTGATCAGGGTTCAGGGCAGCCGTTTGAATGTTTTAAACTACAAATAATAACCAAACTTAATCTGCAGATGAATCTCAAGCATTCCTTAAAAGTCCTTTTCAGCGGGATCTTTGTAAAAATCAAGTCAGGTCCCCTTAAAGGCAAAAAATGGATTATCACCTCGGGTGGCAATTTTATAAGCGGCGATCAGGAATCCTATAAGACAGATGCTTTCCTGAAAAACTTTATACCGGGAAGCATTTTCTTTGACATCGGGGCTCATATTGGTTATTATTCAGCAATCGGTGCCATGCTTAATGATGGCAAAGGTCATGTCTACTCATTCGAGCCCAGACCAATGAATGCCGGTTTTTTCAGAAAACATATGAAAAAGAATGGTTTTGAAAATGTGACACTTTTTGAAGCGGCTGTGGGTGAAAAGGATGGTTTTGTACAATTCGATACTGCACATGGTTCAGCAACGGGCAGGGTGTCGTCGGATGGCGACCTGAAGGTAAAACAGGTTTCGATCGACAGGATGGTCAGCGATGGAGAACTTCCTTCACCGGATTTTATTAAAATAGATGTTGAAGGTGGTGAAATAGATGTCCTTAAAGGACTCACAGGAGTAGTTTCAAAATTCAGGCCCAGGCTTATTGTCGCAACCCACAACCCTGAATGCTATAGCTTTACCGTAGATTTTCTGAAAAACAACAGATACAGGTTTGAGGTTCTGAATCCCGATCCGGTAAAAGGCGATACCGAGATTGTTGCCCTGCCTGAATGATCAGACAGCAGGTGGGTTACTATAATTTCTGGATGTTCAGGCCGCCGCTTATCTCGAATACCATTCCTGTTGAAAAACTCCAGTCACCCCTGGCAATTGAAGCAACAGCCCTTCCGATATCTTCAGGCAATCCCCATCTCTTCTGAGGCACGAGACCATCCCCAATCAGTTTGTCATATTTATCCTTCAGCTTGATTGTCATATCTGTCTGAATGATACCCGGACGTATCTCATAAACAAGGATTCCTTCCTTCGACAGTCTGTCGGCAAACACTGTTGAAGCCATGCTGAGGCCTGCCTTCGATATGCAGTATTCGGCCCTGTTCACGGAAGAAAGCTTTGCAGAAACTGAAGTTATGAATATTATAACTGGCTTATAATCAGCTATCTGTTCTTTCATCCATATCATTTCCTTCGCAATTTTCTGGGCAAAGAAAACCGGGCCTTTCAGGTTGATATTCATAACCCTGTCGTAGCTGTCCTCTGCCATCTCCAGAACGTCTTTTCTATGAAGAGGGGCAACACCGGCGCAGTTGACAAGAAAATCAATGCGGTCGTAACGGTCAAGGATATTAGCCACTACTTCCTTGTGACATTTTGTACATGAAATGTCGAGACCAATGGGAAAGAATTGGCCGCCTCTTTTTTCAACTTCAGGTCCGAGGATTTCCATCCCTTCACTGTCGACCGATCTGGCTATTGCAGCGATATCGAATCCTTCACCCGCGAGTGCAATTGCCACAGCCCTGCCAATTCCTCTGCTGGCTCCTGTAATTACAGCTACAGGTTTCCCGTTCATGAGAAGTAAGTTTTTTCAGGTTTAGTAGTGCCGGTAAAATTAATAATTTGATCGATTAACACAAACGTAAGCTCAATAATATTAGGGATAATATTTCCCGGTCTGTTCCCTGGATTTGTCAGATTTTCATGGCACAGGGTTTCAGGAAAAGACTGATTATCTTTCCCGGGCTGAACCGGAAATCCCGTTTTCTTCAGTCTCATCCCCGGAAGAAACCTCATCCTCAGGCCATTCATAAACAGGAGCCTGTGGTCCCTGCTTCCTGTATAATACTGCCAGCACAATGCCGGCAACAAAACCCAGAAGATGTGATTCCCATGAAACATCCCTGTAAACATCGGGGAATAATCCCCAAACCATTGAACCGTAAAGAAAAACTATGAGAAGTGAAAGACCTGCCAACCTGAAATGTTTCCGGATTATGCCGCTGAAAAAGAGAAAGGAGGCCAGCCCGTAAATCAACCCGCTTGCCCCGATATGCCAGGCTTCGCGGCCGGTAACCCAGACTGCAGCACCTGTAAGGAAATATAACCAGAGAGAGACCTTTACTGCAATCTCCGAATAAAAATAAAACAGGAATGTGCCAAGAAAGAACACTGGAAGTGAATTGTTGAACAGGTGCCCGAAACCTTCATGTATCAGAGGAGAAAAAAGTATGCCCTGAAGACCATTGACTGACAGCGGATAGATTCCCATACGGGTCAGATCAATATCAAACATCAGCTCCACAGCCTTCACAAACCACATAAGGAATACAAAAATACCAGGGATAATCATGCTGATGCCCAGTTTCCTGCGGAAAAAATCCTTCCCGGCACCCTCGTCTGATAACTGACCTGACATTCCCTCAATATTACATGTCAACTCCCGGGAATATTATGCCTGCTTCATGTCTTATCCTGTCGAGCGTTTTTATCAGGTCGAGACTGAAGGAAAGGGGTACGACAGGACTTTCAACAAGGTTATTATCAAGACAGTTCATTACCTCCTCGGCCTCCCAGTGGTAACCAAGGGCTGGAGGATTGAAAACAATCGTCTCCTTTTCCTTTCCATGCAGCCCGAGAATAACCCTCTGATTCATATCACGCCCCCGCGAAAGGGTAAGATTGCCCTTCTCACAGATAAGATCGCAGCCTATTCCGACATTTGTTTTAAATGAACTGTAAATGGTAGCCATGGCACCATTATCATACCTGAAAAGGGCGCTTACGGATTCTTCGGCACCTGTCTCCCCGAAAAGGGCACAGGCCTTTATTTCGTCAGGTACCCCTATGAAGGAAAGTGCATCAATTACCGGGTAAATGCCAATATCCAGAAGTGAACCGCCGCCAAGGGAAGTGTTAAACTTCCGGTCAGCCGGATCAAATGGCGGTATAAATGAAAAATACGCATGAAGGTGAATTATCCTTCCAAGGATACCCGAATCAAGTATCTCATGAGCCTTATGGTAGAACGGCTGGAATGGCGGCCATAAAGCTTCCATCAGAAACACATTGTGCTTCTTTGCCTCTGCTATCATCTCCCCGGCCTGACGCGTATTGAGGGCAAAAGCCTTTTCGCACAATACGGCTTTTTTATTTTTTAAACATAGTATTGCCTGATCATGATGATGTGAATGCGGGGAGGCTATATATACTATTTCGACGCCGGGATCCGCAGCCAGCTCTTCATAGCTGCCATATGATTTTCTGAACCCATGTTCGATGGCGAATTTTTCAGCTCTCGCCTTGTCGCGGGATCCTGTTGCATACAATGTAGCATTCTCAACTGTCTTAAGGCCGTTTGTGAATTTTGCAGCCATCTTTCCGGGGGCAAGTATTCCCCAGTTATACTTTTTTTTCATCAGGAAATGTTTTGCTAAAGATAAGCAAAAATAGGACTAAATCAGGATACAGGCCATAATCAGGAGGGTGGTAAAAACATGCAAAAGAAACTTTTTGTGCAATTTATTCACAATAAATCATAACCCTCTGAAACGCCATTATAAAATCGGTAAATTCTATTCCATTGATTTAGTGACTTTTAAAACCTCATAAACATGACTCAATAATTTTTTCAGTACTATGTATTGCATAGTACTTATTATTTAATATATCTTTGTATTGTAATGTTGCTTGTCTAATATAGTAGTAAATTTTACAAGGTTCTGTCAGATCTGGAAGACCACGGAATTTTTTCAGATCACAAATGAAAAAACGGATCTCAAAGAACATAGAATTTAAAACATCCTGAAATGAAAATTACAGTAAGTATCAATCTGGGCGGTTATTCCTTCAACATCGACGAAGATGCATACTCTGAGTTAAAGCTATACCTGAAAAATCTTGAACTGCACCTTGCAGCTGAAGAGAGCTCCTCAGAAATCCTTTCGGATATTGAAACCAGGATGGCCGAACTATTCCGCTCAAGGCTGACAGCCTATAAGCAGGTTATAAGCATGACCGATGTCAGGGAAGTTATTGCAATAATGGGAAACCCTGAAGATTTTTCTGATGGCGAAACCACATCCGGAAAAGAAAGATTTGCCAGTCCCGGCCCTCACCGCATGTACCGCGATCCTGACCACAGGATAATAGGCGGGGTATGTTCAGGGATGGGTGCCTACTGGGACATAGAACCCTGGATAATACGTGCGATAATGCTGGCTCTGGTTTTTGCAGGCGGACTCGGGATAGTTGTTTATCTCATACTTTATATTGTCCTCCCGGAAGCCAGAACCACTGCACAGAAAATAGAGATGAAAGGAGAGCCGGTGAACATAAACAATATCAGGGAATCGGTCAAAAAGGAATTTGAAACGGTAAGGAAGAACATGAAATTATAGAATCATTAAAAAATAACGATATGGACCTGGAAAATACAAAAGCACAAATGAGGAAAGGGATTCTTGAGTACTGCATTTTATCGGTACTTTCAAAGAATTCCTGCTACGCGAGCGATATAATCAGGGAACTTAAGGAGGCAAAGGTGATCGTGGTCGAAGGCACTCTTTACCCTCTTCTGACCAGGCAGAAAAATTCAGGACTGCTGAGTTACCGCTGGGAAGAATCACAGCAGGGGCCTCCCCGCAAATATTACGAGCTTACTCCTGAAGGGAAAACTTACCTTGAAGAACTCGATAAATCGTGGGATGAACTTGTGGAATCCGTTAACCTGATAAGATCAAAATAACCGTTTTCAAACCTGTTAAAATAGAATAAAATGGACAAAACAATTAAAATAAATCTTGGCGGCACTCTGTTCCAGATCGATGAAGAAGCATACAAAATCCTCCGCGGGTATCTTCAGGATATTACCAACAGATTGCGCAATACGCCCGGAGCAGCAGAAACGGTTGAAGACATTGAATTGAGAATTGCAGAGATATTCCAGTCGCAGGGAGCTTCTGCCGGTATAATTTCAGGCGATAATGTCGAAGCAATGATGGCAATAATAGGAAGACCCGAGGATTTTGATACAGGCGATGAAGACAATACCTTGCATGAGCCGGCATTCCGTTCATCCGCAGCTAAAAAACTGTACAGGAACCCTGATGACCAGATAATAAGCGGCGTTTGCAGCGGACTTGGTGCATACCTGAATATAGAGCCGGTGTGGGTTCGCATCTTATTTGTTCTTTTTACCTGTTTTTTCGGAATAGGATTCTTCGTTTATGTAGCCCTGTGGATAGCGCTCCCGTCAGCAACCTCTGATCTGCAGAAAAGAGAGATGTACGGAATGGATGATTATATGGCATTTCTCAAAAAAAGTCATTCCCCGGGATCATCGGGACCAGGATCATATACAGGGTCCCGCATTGGCAGCGCCTTCAACGAGGTTTTCAGGGCATTGGGAAGAGTAATTTTCATTTTTGTAAGGGTTTTGCTGATTTTTTTTGGCGTTTGTCTTGTTCTGACCGGCTTCATTACCCTTGTGTTTTTCGTAATGGTCTTTTTCTTTAAATATCCGGGATATTTCTCAACGACTTCCTTTGGTGTAAACCTGTTCTATTTCCCCGATTTTTTGAACTATGTTGTAAATCCTGCAATAGCTCCATGGATCCTTGCACTGTCATTCATTGTTATCCTCCTTCCGCTTCTTGCAATGATATACTGGGGTGTAAAGATGATTTTCTGGTTCAGGGCCAAAGACGGAATTATAAGTCTTTCCGGACTTGTAATCTGGGTCATGTGTGTCGCAGCTCTTTCAATACTTCTTTTCAATGAAGGGATAAGCTTTGCCGAAACGGCTAAAAGTGTTACCGGAGAGATTATTGAAAAAGCTCCCAAAGAAATCTACGTTTTGTCGGGTCAAAAAGTCTCTGACCTTCATTATGACAAGGAAATTGCATTTGACGAAGAAGATTACAAGATCTTCTTTACTGATGGCAACAAGGGCCTTTTCATAAGTACAGACCTGAATATTGAAAAATCCGATGATAATTCCGTAAAATTGAGCATCAGCAGGCGATCTGCAGGAAGAAGCAGGATGGATGCCCAGATGAAATCAGAGAAAATTATTTATAACTACAAGATAGCTGGCGATACCATCCGTCTTGACGAGTATTTTACCCTTCCGGCAGGCTCAAAATGGTCAGTCGATGATGTCTGGGTCAGCTTGTTTGTCCCTGAAGGAACTATTGTCCATTTTGATAAAACGACAGAAGATATGTTCAGACACGATTACCTTAGAAATAATGAATGGAACGGGAGCGATGGCTCAAGGGACATGGAATATGTGAGATCAGACAATGCAAATCCTTCCTGGATTATGACGGAAGAAGGACTTAGGAAAAGGCCTTCAAATGATAAATAACGGAACTTCCAGTTTTTCATTCCTGATATCTTCATGACAATCCGGCACCGGGCTTCTGGTGCCGGTTTTTTATTTGCAAAATTTCGTATAATTGCTTAAATATAATTAAATGAATCTCACTGACCTTGGCTTTTCAAATGAGCTTTATAATTACCTGAAGGAAAAAGAGCTTTCCGATTTTTACATAGGAAGGGTAACTCAGGAACACAAGGAAAGATATGTTGTCTCTGACGGCAACAATGAATATGTTGCTGAAATAACAGGGAATCTCCGGTATTCTGCAAATTCGCGTGCCGATTTCCCGGCTGTCGGCGACTGGGTTGCCATGACGATCTATGATTCTGATAAAGCAATAATCAACAGTGTCCTTCCTCGCAGCACAGTCCTTGAAAGACAGGCTGTGGGGAAACATGGTGAGATACAAATAATCTCTGTAAATATTGATGTTGCCTTTATAATGCAGGCAATTAACAATAATTTCAATATCAACAGGCTGGAAAGATATCTGACCATCTGTTATTCGGCAGGCATTGAGCCGGTCCTTGTTCTCAGCAAAACTGACCTTGCTACGGAGGAAATTTTAAGGGAGGCATTAAAGGAACTTGAAAAACGCGACAAAAAGATCAAACACATTCTTCTCAGCAATATTACAGGCAACGGCCTTGATCAGATCATGAGTTTTATTCAGAAAGGCAGAACATATTGCGTAATTGGATCATCAGGTGTCGGGAAATCGACACTGATAAATAATCTTCTCAAAAAGAATGTTTTAAAAACCGGGGAAATAAGCCTCAGCACCAACAAGGGAAAGCATGTTACGGAACATCGCGAGCTGTTCGTACTTGAAAACGGAGGAATAATAATTGACACTCCGGGGATGAAGGAAATTGGCGTCACGGGTAATAATGAGGGGATAAGAACGACATATGACGAGATCTTTGAGTTATCAAAGAAATGCAGGTTCCCCGACTGCAAACATATTAACGAGACTGGCTGCGCGGTGATTGAGGCAGTGGAAAAAGGGGAACTGGATGAACATTCCTACGAAAACTTTCTTAAAATCAGGAAAGAACAGGAGAGATTTCAAACCACTGAAGCGGAAAAAAGAAGGAAGGATAAGATTTTTGGCAAAATTATAAAGGACTATCTTAAAAACAGGGAAAAGAACGGATTTTAGCTGAGGATCTGTGAAAAACCCCATAGGGTAAAATCCTTCTGAAGGATCATATAGAAAAATTATGCTTTCATAATTAAACCTGTAAAGATGAAAAAACTTAACAGCCGAATGATCCTGACCTGTCTGGTCCTCCTGTCATTTGCTCCGGCCGGAAATTTATTTTCCCGGAACTCCGCCGACCGTGATACCATAATGGTTGCAGCCCGTGAAATCATAAAAGAAACTACTTATTGTGCACTGGTAACTGTAGATTCTTCCGGACAACCCCAGATACGAACCATGAATCCTTTTCCTCCAAACGAAGAATTTATTACATGGTTTGCAACTTCAAGAACAAGCAGAAAGGTAAGGGAGATAAGAAACAATCCGAAGGTTTGCGTCTATTATGCAGATCACATAACCGCAAAGGGTTACGTAAATATCACAGGAACAGCGACTGTTATTGATGATAAGGACCTGCTTTTGAAAATGAAAAGGGAATACTGGAACGGGATCCCGGGATGGCAGGAAAAATTCGTCCTGATCAAAATAATCCCTAAGACTCTTGAGGTTATCAATTACAAGCACGGGCTTACAAATGATCCCAATACTTTCAGAGCTCCATCCATTAAGCTTAATTAAATGTTCAAGATCCATGAATAAGACATTTTTTACTCTGCTGATGCTTTCAGTCATTGTTTCATGCAGAAACTCCGCTGATAATGAAACAATAAAAAATGAAGTTTTGCAGGCAGAAAAAGCATTTGAAAAAATGGCTGCAGAAAAGGGGCTTGCCGAGGCATTCTGGTTCTTTGCCTCTGAAGATGCCGTTATACCGAGGGGCAATGATTCGCTCATAAAGGGAAAGGAAAACATTAAAGCCTATTATTCGTTAAATGCAAATCCGGATGAAGCAGTGAGCTGGACCCCAGATTTTATTGATGTTTCATCCTGCGGGACACTTGCCTACACCTATGGCAGATATGTTTATTCAGGTAAAGACAGCCTGGGAAACCCAACTGAACGTACAGGGATCTTTCATACTGTCTGGAAGAAAGAAAACAAGACCTGGAGGTATGTCTGGGATTAAATCTTACAGCTGGACATCATACCCCGGTAATCTGCCGTCAGGTAAATAATCAGGAGTACTTTTATTCAACCAGCCTCAGCATATAACTGAATACTTTTTGGAACAAAATTTGATGATGTTTCAGGGTATTAAATCATACCGGCATATGAACACCAAAATCATATTTATTCCGATTTTTGCGCTTTTTCTTGCCAGCTGTGAGAAAAATGACATTCTAAAGCCGGATCCCGGTCAGCTTGTTCTGTTTCAGGTGGAATATGTAAACCACGCATGGGGCTATGCACACAGCGGCATAGTAATAGATTCCGCCGGAAAAGTTGGTTATTTCAGATTGCCTGAAAACTGGCACTCGCCTGATTCGCTGGGATATATTTCCGAATCGGATATGAACGATAATTACAGGCAGCTTAATGACGTTCAGATAACAGTCACCAAAGATGCCCTGCTTAAATACTACGGAATGCTGCCTGACGCCTCACAGGGGAAACTCTCAAAACCATATAACAGGATGTTTGATGCCGGTGTTACCGTTTATTCAGGTTTTCTATATCTCCCATCCTTGAAAAAGTACAAACAGGTTCTGATAAAGCAATGGGGTGACTGGCAGATTGACAATTACTCACAAGAGGCTGAAGAAATTTTCAAGTGGCTTAAAAGTGTATATACAGGAACACTGGAATCGATGCATAACAAACAGTGAAGATCAGGGATTTTATAAAACACTGATGATATGGGGTTCTCCCGGGACAGGCAGAAAAAATGCCAGAGAATTGATAATTATTCGTGCAGGTGTGATTCAGAGTTTGCTTGTCAGATGCCAGAAACCGCAGATATTGCATTTGTAAGCCTTTATATCACGCGTCACTCTGGTTTCATTAATATATCTTATCATATCCTCTGCCTCCTCCTTAGAGTGATAGATGGTCTTTTTGCAGGGAGGCTCCACTGATCCGATCCGGATCTTTTTTAATGCTCTGAAAACCATGATGCTTAACAACATAAGGAAAATCTCCACCGCAAATATACAAAACAAACTTCACGACCTTTAATAATATCAGTCAGGAATAAACAGATTCCTCATTGTGCCAGACCCTAGCCGGCTCTGATCTGGCTCCATTATTTATGACATGATAGCATAATCAACATATCAAAAGACGTTACCTTTATAAGTTGCTGTTGCAAAAGGGCATAGCTCATGTTCAGCCCCTTCGGGGCTGATATGGCTTGGGGGAGTTCGCAAACCCCCGGTGGCAACAGGGGGAAATACAACCCCGACCTGATTACAGCCCTGAAGGGGCTGAACAAGAATATATCTTTCAGCACAGGAACTTCACAAGTTTCTGCGAAATGAGGGATATCCCTTTAACAAACAAGGTATTATTAAAACCACAAATCAAAATGCCCTCATAATCTTGGAAAATCTCCGCAAGATTGCTTATTTTAGTTCCTGCATTAATTTGTTAAATGCTGTTCTGTCAAATCTGTAATAATTAAATCCCGGATGAAAATTAGAATAACTGTTTTTCTGACTACATGCATATTATTAATAAGCAGCTGCTCGCGCTTCCAGTATGCAAGCGTGAACAGCTACCTACCGAAAAATGATTCAGGAGAATACATTGTTGAAAATGATACAGTGGCCATAAGGTATTCCTTTGCCGGACAGAATCTTTCTCTATCCCTGAATATTTTCAACAAACTAAGGCAGCCTGTTTATCTTGATCAGGAAAGATCACTTATAGTCCTTAACGACGAACAGATAAATGGTTCATTCTATGGCGACGACCAGGTTAGTTTTATTGCCCCGTTGTCAAATGCCAGGATCACAAGCATACCCCTCAGGGATGAACTGTTTGAGATAAACAGGAAGGATTCGACGCTGCAAAAGACAAGAATAGTTAATGAAGGAATTAGCTATTCATACGATATAAATACAACGCCTCTTTATTTCAGGGTGATACTTGCAATCTCTCCAAATGAGAATTATTCCATGCCCACGTTCTTTGATTATTCGTTCTGGGTATCTGATATTCTTCAGTCAACGGCGGGGCCAAAAACCATTTCAGCGAAGCCTTCAAACATGTTTTATCTAAAGAAATCAACCGGTTTCGGAAATGCAATATTCTGGACTGCCATTATAACATTACTTCTGATCGGGGGTGCATTGGGGGAATAATCTCCTTACCTGAAAAAAACTTGACATTAAATCAACCATTGCGTAACTTTATTCTTTGCATACAACTTATTTTAATTATCTGTTGTTGATCATTAAACCTTAAACTATCATGAAGACCAGAGCAGCAATTCTAATAATCTTTTCTTTGGTTTTTAACTTCAGGGCTGAAGCCCAGGAAGACGAAATTAAAGATACTCCTTACTTTTCAGGGATGAATGACTTCACGATCTATGACGGAGAAGACATAGAGTTTGACAGCTATAATTTCTTCAACGGAAAAAACTGCGTGACAATTGAAGGCAGAATTTACAAAAGACATTACACCTTAAAGGAAGACGTCCAGAAATCAAGTCCTCTGCAGGTTGTCAGGAATTATTCAAATGCAATAAAAAGCATGGGTGGAACGATCATTTTTGACGGAGAGCCTCAGGAAGCAGAGTGCGCAGAAAATAACGGGCGCCGGATGCTAGTCGGGAAAGCCGTAAGAGGAGCCGATGAATTATGGATTGAGATCGTACCGACAGGCAATGAGGATTACTTTATGACGCTGGCATTAAAGGAGAAAATGGAACAGGAGGTTACTGCCAATGAAATGTTTGAAGCCCTCAACCGGGATGGCCATATTGCATTGTATATTAATTTTGATACGGGCAAATCGGTTATCAGGGATGAATCAAAGCCGGTTATAGATCAGATCGTTGAAATGATGAAATCAAACTCAGGTCTTAAAATAGCAGTCGAAGGTCATACTGATAACGTGGGTAATCCTGCCTCAAACCAGGCACTTTCAGTTGAAAGGGCAAAAGCAGTTGTTGCAGCAATAGCAGCACAGGGAATAGCTTCTGACCGGCTTACCCCGGCAGGCTTCGGACAAAATAAGCCGATTGCGGATAACAGCACTGAGGAAGGAAGAGCCAAGAACAGGAGGGTTGAGCTTGTTAAGAAGTAATAAACTCCATATCTGCAGTAAAAAATACTTCCGGCAGCTTATCTCATTCAAGTCCGAATCTTTTTTCTGCAAATCGTTTTATGAAACCGACAGTTTCTTCTATTCCCAGAACCGATGAATTGATGCAAAAATGATATGACTCTGCTGCACCCCATTTTTTGTTTGTAAAATAATTATAATATCCGGCCCTGTCCTTGTCGGCTTTTTCGACAATGTCCCTTGCCTTTTTTTCAGTTACCTGATCTCTTTCGGCTATCCTTTTAATCCTGTCATCAAGGTTGGCTGTTATGTAAATATTCAACAGCCGTGGTCTTCCTGCAAGAACATAATCGGCACATCTCCCTACAAACAGGCACGACCCCTGATCTGCAACTTTTCTGATGACATCACTCTGAATCGTAAATAATGTTTCGTTGTTCAGATAATATGTAGAAAACGGTTCTTCTGTCATCAATCCGCGCATGCCGAACAAACCGCCAAAGACAGAGTATCCTTTTCTCTCATCAGCCCTTTCGAAAAATTCCTTCCCGAGTCCGCTTTCCTGGGAAGCAATCTGAATAAGTTCCTTATCATAAAATGATATACCCAGTTGGCTTGCAAGCTTTTCACCAATTAATCTGCCTCCGCTGCCAAGTTGACGACCGATTGTTATAACATAATTATCACTCATCTTCTGGTGTTTTGTAAATTACAGTTTCAATTTTTTATAACCGAACTCCGGTATTGCATTGTAAGCAGCCAGACAGCAGTTATGCTCGATAACAGGTCTGCAGCCGGCATGCTGAACCATACTCCCTTTACACCATAGAAAGAAGGAAGTATGAGAAGCAAGGGCAACAATATAAGTACCTGACGGGTAAGGGAAAGAAATATTGCTTTCCCGGCTTTTCCGATACTCTGGAAGAATGTGGCAGCAACCATCTGCATGCCTATAATGGGGAAAAACATGAACACGATCCTCATTCCGGGTATTGCAATTCCGATAAGTTCCCTGTCGTTGGTAAATGCAGAGACAACAGCCCGGGGAAACAATTCACCAAGAAGAAATCCGGCAGTCATAACACCTGTTGCAAGCATAATGGTAAGCTTCAGCACCCTGTTCACCCTGCCATACTGTCGTGCACCAAAGTTATAGCCTGCAATAGGCTGCATTCCCATATTCAATCCGAATACAACCATTACGAACAGGGCCGCCAACCTGTTAATTACACCGTAAGCTCCGACAGCAAGATCTCCGCCGTACCTGATAAGGCCCTGGTTAATTATAATTACGATT
Organism: Bacteroidales bacterium; assembly: GCA_012517605.1. Classification (GTDB taxonomy): domain Bacteria; phylum Bacteroidota; class Bacteroidia; order Bacteroidales; family VadinHA17; genus LD21. The sequence goes on from JAAYUS010000237.1 coordinate 32,549, forward strand.
ATGCTTGCAGCAATATTCATAAGAAAGGGAGCCAGTCCGATTGACATTGAATCAATGACGATTTTGCGCTTTAGTCCGAATATGCCTTTGCGGAAATGGATAAAACTATTCTTGTCACGGAAATAATTAAGCTGCCATATAAGCATCGAGGTTTGTGCAATCACAGTGGCGAGGGCGGCGCCACGTATTCCCCATTTAAAAACAAAGATAAAAAGAGGTGCAAGAATCACATTTATCAATACTGAGTATATTGTCGCGAACATCGATCTTCTCGGATTTCCCGAAGCTCTTAAAAGGGCATTCAACCCCAGGTACATGTGGGTGACCACATTCCCCAGAGATATTATTATCATAAAATCCCTTGCAAATGGCAATGTAGCTTTGCTGGCACCGAAAAACAACAATATGGGTTCCAGAAACATAAGAATGAAAAAAGTATATGTTGTCCCCAATATCAGATTTAACAAAAGGACATTGCCAAGAATATGGTTTGCAGTTTCATAGTCTTTCTGTCCCAGCCTTAATGACATGAGTGCCGAACCACCAACCCCGACAAGGGAGCCGAAAGCAGCTGAAAGGTTCATCAGAGGGAATGTGATTGCAAGCCCGGAAATGGCAAGGGCGCCCACTCCATGGCCAATAAAAATGCTGTCGGTGATATTATAGAGAGAAGAGGCTGTCATCGCAATGACAGAAGGTATTGCATACTGCAGAAGCAGTTTCCATACATCCTCAGTTCCCAGGGCAAGAGGAGTCCCTTTCTGTTCCATTTACACAGTTTACTTCAGAGTCATAAAATTCAGAAAAAGAGTTGGAATACACAAGCCATCGATGTCAGCAGGGATGATAAATGCAGCAATTTCAGATAGTCAGGCAGATCAATCAGGATGTAACTGAAACCTGGATTTGCTTTGTTCTCAACAGTTAAGTAACTTTATAACAATTTAATAATTAAAACTGATATCATGCACAGGATAATAATGAACAAACTTGATTATGCAAGAATTCTTAAAAGCATTCAGGATGGTAAAAGCAGGAAAACAATCAACGCTGCAGAAGCAGAAAACCTGCTTAAAGAGCTGCATGCCGCAAAAATAGTCGAGCCATATGAAGTTCCGGCCAATATAGTTACCATGAATTCTGTTGTCAGGATAAAATTCCTTAAGACAGGCAAAGAGATAAAATTCCAGATAGTATATCCGGATCAGGCCAATATGAAGGAAAATAAAATTTCAATATTTTCACCTGTAGCTACTGCCCTTATCGGATATAAAGTTTCGGATGAGATCGACTGGATGGTCCCTTCGGGGATGACAAAGATCAGAATTGAAGAAATAATATATCAGCCCGAGGCAGAAGGTAATTACGAATTATAGATCCTGCCATAAAAAAATAGCTGCGAAAAAAGGTTACTGACCAACACCTAATACAGCATACGAACCCTTATAGTACCTCTTATTGCCCTGAGTTCATCGAGAATTGAGTTGCTGAGACGGCTTTCGGTATCGATAATTACATACCCGATTTCAGGGTCGGTTTGAAGATATTCACCGGCAATATTTATTCCCTTGGAGGTGAACACATAGTTCACCTCTTTGAGGATTCCTGGTTCGTTCTTGTGAATATGAAGGAACCTTTGTGCATTCATATTGGGCTGAAGCGAAACCTGAACGAAATTTGTGGCGCCTATAGTTGCTCCCGTGTCGCTGTATCTGACAAGCTTTTCCGCGACTTCCGTGCCTATGTTCGCCTGGGCTTCCATTGTGCTGCCTCCGACATGCGGCGAAAGGATGACATTATCAAACTGCTGCATGTCAGATATGAAGGGATCATTGTTTGAAGCAGGTTCCTCGGGAAAAACATCGAGGGCTGCTCCCAGCAGATGACCCGACTTAAGTGCATTGGCAAGGGCCTGAATATTGACCACCGAGCCCCTTGAGGCATTAACCAGACAGGCTCCTTTTCTCATGAGTGAAAATTCCTTTTCACCAATCATGTTCTTCGTCAGCGGGGTCTCCGGAACATGAAGGGTAACAATATGTGAAAGTGATAACAGCTCTTCGAGTGATGAGCATGGAGCCGCTTTTCCAAGACTCAGCTTTTTCACAATGTCGTAATAGTAGACATTCATGCCAAGGGCTTCGGCAAGAATTGAAACCTGTGAACCGATATGTCCATAGCCTATTATGCCAATGTTCTTATCCCGCACTTCAAAGCTGTTGGATGCTGATTTAAGCCATTTACCCCTGTGTGCCGCAGCATTCTTAACTGGAATATTGCGCATGAGAAGTATCGCTTCGGCAATAACAAGTTCGGCTACGGAGCGTGTATTTGAGAATGGTGCATTGAATACAGGTATTCCCATAAGCCTTGCCGCATGACAGTCGACCTGGTTTGTACCGATACTGAAGCATCCTATGGCAAGCAGTTTGCTTGTTGAAGATAAAACATCCCTGGTAAGATGGGTCCTCGACCTTATGCCGATTATGTTTGCTCCCTGTATTTTTTCCTTGAGAAGCTTATCGTCAAGAGCATTTGGACAGGATTCGATATTAGTATATCCGTTGGAGATGAAAAAGTCTGCGGCGCTCTGATGAATTCCTTCGAGCAATAATACCTTTATTTTTTCCTTGTCCAGAGAATACTTCTTAACCATCTTAAATGCTCCCTTAAAACTTTAATAAACTGATGCCAAAAATATAAAATAATCAGACTAATAATTAAGACCGAATCCAAATGGGAAAAGTGGATTTTCTGAGTCGTATGGAAGATCTTCCTTCTGTTTTCTGACTGCATCCATTGATGACGGCAATTCAAAGGGAAGTTTTGCAGATGGATTTATTTTGCCGAATATAACATCGAGAAGCGCTTCATCATTCGCTCCAAAATTCACAAAGAGGCCTTTGGAGGAAGATGCTATTTCTGGTATAACGGCAGGCCTGTCGAGATAAATATCAACAACGGAAGGCACATGGTTTGCGATATTCAGGATCTGATTCAGCTCTTTGCCTTTAAAATCAAGGTCGCCTGCACTGAACAATCGTCCCAGCAATCCGGTTCCCTTGATATGCATTGATGGCGCTTTAAGCCTGACAATGGCAACATCAGCTTCCTCAGGCTTAGTGACCACTATAGTAAATTTTTTCGCAACTTCCGGGTCCAGATTCTTCAAATAAACTTTAGTTCCCTTTTTGAGAGGAAGAATATTCCCTGAGTTGCCTCTGCTGTTTTTCAGAAGAACTATTGATTTTCTCTGAGCCATTTCTCCAGCTGCCATGAATTCAGGATTTCCGATAATTCTCACTGCATTTTCAGGATCAACATAAGGATTGTCGAATAAACCAAGTTCAAACTTCACTCTTAACAATCTCCTGACGGAAGAATCGATACGTGATTCACTTATCCTTCCTTCCCTGACAAGTTTTATAAGCATCCCTGGCAGCATTTCGCCACCGAACTGGTCGACACCCGCATCAATGATTTTCAGCATTCTTTGTTCCGGAGTTGCTTTTTCCATTCCTCTGGCCCTGGCCGGAAGTATCATCAGGCCAAAAATCTTAACATCACTTATTAATCCCCAGTCAGTGCATACCACTCCGTCAAAATGATACTTATTCCTTAAAAGGCCTGTTATCATTTCTTTATTGAAACTAAAACCTACATTTTCGCTTGTCTGATCCATCGGGATTCCATAATAAGGCATAATCTCGGCAGTTCGTGCCCGGAATGCCGCCTCAAAGGGTATCAGGTGATAATTGAAGTTATTGCCCGGATATATCTGTCCCTTTGCAACGGGGAAATGTGGATCTATACCCTCCTTCTGCGGTCCTCCTCCGGAAAAGTGCTTCGTCATGCATGCAACACTCTGAGCACCAAGACTGTCGCCCTGGAATCCGTGAATATAGGCATATGTCAGTCTGGATGAAAGAGCAGCATCCTCGCCAAATGTTCCGTTGATTCTTCCCCACCTCGGTTCGGTTGCAAGATCTGCCATGGGATGCAGGGCAACTCTGATCCCTGCTGCAAGATATTCCTGCCTTGCAATGTCGGCGAACTGCATCATCAGGACAGAGTCCCCTATTGCAGCAAACCCCGGAGGTTCAGGCCATAAAGAAAAATCACCTGCAAATGCTGATGCAAGAGGATTATTGCTGTAACTATTCCTTGGGTCTGAACCAATCGTAACCGGTATCCCCAGCCTTGTCCTTTCAGCCAGTTTCTGGAGATTATTATACCAGATTGCCATGTTCCTCTTATCAGTACCAGTGAATATGTTGAAATGATTTATTTTCTTTCCAAATAGCATTTCAGATGTACCTGCAGTCATCAGTGAAAAGGGATCCCTGAGCGTGGGTTTTTCGGAAATCGATCCGTCTTTATTCATGCTTACAGGAGGGAAGAACATCAATCCTGCCTTTTCTTCAAGATTCATTTGATTAAGAAGATCTGTCACCCTTTCCCCGACTGTTCGCCTGCTATCTTCATAAATGTCGAGCATACCGTTCTTGTTAAGATCACGGTAAGAAAAACCCTCAGCGTTAAGTGTGCTTACCCCCTCCCCGGCCTGAGCCTTGAATTTTTTTGCGTTCATGTTGCCGCTGACGGACATCCACAAAATTCCTGCAAGGATTAATATTATAAATATTCCTGTCAATACTCCGATTATTGCAACAAGGGTCTTAAAAATCTTTTTCATATTGCTCTTTTTGATTATCAGGCAGAAAGTTAAACCATTTTTTAACAACACTATTCTTCGCGGGATAATTTAAAAGGATTTCAAACTTTGCCTTCGGGCGATTGTTTTATAATTATATTCAGTTGTTTATTTAAAGGTTGAACAGGGAAATGGGTCAAAACAACCAAAATACTCAGATTATTCAGATATGAAAATACTCGATGAACTTTTATGGCCTAATAAGCCCGGACCGGGTGCCGGGAAAATGCCGGTATTGTTCCTGGGTCACGGCAGTCCTTTAAATGCTGTTGAAGATAATGAGTTCTCTTCAGGATGGAGGGATGCAATAAAAAATATTGAAAAGCCTTCGGCAATCCTATGCATATCGGCGCACTGGGAGACCCGTGGTACGCATATAACAGCCATGGAAAAACCAAGAACTATCCATGATTTCGGTGGATTTCCGGAAGAACTTTACAATGTTCAGTATCCTGCTCCGGGAGACCCGTTGCTTGCAAAAGCGATTCAGGGGATCTTATCAGGAACCGATGCAGGTCTTGATGAGAAATGGGGCCTCGATCATGGATGCTGGAGTGTTGTAAAACATATGTACCCTGAGGCTGATATTCCCGTATTGCAACTGAGCCTTGACTATTATGCAGATGCACGCCGGCATTATGAACTTGCTGCAGAACTCGCAGTGCTCCGTAAAAAGGGCGTTCTTATTATCGGAAGCGGAAATATGGTGCATAACCTTGGAATGGTGGCATGGCAAAGGCTTAATGAAACATATGGCTTTGACTGGGCACTGGAAGCCGGCGAAAAGATGAAAAAATACATTCTCTCAGGCAGCCATGACCAGCTTATAAATTACACAACACTTGGCAAATCATTTGACCTTGCCATTCCCACTCCGGAACATTATCTCCCGATGCTTTATGTTCTTGCCCTTCAGGATAAAAATGACAGGATCACTTTGTTCAATGATAAAACTGTTGGAGGATCCATCTCGATGACATGCATAAGGATTGACAGTGTTTGAAGAAAGATTTGTAACTTTATTTCTTCATCACTTTCAATGACATTATGACAGGCATGAATAAGGAACCTGACCATTCGGAATTTAATGAATACCCTGATTTCTTTGCTCGGTTTTATGATCTGATATATCATCAGGTTCGCGACGGGGTTGATAATCAATTCTTTCTCCAAAAAATAAAAAATACTTCAGGTAAGGTACTGGAAGTTGGAACCGGAACCGGCCGGCTTTTTACGGAGGCTCTCGAAAAAGGAGCTGACATTTACGGGATCGATCTGAGTCCTGCCATGCTTGATATTCTCAGGTCAAAACTGAGCTCCGACCAGCAGCCACGGATCAGCCTCCAGAATATTGTCGATTTCAGATCTGACTTTAAATACGACCTCATTATCGCTCCGTTCAGGGTGTTTATGCATCTTACAAAAAAAGAGGATCAGCTTAAGGCGCTGCGGAATGTATATGATCATCTGAATCCCGGAGGAGAATTCATTTTTGATACATTCATACCCGATCTTAATATGCTTATCAACGGTATCGAAGGAGTAAAGGATTTCGAAGCAGAATTTGAACCTGGGAACCGGATAAGCAGGACAGTAACATCAAAACCTGACCTGATAAATCAGACACTGAACCTGGTTTTTGTGATAGAATGGAATGAGGGAGAGCAACATTATAAAAAAGAATGGAGATCCATCATGAGATATTTCTTCAGGTACGAGCTGGAACATCTGGTTGAAAGATCTCCATTTGAAAGTTACAATATTGCAGGCGATTTTTCAGGCAATGGCCTGACCAATGATTCGAAGGAATTTATTGTCACCTGCATCAGGGATAGATAAGCTCTATCACCAGCCGGGAGTGAAATTAAGGCCGAACACCCCGTTCCGGAATCCGCCATTCTGAAGCGGGAAAGCGTAATATGGTTCAAGTACAAGCGCTCCAAGAACATTTATGCGGATCGAAACTCCTGTGCTGTAAACAGGAAATTTCTGATCAAATGAAGCATTCGCCGGATTCCAGTCGAATACAATCCTGTCGCCTGGAGACCAGGCAAGACCCCCGTCAATAAACAGGTTAAGGTCGGTGAGCAGGAATTTTGATTTTATCAGAGCCAGCCTTTCGGGTCCCGTGAAAGGCATTCTTAGTTCAACATTTGCAACAAGGGCTCTCTGTCCCGACAGTCTTGAGATATCGAATGAATTTAAACCCATCCCGCCTTCATTATCAGAGGAAATTCTTTCATAGCCCCTTATAAGCCATGGATAGCCAAGGTAAAGAGGATAAACACTGCTCAATGTGCCGGCCCCCCCGTACCTCCCATTGTGATATGCCCTGAAAGCAAGGCTGAACGGCTTTAAATAGAAATACTTCCTGTAGTCGGCAAGTGCCGTGAAAAAATCTACCATGCCGAAATACTTGTCTATTTCATATCTGAGCCTGTGACCCTGGAATGGAGAAGTCATTGCGAAATATGAATTGTCTTCAACATATGCCAGTGAAATCTGCTGGTAGTTCCCTCCTGACGGAGCATCAAGCTTTTCGTGCCTGCTTCCCAGGCCAATCCCGTCGAGAGAATAGTAATTGTTGTACCTGTCTACCCTGTAGTAATACCACGACATTGAAAAGCCGGCTTCAAATCTTCTGTTCTGTGACAGAGGATAATAGGCAAAACCTGTCACATTGTCCTCAAACATCCTGACATAGTCGAGGACCAGATTCTGTACCGGAATTTTTGACTCACCGTATTTGATTGAATCAAGAGTCAGAAACATACTTCCGGCCCGGTATGGAATATGTGATACTGCCCCTCCCCATTTTATTTTGCTTTTTTGGTTCATGTAAACCGTTTGTCCTCCGAAATCATAAATTTCGCCGTTAAGGGATAATGATGAATACAGCTGGCTGTTGCCAAGAATGTCGCTGAATATCATGTTTATACTGCCACCGGCATTGTTTCGGTACATTCCTGTGGATATGCCTATACTGGCATTGTTTGAGATATAATCAAGTTTAAACCTGGGTTTGTAAGGAATCTCTCTGACGGTATCGGCAGGCAGCCCTGAGACCTGACGGTTAGCCAGTACATAGTCCGTCCTGTTCGGAGCAGTGTTCTGAACTGGTGGAAGTGTTCCGGCATTAAAATTGACAAAGCTTATATCAACAGTTCTTTCACGGAATTGATTTTCACCGGCTGACCATATCTGATAAGTGTTGTTGGTGTAATATGTATACACAACCTGAGCCTTTTCCCTGGCTGTGCTTAATGCAGGTGAAAATGGTGTAATCCCGCTGATGCCTGTCAGGTAATCTGTTAATTTATTAACAATTCCGTCATTGAGCTGAAATTTATAAAGGTTCCTGAAACCATCGGCATCCGAAAGGAAAAACACTGAACTGCCGTCACTTGAAAAGGCCGGATTTACATTCCATGCTCCCGGAAACACGTTTAATCTCCTGATATCCCGGGTCTTCATATCCATTATTGCCAGATCGAAGAAGAAACGGCGTCTGCCGGGAAGGTTGCTGATGACCTCCTGTGAAAAGGCAAGATATCGTCCATCAGGTGACCATGCCGGATGTATGTTTGATGGCATGTCGTGAGTAAGCTTTTCAGTGATACCGTCGGTCAGATCATAAACAAACAGATCGCTTACTCCATTAACAGTCCCGGTAAAAGCAATCTTTTTGCCATCGGGCGACCAGGCCGGATTGAAAATTGCAGGGACCCCGCTAATGCGGATTTCGTTCATTCTTTTTTCACGCCTGACATCAACAATGGCAATCCTGTTGGAGCCCTTTGTGAAAACCACAAATGCAAATTTCCTGCTGTCGGGAGACCAGGTGCCTGACGATTCTATGAAATTAAAATCGTCAATATCCGCATTTCTGACTACACTTGACAGCTTTTTTATGATTCTGCCCGTAGCGGCATCTGCCAGAAAAAGATCGAGGGTAAAAAGGTTCCTTTCAGAAAAGAAGGCGATATATTTTCCATCCGGACTCACGGATGGAGAGATATTTACCCGCCCGCCGTTAAGTTTTGAGATCACCATTCGACCTGCAAGGCTGTCTTTCCTGTTTTCCAGATATGGTTTGAAATGAAGCTCCATAGCGCTTTTCCACATTCCCGACAATGTCTTTTCGTTGAATCCCAGCACAGAATCAGCAGCTGCATCAAAACCATATCTGGCCGTGTTTTTGAAAAGAGGCATTATTACTGAATCGCCCCAGGTTTTTGCGACCATAGCCCAGAAAGCCTGACCATAACGGTAAGGGAAATATTTCGATTCATCCGACAGTTTCTTCAATGTCGGGAAATCGTTGCTTACAAGAGCATCCCTCATCCACATGGCCGTATTAGGATCTTCGCTTCCGATAGAAAGGTATTCTGCCATACCTTCAATCATCCACAGAGGCATGTTTTTCAAAGAATAGAGTTTTGAAGAATCGGAATTGAGGAACATGTTATATTGAAATGCATGGACAAGTTCATGCCCCAGTGTATGGTCGGTCTGTGACATTGTGGGTGCGACCGGCAGAATTACCCTGTTCTTGAGCGATTCTGTCACCCCGCCGGTGCCCGTGCTTATTAGCCCGCTGATTGTGTTCGTCTGCTGGAAATCAGCATGGTTATTATAAAAGATCAGGGGATTTTTTATCCTGAATGTGTCGGCAAATGTTTTCCGGTGGATGTCGTACCAGTCTTCCGACCATCTTACAAGGGTCTTAAGAAGTGAATCATTCCTGAGATAATGATAAATCTCAAAATGTGGTGTCTGAAGTACACTGAAGTTGAAATTACTATAGCCTGGCTTTGTCCTTCCAAAATACTGGGCATTCAGATCAGACTGTGTAATTAAAAACAGAATGGTTGCGGGCAGAACAAACCTGGCCATCTGAAATTTCAAATCTCTGATATAGCTGTTCATCGGATTCATATGTGCCTCCTTTCATGAACTGTTTTATCCAATTATGAAATTTTAAAAAGTCAGATCATAGTTCTCCTTCTGACCGGATACTCAAAAATCCTTTTTCAAATAATATGCCATTGTAATCTGGTAATCATCATTTTAATCTTAAAAAACTGTTAAAATGGATTATATATAAGAGAAGCGGATTCTTCCGGATAATTATTTTAATTTTAAAGTTCAGATAAACTGGTTAATCATCATATGATAATGAAAAGAAAATTTCTCTCTTCCGCTTTAATCTGCATTTTATTCCTTTCCTGCACCCGGAATATTAACGATCCTGTGGATTATGTAAATCCCCTGATCGGCAACATAAGTCATTTGCTGGTTCCGACATATCCGACAGTTCATCTTCCGAACAGTATGCTCCGGTTCACTCCCAACAGGGAGAATTTCACTTCAAACCTGATGCAGGGCCTTCCGCTTAACCTTATATCGCACCGCTCGGGAAAGGTCTTCAATCTTGCACCCTTCTCGGGAGATCCCGGAAATGCGGTAAGGAAACTGAACTTCACATATGACGATGAGGCCGTAACACCTTACAGCTATTCCGTAGTCTTTGATGAAGAGGATATTACAGTCAGATTCGCACCTTCTGAAAAATCCGGTTTCTTTACACTTAAACCCGGCAGTGAAGGGGAGCATGGCATTATACTAAGAACAACAGGAAACGGAGAAATTGCATTCGAAAAAAATGTAATATCTGGTTATGACACTTTTGATGATATTAAAACCTGGCTGTATCTTGAATTTGAAACTGAACCTTCCCGGGTTAAAGCTCTTGAAGGCGGGGAACTTTCTGACCGGTCATCCTCATCAGGAAGAAGAGCGGGGCTTCTCCTATCATTTGGGAACAAAGGCCGGAACGAGTTGAGGATCCGCTACGGGATCTCATATATTAGTGCAGAGCAGGCCAGGAAGAACCTGATGCATGATATCCCTGACTGGGATTTCGATAAGACTATGTCAGAGGCCAGAAAGAAGTGGAATGACGTTCTTTCAGCAATTAGTGTTGAAGGAGGAACATCAGATCAGATGACTGTATTCTATACCTCACTATACCGCTGTTTTGAACGGATGATCGACATAACGGAGGATGGCAAATACTTCAGTCCATGGAATAATAAAGTGGAAGATGCAAATGATACGGCATTTTATACAGACGACTGGGTATGGGATACCCATCTTGCCCTTCATCCGCTTCAGGTCATTCTGAATCCGGGCCGGGAGGATGAAAAAATTACCTCATATGTCAGGATGGCAAGACAATCGGGATGGATGCCGACATTTCCCACAGTTACCGGCGACAATCATGCCATGAATGGCAACCATTCGGCTGCAGTAATACTTGATGCATGGGAAAAAGGCATTAGGAACTTTGATCTTGAGGAGGCATATGATCATCTCAAAAATACAATTCTGAACGAGACAAGACTGCCCTGGGTAAAGGACAGTGCAACCTGGCTTGACAGGTTTTATGATGAAAAGGGATATTATCCTGCACTACGGAAGGATGAACCGGAAACATGTCCGAAGGTCCATCAGTTTGAAAAGCGGCAGGCGGTTGCAATAACCCTTGCCTCGAGCTATGACGACTGGTGCATGGCACAGATAGCACGTGAACTTGGGAAAGAAGCAGATTATGAATTCTTCACGAAAAGAAGCCTTAATTACAGAAACCTTTTCAAAAATGATACAGGCTTTTACCATCCAAAGGACAGTTCCGGAAACTGGATTGAACCATTTGATTACAGGTTTGACGGCGGGATGGGCGCAAGGGATTACTACGACGAGAATAACGGTTGGACATACATCTGGCAGCCTTACCATGCTTTTGATGATCTCATACAGATGATGGGCGGAAAAGAGAAATTTGAACAGAAGCTTGACCAGCTGTTTTCAGAAGGACTTGGAAAATCGAAATGGCAGTATTATTCAACATTGCCCGATGCCACGGGTAATGTAGGCCAGTTCGTTATGGGTAACGAACCCTCTATGCATATCCCCTACCTTTACAACCTTGCCGGGAAACCATGGAAAACACAAAAACGTGTCAGAATGCTTATGGATACCTGGTTCAGGAACGATCTGATGGGTATTCCCGGTGACGAGGATGGCGGCGGACTCTCAGCCTTTTATGTCTTTTCCGCAATGGGATTTTATCCGATCACTCCGGGGATACCTGAATATCAGATAGGAAGCCCGCTGTTCAGCAAAGTAATAATACATCTTGACAATGGTAATACCTTTTCTGTCGTTGCAAAAAACAACAGCCTCATTAACAAATATATTCAGTCAGCAATGCTAAACGGCAAGAAGCTGAATGGTCCGGTATTCTCCCACAGCGATATTTTAAACGGCGGAACTCTTGTTCTGGAGATGGGAGAAAGGCCCGGTTCAAACTGGTAACCGTGGTGAATTCAAAAAGAACCTGTGTAGTTAATATCAGTATATCTGAAATATTTTATTAAATTTACATACAGCGTTAATAAAAAACCAGAGCACAGAAAAGCATTACCAAAAAAGGATAGAATAAAAAATCCCATACATCACAATCAACATTTATATTGTTTAACTGTTTTTACTTAACAAATCATGTGACTATGAAAAAATCACTCATATTATTAGTTCTGATGTCAGCCGCTTTGACATTGCCGCTTCAATCACAAGGTTTACTGAATAAAGTAAAAAAAGCCGTCTCAAAGGAGATTTCAGGGCTGACAGGCAATGATAACAGCAAAACTGCACCGGAGCCATCGTGTGCATGTGATAATGCAACCCTCATCATCGACATGAAGAAATTCAACCTCGACTACAAGGAGATTTCCATTACTAACGGAATCGATGGCAGCATAATAATCAGGGACAAGCTTACACAGAAATATTATATTCTGAAAAACGGACAGACCGAAGGTCCGTTCAATGAAAATGATCCTCGTCTGGCGGCAGTTGGTAACGTCAGTGAATCATCCGACGAAGGGGATAAGAAAGATGCTTTTACCAGGGCCTATCCCGGCATCATTGTTAAATCAGGAGAAAAATACCTTATTAAGTTCAACGGAAAAAGCTATGGCCCTTATGCAATTATAAGCGATTTTGCATTGTCAAGGTCAAAAAACAAGTTCGCTGCGATGGTTACCGAGAATATAATAATGACCGAGTCGGAAGGGAAAAAGCTGGAGGAAGCCATGAATAATGCAAAGACCGACCAGGAAAGGATGGATATTGCAATGAAGATGAGTCAGCAGATGCAGAACCAGATGATGCAGGGCGGAGGGCCTTCCTCGATGCAGCCAAAACTTGTTTCAAATATCCCCGGCGCAAGCTATGATGCAATGGCAATGGCCCAGGGCAGACTTGAAGGCAATGCAAAATATGACGACATAATTATAGTTACCCCCGACAAGATACTCGACCTGAAGGGAAACAGGATTATGTCGCTGAAAGAGAACGGTTACCAGATTGAGAAATTATTTGTAAACAGTGCTAACAATAAATATGGATCATATACATCGGGAACCCTGACCTTCAGCGATAATACCAAAATGTCGGACCTGTTCAATCCTTATCTGATAAGCAGCAACGGAAATGTGAGCCTGACTTATATGTATTATTCTCCGGGTAAAGATGCGATAATGCAGTGCGCAATTCCATTCTGACCTTTTATCCGGTACGTATCCGATTTTCCGGGGACTTGACAGGAAGAACTTCATGGCGGAGTTTACTTTCTTTACTGATACTACTTACATTCAGTGATTTATCTGTTTATTCTCAGGGATCTGATTACAGGAAGATCTTTGGCAGCGACTGGGAAAAAGCTGAGGAGTTTATCAGGGATAATGAGCCGTGGATGAAGCAGATCTCGGAAAAGTATAATGTATCATACAAGCTTTCACTTGCGGTAGTCTTTCCAGAACTTGTAAGATATTCGGCGCTCCGCGACAGGATGGAACAGACACTCCTGAAAACACTATATATCAGCCTGGGAGATGAATATGCTGATTTTTCCGTAGGCCGGTTCCAGATGAAGCCTTCATTTGCTGAAGCAATAAATGAAAATGCTCATCTGCTCAAAGGCCGGTTAGGTAAATTTTTCCCTGATCAGGAGAAATATAAACCCGCCTGGAAATACAGGTCGGCTGTGGTAAAATATCTGGAAAATACGCAGTCGCAGTATCTCTACCTTATTGCATTTATGAAGATCTGCGCGAAAAATTTTGACCTGGGAGTAATGAATGAGGAGGAAAAGGTAAAATTTCTTTCCACGGCATATAATTTCAGCTTTCAGAAAAGCTTTGCGGAAGTGAATTCAATGATTGACAGGAAATTTTTCACAACTAAATTAGTCACGTCCGAATATTATTCCTATTCCGATATTTCTCTGGCATGGTACAGATTGCACTATAAAGATTAGATATACCTATTTAAAAATCTAAAACCTGTATCCTGTAGAAATGCCAAATCCAAGGTTTTTCTTCGAGGTCCTGTCGTTTGGAAGTCCGTAATCGGAGTTTATTTTGAATAAACCGATCTGGCTGTTCAGGCGGAAGTAAATGTTGCTGTAAAACTCATAGCCAAACAGGAGATCAAGTCCTGCATCAATTGCCTTGTAGTATACATATGTTGTTGGTTCTCCTGATGCATCGGCCAGGAACCTGACTTTAAGCTCCGTCGATGCCGGGCCTGACTTTGTAGTTTCTTTTCCGGTCAGACCTAATGCAGCAAAAGGACCTGCCCCCAACAGCAGGTGGCCATTGCCGGCCTGAGGCCTGAAAAGAATATCAAGGGGTACAGCCAGGTACAGCAAATTTACCTTCTTTACTATGTTGTCGGATATAATGTCCTGTTTTGCTCCCTTTTTAATAATCATAATGCCGGGTTGCAGAAAGAGATCGGGAAGAACAGGTATAATAATATTTACACCCCCGTCATAACCTGCCACCACCCGGTTGTCAAGAGCTTCCCCCCAGTAATCGTTACCGGTAAGGGTTTGAAGGTTTATTCCTCCCTCAATCCCGAAACTAATCCGGAAAGGTTGCTTCGCAGGCTCCTGAGCAGATACCAGGGGAAGAATCATCATCAGGATCAGGCTCTGTATGAATAACCTGTATTTCATTTTCCGGATAGCTCCTTTAAAGATCCCTGCGTGGAACCTCTTGTAACGGCATTTAAACATGTATATGCAAAATAAGCAATTGTTTATTGAAATAAAATGATTAATTTAGAAACAATAATAATATTCTTTTTAAGAAATGTGATTTTCTGATTATAAACCTGTTTATCTAAAAAATCCAAAGCTATGGCAGTCTTAAAAGTTATTGAAATCATGGCTTCTTCACCTAAAAGCTGGGAGGATGCCACCGCCAATGCCGTCAAAATGGCAGGCAAAACAGTCAAGGAGATCCGTTCTGTATATGTTCAGGACATGAGCGCGGTGGTCTCAGGCAACAAGATCACCGAATACAGGGTAAATGTGAAAATTACATTTGAAGTCATAGGCTGAAAGTGATTTCGGAATTCGGAATTGTGATTGCGGGATTCGGAATTGTGATTTCGGAATATGGTTTTATTAAATCCGAATTCAAAAATCCGAAATCCGAAATTCAATAAATCTGCCTCTAAGGAGGCAATATCGGATAATTTTTATACTAAAACCAAAACTATAATCATGGGACTAATTTCATTCATTAAAAATGCAGGAGAAAAACTGTTCAAATCAGAGGAAAAGAAAGAACAGGAAAAAGCTGAACTTATCAAATCGCATATCAGCAAATTCGGGTTTGATACCACTGATATTCAGGTAAAGGTTGATGACGACAAGGTGACACTTATGGGAAGTGTAGATACAGTCGAGAACAAGGCTAAGGTTGTTGTTACAGCTGGCAATGTTGAAGGAATAGCATCTGTCGACGACTGGCTTGTTGTAAAACATCCACCTGTTGTAGCTCCCCCGCCGCCTGAAAAGCAGTATTATACTGTAAAGAAAGGCGATTATCTTTCAAAGATCGCAAAGGAAGTGTACGGAAACGCAAACAAGTATAATATCATTTTCGAGGCAAACAAGCCGATGCTTAAGGATCCTAATCTGATCTACCCGGGACAGGTGCTTGTAATTCCTCCGCTGGAGAAATAAACGCTAAGCCGGATAAACAAACAAGAGGCTGTACCAGAAATAGACTTTTGAACTAAATTTTGCTCTGATTGCTTGTTGCAGTCCTTTGCGTTCCTTTCTGGTTAATTTCCTGACATGTCACAATTAGTGAGTCATGTATGTATTGAGGGTCATTTATTACCTACCTGATCGAGTCATTGATGACGGCACTTTCGCCTCCTTCTCAAGGCTACCCTTTATACACATCTTTGTTCCAAAATTTGTTTTAAAGGTTTCAGATCCACAAAGAGAAGATTAAATATGTACAGGGATGATCAGGAAGGTGAGATACCGGAGGTATCCAAGTCTAATATCCATGGTTACATCCA
>JAAYUS010000009.1 GCA_012517605.1 Bacteroidales bacterium
GTTCAGTTCGGTGCTTCGTCATCCTGTTGTATTTGATCAGTCAGGGATGATAATTACCTTCAGGGAAGTCGTCCTTGTTGAGCCGGGTGCTGAGGGTTCGGTTTTCGGTTTTTCTGATTTTTACGATTATGTAATCATTGACGCATCAAAGGATTACGGCAAAACATGGTTCAGCCTTGCCGACGGCTACGACAGCAGATTTATTCCGTCATGGGAAACTGCATATAACAGCATGATTGACGG
The DNA here is from genome assembly GCA_012517605.1 of Bacteroidales bacterium. Classification (GTDB taxonomy): domain Bacteria; phylum Bacteroidota; class Bacteroidia; order Bacteroidales; family VadinHA17; genus LD21. The sequence goes on from JAAYUS010000009.1 coordinate 244, forward strand.
CCAGAACTCTGCTTTTCAGGGGACTGAATCGATGATGGTTGAACATGCCTTCTACCCGAGGATATCAGATAAAATTAGTGCAAGGGATTCCATTCTGATCCGATTCAAACTTTTCTCGGATCCATACGCCAACGGATGGGGATGGGCTATTGAAGATCTGAAGATAACTCCGCTGGTTGATAAAATTGAAGAAACACCTCTGGATGAGATAAAGCTATTTCCGAATCCCGGGAACGGACGTCCAAAAATGATATTTGGAAGTGCCTATAACGGCGAACCTGTGAGAATAAGAGTATTTAACCTCTACGGTTCCTGTATAAGCGACGAAGTTGTTACTTCAGGCGATCAGACAATAATCGATCTTTCAGGTAATCCGTCAGGTATTTACCTGATACTTGTTTATCACAAAGGGAAGGTCGAGGCAATTAAGTATAATCTTGTGAAATAAAAACCTTAACAGGGTTTCCTGAATACTCAATCTGAAAAAACACTAATTTTGCGGGGAATTTTAAACCTGTAAAACAGCATTAAATGGATATTGTAAATAAAGTACTTGGACTATTCCTTGGAAATAAATATGAACGCGACATCAAGGAGATCACTCCCTATGTCCAGGCAACAATCAGGGAATATGAAAAGTTGAGGGATATTTCAAATGATGAGTTAAGAGATCTGACGGTACAGCTCAAAAAGGAGATCCAGGATGAAATTGAACCTGATGAAAAAGAAATAAAACAGCTCAAGGAAAAGGCAGAAGTCGAGGAGGATGTAAATAAAAAGGAAGAGTATTACAACCAGATCGACAAAGAAGAAAAACTTATCGACGATAAGCTTGAAAAGGTACTTGACAGGCTTTTGCCTCGTGCTTTTGCCATTGTAAAGGAAACAGCAAGGCGCTTCAAGGAGAATGAGGAACTTGAAGTGACAGCGCGCCAGTATGACAGGGATCTTGCAGCAACCCGTGAAAGTATTATCATTAAGGGTGACAAAGCCGTGTGGAAGAACAGGTGGATCGCCGGAGGAAATGAGATATTGTGGGATATGGTCCATTATGATGTGCAGCTCATTGGCGGTGTTGCACTTCATAAAGGCAAGATCGCAGAAATGGCCACAGGTGAAGGTAAAACAGTCGTTGCAACGCTTCCCGTTTTTCTTAATGCACTTGCAGGCAAAGGCGTACATATTGTTACTGTTAACGACTACCTGTCGAAGCGTGACTCGGAATGGATGGGACCGATTTATGAATTCCACGGACTCACAGTCGATTGCATAGATAAACACCAGCCTAATTCGGCCGACAGACGCAAGGCTTATAATGCTGATATTACCTTTGGGACGAACAATGAATTCGGCTTTGATTACCTGAGGGATAATATGGCTATCAATCCTGAAGACCTTGTACAGCGGAAACACCATTATGCAATCGTCGATGAGGTCGACTCTGTCCTTATTGATGATGCCCGTACACCTCTTATTATTTCAGGTCCTACCGCAAAAAGCGACACGCAGCAGTTCGATGAGCTTAAGCCTAAGGTGGATAAACTCGTAAATGCCCAGAAAAAGCTCGTCACTCAGATCCTTGCCGACTCTAAACGGCTAATATCAGAGGGTAAGAACGAGGAGGGCGGTAAACTCCTGTTAAGGGCATTCAAAGGCCTTCCGAAAAACAGTGCCCTTATTAAATTCCTTAGCGAAGAGGGTAACAAGACGCTTCTTCAGAAGACCGAAAACTTCTATATGCAGAACAACAGCAAGGAAATGCCGAAGGTTACCGATGAACTCTATTTCATTATTGACGAAAAGGCAAACACCATTGAGCTTACGGAAAAAGGACTCGACCTTATCTCCACTTCCGTGGAAGACGCCAGTTTCTTCGTTCTTCCCGATGTCGGATCCAAGATTGCTGATCTTGAGAAGGAGGGACTTAATGAAAGGGAAAAACTGAAAAAGAAGGATGAGCTTCTTCAGGATTATGCAGTAAAATCGGAACGTGTTCATACAATGACACAGCTCCTGAAAGCATGGACTCTCTTTGACAGGGATGTGGAATATGTAGTTATCGACAACAAGGTTAAAATCGTTGATGAGCAGACAGGACGTATACTTGAGGGAAGACGTTACTCCGACGGGCTTCACCAGGCAATAGAAGCAAAGGAAAATGTTAAGGTTGAAGAGGCAACTCAGACCTACGCCACTATAACCCTTCAGAACTATTTCAGGATGTACCATAAACTGGCCGGTATGACAGGTACTGCCGAAACGGAAGCCGGTGAGTTCTGGAACATTTACAAGCTTGATGTTGTTGTCATCCCGACAAACCGTCCGGTCATCAGGATCGACCGTGAGGACCTTGTATACAAGACTAAAAGGGAAAAATACAATGCAGTAATAGATGAGATAGTTCAGCTGAACAGGAATGGACGTCCTGTCCTTGTTGGAACAACTTCGGTTGAGATTTCCGAGCTTCTCAGCAGGATGCTCAAGATGAAAGGACTGAAGCATAATGTGCTTAATGCAAAACTCCACCAGCGTGAAGCTGAGATAGTGGCCGAAGCCGGAAAAACCGGAACAATTACCATAGCCACAAACATGGCCGGAAGGGGTACCGACATAAAACTTACTCCGGAGGTGCGCGAAGCCGGAGGTCTTGCCATTATAGGAACGGAAAGGCATGAATCACGGCGCGTCGACCGTCAGCTCAGGGGACGTTCAGGCCGTCAGGGCGATCCGGGATCTTCCCAGTTCTTCGTATCACTCGAGGATGAGCTTATGAGACTTTTTGGATCCGAAAGGATTGCCGGTATTATGGATAAACTGGGCCTTAAGGATGGTGAGATGATCCAGCATCCAATGATCACGAAATCAATTGAACGTGCCCAGAAGAAAGTGGAGGAGAATAACTTCGGGATCCGCAAAAGGCTTCTTGAATATGACGACGTGATGAATTCTCAGAGAGAGGTAATCTATAAGAAGAGAAGACACGCCCTCCTTGGCGAACGTCTGTCGGTCGATGTGGCAAATATGATGTACGATGTTACTGAAACCCTTGTAAATACTTACCATAAGGACGGTGATTTCGAAAATTTTGATTTTGATCTTATCCGTTCATTCTCAATGGATTCTCCGGTGCCTCAGCAGGACTTCCTTAAGCAGAGCTCACAGGAGATAATCGACCTTGTTTATGCCAGGGTACTTGATACATATAAAAGAAAGGTGGAGGCAATCTCGGCCCAGGCTTATCCTGTACTTAAGGATGTCTATGAAAGGATGTCGCATGTATATGAAAACGTCGTTGTCCCAATTTCAGATGGCGTAAGGGTCTTCCAGGTCATTACAAATCTTAAGGCTACTGCTGAATCTGAAGGTAAGGAGCTTGCGAAATCATACGAAAAAACTGTGGTCCTTGCCACTATAGATGAAGCATGGAAAGAACATCTCAGGGAAATGGATGAACTCAAGCAATCGGTACAGAATGCTACATATGAACAGAAGGATCCCCTCCTTATATACAAGTTCGAGTCATTTGAACTCTTTAAGACTATGATCACGAAAGTCAATAAGGATGTTGTAAGCACCCTTATGAAAGGACATATCCCGACCCAGGATCCGGAACAGGTCAAGGAAGCACAGAGAAGACGGCAGGTGGATATGAGCAGGTACCGGACATCAAAAAGCGATTTTTCTCAATATAGCTCAACTGGCGGCGGTGGTGGATCCGAAAAGAATCAGAAGGCCGAACCTGTAAGGGTTGATAAGAAAGTGGGCCGTAATGATCCATGCCCCTGTGGAAGCGGGAAAAAATATAAAAATTGCCACGGAATGAGCCAGCCCGGAGCAAGCGCCGGACCTGGTGCATGAGTATCAGCCTTTCATGACCTCCTCAACTGCTTTCTGAATCCTTGTAAGCGTCGACCTGCTCACAGGAACAAGCGGAAGCCTCAGAGTATTCTGGCATTTGTTTAGTATGCCCAGCATTGCCTTTACCCCGGCAGGATTACCCTCGGTAAAAAGCAACTCAGTTAGTTCGAGATATTTAAACTGGAGTTCCCTTGCTGTCTTGAAATTGCTTTTGAGGGCATTGCTTACAAGCTCTGCCGTCGCGGCCGGAAAAGCATTGGCCAGGACAGATATTACACCGGCGCCTCCGGCAGCAATAACTGGTAATGTAAGCATATCATCACCTGAAATGACGTTGAAACTTTCGGGTTTTCCCCTGATGATCTTCATTATCTGGGCGAGATCTCCCGAGGCTTCCTTAACCCCGGCAATATTTTCACACTCTTTTGCCAGCTCAATGCAGGTATCTGCAGTCAGATTGCATCCGGTACGGCCCGGTACATTATACATTATTACCGGTACGGGACTGCAGTTAGCTATCGATTTGAAATGCTGAAACAACCCTCTCTGGGTTGGTTTGTTATAATATGGCGCAACAGATAATATGCCATCGATGCCCGTAAAATCGGTGTGGCGTATCGTATTGATGACTTCCTGGGTGTTATTGCCGCCTATACCAGCAACAATGGGTACCCTTCCGTTGACAGCTTCAATAACATATGAGATAACTGCCTTTTTTTCATCTTTGGTAAGAGTTACAGATTCGCCGGTGGTACCCAGTACAACAATATAATTAATACCACCCCCGATTATATGTTCAACAACACGGCCAAGCGCAGAAAAATCAATGCTTGAATCATTTTTAAAAGGGGTGATTATGGCCACGCCTGACCCTTTGAATCTCTTCATCTTTTTAGGTTTATACAGCTTTTTTTATTGGTTCGGAGTTAATCATCTCAAGGTAATACACAACCTGTTCAAGATACTTTTCCACACCCAGAGAATTTCTGGCCGAAATCATCACGTCGAAGGGAGTTGATGCCGGATCATCTCCTGCCAGGCCTACCTTCAGCGACGCCTGTGATAAAGCCGTGACATATTCAAGCGTAAACTGTTTGCTGAAGTTGATATCTATAAGCACATCAAGTTTTTCCTTGATAAACGAGCTGGCTTCGGGTGTGGCAGGACGATAGAAAAAATCAACCTCCGTTCTCTTAAGACAGGTTATTATCCTGTTCGCAATGAACTGATCCGGGAGTAATTTTCCGGGATAATAACCAAGGATCCTGACCTGCTTGCCAAGTTCAGTCATTTTCTGGGAGAACCTGGCAAGTGGATTAAAATCTTCAGGCTTTGATGCATCCCAGACAATACCGATTGTCCTGATATTGTAAAAGCCGATATAATGCGGTTTGCGTGTAATCTTCGACAGCTTGCCGTTAAGCATCGACCTTCCGGCCCTGATCCTCAGATTTCTGAATAATTCCATGGTGCAAACCTAACAGTTTTTTACAAAAACAATATATAATAAGAACTAATCTTCACCGATAATTTTAAGAAATTCTTCTTCACTCACCAGGGGTATTCCCAGTTCTGCAGCTTTTTCCCTTTTTGACGGACCCATATTATCGCCTGCAAGTATGAAGGATGTGTTTCCTGATATTGATGAAGAGTTCTTTCCTCCGTTGTTTTCAATGATCTCTTTGTATTCATCCCTTGAGTGCCGGCTGAATACTCCCGAGATTACTATTGTCTTTCCTTCAAGGCTGTTCCCGGTGGTTTTTTCCTTTCCGGCCTCTCCGGAGAGTCTAACGCCTGCTTCCCGCAAACGACGGATGATATCAATGTTCTCATTGTCGCTGAAGTAGTTTACTATGCTTGCCGCTATTTTTGGACCTATTTCCCTGACCATTGTAAGATCTTCTTCTTTTGAAGACATAAGATCATCAATTGAGGGAAAACGGGACGCCAGTGTTTTTGCAACAGTTTCGCCCACATGTCTTATCCCAAGGGCAAATAATACCCTGTGATATGGTACGTTTACAGAATCCCTGATACTCCTGATAATGTTTCCGGCCGATTTTTCGCCCATACGTTCAAGTGGTACAAGCTGTTCAGCATTCAGGTCGTAAAGATCGGCTATATTCCTTATAAGCCCCCTGCTGAACAGCAGGTCGATTGTCTCTTCACCCAGTCCCTCGATATTCATGGCCTTTCTTCCTATAAAATGCTCAATTCTTCCTTTTATCTGGGGCGGACAATGCAGATAGTTAGGACAGAAATGATTGGCCTCACCCTCATTTCTTACAAGCGGCGTCCCACATTCCGGACAGGTTTCAATAAATTTAACAGGTTCGCTCTTTTCTTCTCTTGATGAAAGTTCAACCCCCACTATCTTAGGGATTATCTCACCGCCCTTCTCAACATATACCATATCATGAAGATGCAGGTCAAGAAGAAAGATCTGATCGGCGTTATGTAATGAAGCCCTTTTTACCGTTGTCCCGGCAAGAAAAACAGGTTCAAGGTTTGCTACAGGAGTAACATTGCCGGTCCGGCCAACCTGGAATGATACCGAATTCAGCCTGGTAAGAGCCTGTTCTGCTTTGTATTTATATGCTATGGCCCAGCGGGGCGATTTTGCTGTAAAGCCAAGTTCCTGCTGTTGAGCTATCGAGTTTACCTTTATTACGACTCCGTCAGTATCATAAGGAAGAGAATCCCTTTTGTGCTCCCAGAAATCAATATATTCCTTGACTTCTTCAATATTCTTGCATACTCTTATGCTGTCGGCTACCGTGAATCCCCACTCTGCAGCCTTCATAAGATTGCCATAATGGGTATCATAGGGAAGATATTCTCCCAGAAGGAAATAGAACATGCAAACAAGCTTCCGGGATGCTACCACGGCAGGATCAAGTGTCTTCAAAGTACCTGATGCTGCATTACGGGGATTGGCAAACAGATTGAGGCCTTCCTTTTCCCTTTGCTCATTCAGGCTTTTAAAGACATCCCTGGGCATGAGTATCTCGCCCCTCATGATAAATTCATCCGGAACTGAAGGATTGCTTACCTTCTCCGGTATGTCTTTTATCGTCCTTACATTGTCAATGACATCATCCCCCCTGGTGCCGTCGCCTCTCGTCAGGGCCCTTGTTATGACCCCTTTGTTATATGTTATGCTGATTGATGCACCGTCAAATTTAAGTTCACATACATACTCAACCGGTTCACCTGTTAACTTGCGGGTTCTCTGGTCAAAATCATCAAGTTCTTCAAAACTGTAAGTGTTCCCCAGCGAGAGCATAGGATATTTGTGCTCGTACTGGCGGAATTCCCTTGTTAAATCACTTCCTACACGACGGGTTGGTGAATCATCGGATGCAAATTCAGGATATTTCTTTTCAAGGGTAGCAAGTTCATTGATCAGGAGATCATATTCAAAATCTGATATGACAGGCTGATTTAAAATATAATATCTCCGATTATGATCTTCTATTTCCCTGCGCAGCTTTTCAATGCGCTCCCTTACCTCTGAATTGTTCATGATCAGTCAAAAATATTCCGGATTAAATTATAAGCATTACTTAATTCCATACACCATCGATGGATTTCCCGCATTTTGGGCATTTGCCGTCTTTCAGACTGTTTTCAGCCACCCTGAATCCCTGACGCACAATCAGAGTTGTTTTGCATCCGGGGCATTTGGTATCAGATATTTCACTGCCCGGGACATTTCCTGTATAAACATAGTTCAGTCCTTCGGATGATGCAATCTGGGCGGCTTTATTAAGAATATCGACAGGGGTGGGGGGGAGCTGTTCGAGTTTATACGTAGGATAAAATCTGCTGAAATGAACCGGCACATTTTTAAATCCGTTTTCGCTCAGCCATTTGCACATTCTATATATCTCTTCCGATTTATCAGTCCATGTCGGGACCACAAGGTTTGTAATCTCAAGCCATACACCGGAGTCGAGATAGATTTTCAGTGCGTCAAGAACAGGCTGGAATTTGCCTCCAGAAAGTTTCAGATATGTCCCTTCGTTAAAAGCTTTAAGATCTATGTTGGCCGCATCAATTACATTGCAAAGCTTTTTTAACGGCTCGGGGTAAATATATCCGTTTGATTTGAAGACATTCTTTATTCCGGCTTTTTTTGCCAGTACTGCTGTATCGTAGGCATATTCATAAAATGTAACCGGTTCGGAATATGTATATGCAATTGATCTGCAAATCTTTGCGCCGGCTTCTGAAACAACCTTTTCGGGTGGGAGGCTGAAGTTTCTTGTTTTATCGGGACTGGTCTGCGAAATTGTCCAGTTCTGACAGTTAAGGCAAACAAGGTTGCATCCGGCAGTTGCGATGGAATATGCCCTCGATCCGGGCAAAAAATGATAAAGGGGTTTTTTTTCAATTGGATCAACATTCACAGAGCAGGGATTGCCATAGGCAAGTGTATATAGTTTCGACCTGATCACCTTTCTGTTGTTGCATTTGCTCAGTTCGCCTTCCTTTAAAACACATTCATTAGGGCAAATCCTGCACATGATGCCTCTTGCCGTTTCCTCCTGGAACATGGCTTCCTTCCTCCCTGAAGCTTGTTCTTCAGCAAGTTCTTCGCTTCCGTACAGAGCTTTGGGAATAATGGTTACGCCGGCCGAAAAGGCGGCACATCTCTTTATGAACTCCCTCTTGGTTATATCTTTTTTGAAGTTTTCCATTTCTGATCTGAGGATACTCAAAAATACAAAAAGCCTTACTATTTTCTTATTAACAGGAGAAGAAAACCTATACCGGCCAGTACAGGCAGCATCATAAGCGACATTCCAATCCCTGCAAGAGGTATTGCCAGTCCTGCAAAAACAAGAAATCCAATGGCCGATCCTGAAAGATCAGCGCTGTATACACCCGAAACATGCTTTGAATAAGTCCGGTCTTCAGTCAGTCCCCTGAATATGCTGCCGGTGACCATTGCAGGGAAAAATCCGGCAATTACTATCATAAAGACTGCAATGACATGATTGCCTGACCTCATTATTTCCTTTACCGTCAACCCTGCAATTATATAAAGCAATATAAGCACTATCGCTTTAAATCCTGTGCCTTTGTCACTTAAAAAACGGATATCAATGCCCGAACCGGCTGCAAGTCCTGCCATCAGGGCTGCAAGAATAATTCCCGTCACCTGGTACATGTTTCCAACGGCAAGCTGAAGGACAAGAAGGAGTGTTATTTCATAGCCTGCAAGGGCTAAAGCGCTGAAATACATTATCCCATTGGAACTTCTCAGGGTCATGAGAGATACTGCGAAGACAAGCAGAAGGAAAATGACAGAAGGCAGCTTCGCGCCATAATTCTTGCTCAGATTTAGGCTTTGGTAATAAAAGCATGCAATAGGCCTGTCGTATGTATTGGCCGGTACTGACTTATCAAGAACTGACATTATTTCTCCTGTCTTTTGTTCAATAAGGTCATCGGAAAGATAGTCGGGACCTACATAGGCGTTTTCTATGTTTTTTTCCTGGGCAAGGCGGCATACGGAGGTAGTAAGCTCCTTATCCGAAGCAATAAAATAGATAAGATCACCTGCTATCGGCACGACATTCCTGAAAACTGATTTCAGACTTTTAAACACTGAAGAATACAGATTGACGGCTTCGTTGTTGAAATAGTTTGGATTTATGCCGGGTGAGCACGAAAAAATGCCATCCTTATTCATTTTTTCCTTTGCCATTGTAAAAAATTCCTTCGTATAATAACGGTTAAGCGACAGTGAAGAAGGAGGCGGGAGCAAAAGGAGAACCACGTCAAACTTTTCATTCGTTTTCCTTAAATAAGTGATGGCATCGGCATTTTCTATGTAAACTGCTCCTGATCCTATATTTCCTGTTTCAGACATCTTTGCCAGGGCAGGATCTCTTTCCACGCATATGGTTTTGCTGACTTTGTATTTGTTAATCTCATTTAGCCGCGAAGCAATACTTCCCGAAATCAGCAGCACAGTTTCCGGATTATCGGCTTGAAGCATAGCATAATGTATATCTTCTTCACATTCAATAACATCATTACTGTATGACAGAAGCCGCTGATCGTAGTATGTGCTCGTTTCATCGTTGTAAATGCCCCTGGTAATGTTACCATAAGGAGTGTCAGTCGATTCTGTAACAGTTATTCCCCCCATCAGCAGTTGCCTGAAAAGAATGTCGGGAGAATAAATAAGAACAGGCACGATCATCATCAATATAATTGCCTTGAAAATAAATTTGTTGCGGTTGCCAGTCAGATGGTACGTAAGCACCATATAGGCAAAGCCAAGGATTATTATCAGTAGAAAACTCTGATAAGTATTAAGCAGTCCGCTGCTGAGGACTGAAACAAGTATGCCCGCTGCCATACCTCCGGTGGTCTCTACTGAAAACGATTTTCCCGGCTGGCTGCCTGATTTCTGACCCGCTTCAACAAGTCTGATGAATGCAAACCCTGAAATCAGGCAGAAGGGGAGCAGGACTATGAACGTATAAACGGCTCCGGTAAGAAATGATGGTGTTTCTCCTGATTTAAGGAACAGCCTCGACAGAAAAAGCATCAGGAATAAAGAAATCAGCGGTCCGGCTGAGAACCAGAGATTAATCTTTTTTAAATCCATCGATGGCGATTTTCGGGCAAGAGATGAACCGGCAGCAGAACCCAAAAGCCAGGAGCACAGGAAAGTCCCTGTTATTAGTTCATACCCCCCTGCAATGTTCATTATCTCCTTTAGAAGCAGAAGCTGAACCGAGGAACTGATAAGCCCTATAACAAAAAGATTTAATGATATTTCATTTTTTTCTGGACCTGCTCTGACGGGTGCTTCAGCATCCTTTGGGGATAACTCTTTAAAGATCCCGGTGAAATACGAAAAATGCCAGAAAAGGTGAAGGAAGCCTGTTACTGCCAGACCGGTACCTATCTCCACGTGCCATCTGAGGATGGTCCTGACTGCCGGAATATTCCATTTATAAGTGATCTGAAGGGCAAGCAGCAATCCTGCGAGCGCCGTAAATAAGAATGTGACTGCAAGAAGTATGTTCCAGAACCTTCTGTGGTACTGAAGGGTATAAAACCCGTTCCTGTATAAAAAGTAGCTGAGAGTGTAAAGGATTATGATTGTTAATCCTGTGCCTGCTGCATGATACATGGTTATCTTTTGGATTCCTCAAGCACAATTCCTTCGTATATGTATAACTCAGCATTTTTCCATCCGTCCCAGCCAATACCTGCCTTGTCGCGGGCTGTGTATCCAAGGAATTCCTCAACTGTCCAGTTATTTTCAGTGGCAACCTGAGGGAGCATTGTTCCGGACCTGAAATCTTTCTTTATGTAAATTCCATGCCTTCCCAGGATAATTTCATCAATATTGCTTATTTTCTTTAGCGGACCGAGCACTGTAATTTCAATCTCTGTTTTCTGAAACTCCTCCTTTGTCAGTGGCATAAACCTGGGATCTTCAAATGCCGAGGATTTTGATGATTCGAGAACTACCTGATAAAGTGGTTCTGATGACATGAACCTTCCGATGCATCCCCTCAGGTTGCCATTTATCTTTAAAGTGACAAAAGCCCCGAGGTCCTTTTTAAATACTTCAGGAAGGGATTTCTCGTCAACCACAACCTTTTTTTTGTCGTAAAGAAAAGATCTGATGTTATCACGTGCCAGTGCAATGAGCTGGTTCTTTTCCTTTTCGGTGAATTTTATTTCTTCTGTAATGCTTCCCTTTTCATGGTTTCCCTGTTTTTTCCTGACCAGGGCAATGGCATTGTAACCAACAACTTCATCTTTTGTTCCATACCTCGAATCGCCTGAGTTGCAGTAGTCTATTTTTCTGAATTCGAGATCAGGATTGCCCTGGGCAAGGTACATAAGAAGCAGCCCGGAAGTCCATCCGCACATACTTGTGGCCAGTCCCGGATCCTTTGTGTGGGAGTTTTTCTCAAGGGTTGACAGGAACTTTGCGGGATCGCCTGCGACAATTGCATCAGCAGTGGCCTTGTCAACCTGATTTGCAGTAGTGTATGAAGGATAATGTGAGAAATCGCTGCTTATTAGAAAAAGATTTTCGGAAATGAACCATGGTCTGAGTATCTCGGCTATTTTCTGGATGTTTTTGGTATTGTTTGTTCCGAGAATTATTGGAACGATCATTGGCGTATCCCGGAAGTAATATTGTATAAGGGGCATCTGAACCTCGAGGCTGTGTTCCTGCAAATGGGCATTTACAGGAAAGCTGAAAAGCTTCTCCTCTTTCAGCCTGTCAGCTATTTCCTTGTTGACAGTGAGTTTGCCAAGAGGCGTGACAAAATCTCCAATATTGTACACTGATGCGCCTTCAAAAGCCATTATATGGCTCGATCCGATGATAAAGATATTTTTGTATTTCGCATTCCTGTCGATCACGGAAAATGCCGAGGCTGCAACTTTTCCTGAAAAGATATATCCTGCGTGCGGACTTATTATTGCTCTTACCTCAGCGCCTGCGGGTGTTTTGACACAATTTTCAAAAAGGCCTGAAATGTCCTTTGAAAGTGTTTCTTTGTCTGCAGAATAAAACCGTCCGGCAGCAACCGGCATCCTGTCAGTTGATCTGGATTGGGAAAATGTCTCCATAACGATAAAAATTGAAAGCAAAACAAGGCATACTATACGCATGGTGTAATGCAATTAAATTACCGTAATAAAGTTAGGTCAAAAAATCAATAAAAAATTATATGGAAAGGTAAAATGAAGGGCTTTAATTAAATGAAGATCATGGATTCCTTCAGTATTTTTCCAGTCTCGTCGGTACCGTAAATCTTTAGTCCGACGCTCACGGTTGCACTGCTTATCACATCGATGACAGGACTTAGATCATCCTTGATATCGTCAATGTCATCGAAATCCTCAATCGGAAAATAAATATGAAGAATAAGGATGCTGTCGGGTTTGTTTATGCCTGCAAGAGCTTTTACAATTTTGGCGAGCCAGATTGATGAAGCTGTATTGAAATACTCAAGGTTAAGCCTCAGGTTTGTTGTTTGTCGAGGATTCCGGATGTATTCGTTGACCCAGTCAAGTATAGGTTCAAAAATCCTTGGAGCATTGATCGGAATGGATCTTCCGGAAATAATAAGCTCGCCGCTCATAAAATTAAGGTCAACAAGCGGCGTCTTATCGGTTTGTTCAAGATACATATTTTTCAGCTCCTTCATAACAGGCTCAGTTTTTATACCTCATTTGTTAAAAACATAATCAAAAGTATAACTTCTTTTCATTTGAAATAATAATTTTCATCAAAAAGAATTGGTCAGTAGTCAAATAAAAATGTTCATTACCATAAAAACACATGACCGACACAATAAAGTTCGCAATGATACTAACACTGCTGTTGTTTTATACGCCAATATCATTTAAATAGTATATTTGCAGGCAGAATTTTTACGAATAAATGGAGATTATATTAAAGGAAAAGATAAAGGAAGCCGTCAGGGTTATTTATAATTGCGATGTTCCTGATCACCTGATTCAGCTTCAGGAAACAAGGAAAGAGTTCAGTGGCGATTTCACCCTTGTCGTATTTCCTCTTCTCAGGTATTCAAAGAATACTCCTGAAAAGACGGGAGAGAGCATTGGTACATATCTTCTGACATCTTTCCCTTCTGTCAGCGGTTTTAACGTAATAAAAGGTTTTCTTAACCTTGAGATATCTGACAAATGGTGGATTGAATATTTTGCCGGGATGGCTTCAGGCAAGGATCCGCTTGCAAACTGCAAAGTTCAGAACCCTGAGGTTATCCTTGTTGAATATTCTTCTCCGAATACCAATAAACCTCTTCATCTTGGCCATATAAGGAATAATCTCCTGGGCTTCTCACTTTACAGAATACTCTCGGCATGCGGACACAAGGTAATAAAAACCAATATCGTCAACGACCGGGGCATTCATATATGCAAATCAATGCTTGCATGGCAGAAGTACGGAAATGGAGAAACACCGGAATCCACAGGCATGAAAGGAGACCATCTGGTCGGAAAATACTATGTGAAGTTCGAACAGGAATATAAAGCCCAGATCGAAGAGCTTGTCTCCAAAGGCATTGGCGAGGCTGAAGCACGCAATTCTGCCCCGCTTATGCTCGAGGCAAGGGATATGCTGGTCAAGTGGGAAAATGGCGATCCAGACGTCGTTGATCTGTGGAAAAAGATGAACTCGTGGGTTTATGCTGGATTTGAAGAGACTTACAGGATGCTTGGAGTCGATTTTGACAAGATCTATTATGAATCCGATACATACATTACAGGCAGGGAGATAGTTCTTAAAGGATTAAGAGACAATATATTATATAAGCATAATGACAATTCGATATGGGTCGACCTTACATCACACGGCCTCGATCATAAGTTGCTTCTGCGTTCAGATGGCACTGCTGTCTATATGACACAGGACCTTGGCACCGCCGTTGCCCGCCAGAATGACTATCATTTCGATAAGACCCTTTATGTTGTCGGAAATGAACAGAACTATCATTTTCAGGTGCTCAGGGCTCTTATGAAAAAAATGGGTTATAAATGGGCCGACGGACTGATTCATTTTTCTTACGGAATGGTTGAACTTCCGGAAGGAAGAATGAAATCACGCGAAGGCACTGTTGTGGATGCCGATGATCTTATAAAGGAGATGAAAGAGACAGCGAGAAGCGTCTCACTTGAACTCGGAAAGCTCAGCGATTTCAGCGGAGAGGAAAAGGAAGAAATATTCAGGAAAATAGGGCTTGGCGCACTGAAATATTTCATTCTTAAGGTGGATCCTCACAAGAATATGACTTTCAATCCTTCTGAGTCAATTGATTTCAATGGCAATACAGGGCCATTCATACAATATACATACGCCAGGATCAAATCGGTTTTCCGCAAAGCCGAACAGATGGGAATATTTCCCGACAGCGGAATGATCCTGAAAGCAAATCCTGGTTCAAAGGAGATCTCTTTAATAAGGATGCTCAGGAAATACTCCGATATTGTTTCAGAAGCCGGTGAAGCCTACAGCCCTTCATTGATCGCAAATTATTGTTACGAACTTGCAAAGGAATATAATCAGTTCTACCACGATTTTTCCATTCTTGGGGAAGAGGATTTGGTCCTTCGTAATTTCAGACTCTTCCTTTCAAAGACAACAAGCGTGGTGTTAAGCTCCGGTATGTGGCTTCTAGGCATTGAAATGCCGGAAAGAATGTAGTTATCAAAATTTAAGAATCACATATGTTTGAGAATTTAAGCGACAGGCTCGAAAAATCATTCAAAATATTAAAAGGACAGGGGAGGATTTCGGAAATAAACATAGCTGAAACCCTTAAAGAGGTGAGGAGGGCTCTTCTCGATGCCGACGTCAACTTTAAAATAGCTAAACAATTTACAGACACCGTAAAGACCAAGGCCCTTGGACAGGAGGTGCTAAAGTCTGTAAATCCTTCCCAGATGATGGTAAAGATCGTCCATGACGAGCTTGTGAGCCTTATGGGCGGGGATAAGTCGGATATTAATATAAAGGTAAATCCTTCGGTGATCCTTATCGCCGGGCTGCAGGGTTCAGGAAAGACAACCTTCAGCGGTAAACTGGCAAAATGGGTGAAAAGCAAAAGGGGCAAGAATCCCATGCTTGTTGCAGGTGATATTTATCGTCCGGCTGCAATAGAACAGCTGAAAGTGATAGGTTCCCAGATTGAGGTCCCGGTTTATACGGAGGACGGGAACAGGAATCCTGTACAGATCGTAAAAAACTCGATCAGGGAGGCAAAGCTTAAGAGTCATGATGTAGTGATCATCGATACAGCAGGCCGTCTCGCAGTCGATGAGGAAATGATGAATGAAATTGCTGCAATAAAGGAAGCAGTGAACCCCCACGAAATACTTTTTGTTGTTGACTCGATGACCGGACAGGATGCTGTAAACACGGCAAAGGAGTTCAACGACAGGCTCGATTTTGACGGCGTCGTGCTTACCAAACTCGATGGTGACACACGAGGCGGCGCGGCCTTATCCATAAAATCGGTGGTGAACAAACCGATAAAATTTGTCAGCTCCGGAGAGAAGATGGATGCAATTGATATCTTCTATCCTGCGCGTATGGCCGACAGGATACTCGGGATGGGTGACATCGTTTCTCTTGTTGAAAAAGCCCAGGAACAATTTGATGCCGAGGAAGCAAGAAAACTTCAGAAGAAGATTGCAAAAGACCAGTTCGATTTCAATGATTTTATTGCCCAGATACAGCAGATCAAGAAGATGGGTAACGTGAAAGATCTGATGGCAATGATACCAGGAGTCGGCAAAGCTGTCAAAGACCTTGATATTGATGATAATGCCTTTAAAGGCATTGAGGCAATAATAAGAAGCATGACACCAGAGGAGCGGACTAACCCTGTGCTGCTTAACGGAAGCAGGCGCAAGAGAATCGCCATGGGAAGCGGTACCTCGGTGCAGGAGGTGAACAAACTCCTTAAACAGTTCGACGAGACCAGAAGGATGATGAAAATGATGACAAGGAATAAAAATGCTGCCCGAATGATGGGCCATAGAAGATAACTGAAATGTATACTCTTATTGACGGGAAAAGTACGGCATCTCTTATAAAAGAGGAAATTGCCGGCGAGGTCAGGAAAAGAGCGGCAAAGGGCCTTAAAATCCCGCATCTTGCTGCAATACTCGTCGGAGACAATGGCTCAAGCGAAACCTATGTGAACAATAAGGTTAAGGATTGCGCCGAGGTTGGATTCAAATCGACGCTAATCAGAATGAAGGCTGAGACTAAGGAAGCTGAACTTCTTGAAAAAATAAGATCGCTCAATGAAGATCCTGATGTTGACGGATTTATAGTTCAGCTGCCGCTTCCCGGGCATATTTCCGAGACCAGGGTCATAGAAGCCATTGATCCTGAAAAAGATGCTGATGGATTTCATCCCGTCAATATTGGTAGGATGGTGACCGGTATCGAAAGTTATCTGCCCGCAACCCCTTACGGAATAGTAGAGCTTCTTAAAAGATATAATATAGTAACATCGGGTCGTGAATGTGTTATCATAGGTCGCAGCAATATCGTGGGCAGGCCTTTAAGCATTCTGCTTTCACTCAAGGGAATGGATGCAACCGTAACCCTTGTACACAGCCGGACAAAAGACATAAGGGACCATGTACTGAGGGCTGACATTGTGGTGGCCGCAATGGGTTCGCCGAGGTTTGTGACTGCTGATATGATAAAGGAGGGTGCTGTCGTCATTGATGTCGGGACTACCAGGGTGCCGGCTCCGGAAACCAGATCGGGATGGAAGCTCGTCGGAGATGTGGATTTTAACAGCGTAGCTCCCCGATGCTCATATATAACACCTGTCCCGGGAGGTGTCGGTCCCATGACCAGGGTCGCCCTTCTCAGGAATACGCTGATGGCCGTGAGAAAGCGTTGACGGCGAAGAAAGTTGCAGGTTGTTTTTAGTTCAGATTTACTCCGGCAAAATAAAGGTCAAATCCTCCCTTGCCGCCTGGCCGGTTTGACGAGAATACCATAAACATATTCGAAAAATTCTCATCGCCTGTGAGTACCGGTCTGTATTCATCAGAAGCTGAATTTATATAAGGACCCATATTTACAGGGGCTCCCCATCGTCCGTTCCTGGATACTGAATAATAAAGATCAAATCCTCCGAAACCTCCGGGTCGATCAGAAGCAAATACCATGAACCTTTTATATATGTAAGGGCATTTGTCATTATTGTCGCTGTTGATTACGTCGACTAATAATGGAGTTTCATATGCAGATTTTAGCCATTGGTCGACAGTTACAGAGGGTTCCTTTTTTGTCATGTATATGTCAAAATCACCATCGGCATCAGTGGTATAATATGCTGTATCCTGGCTGGTGTTAAAGCAAAAATATGCATCATCTGAAGGTGAGTTCAGCCGGGTGGCCGGGAACGGGCCTGTGACCTCGGGGATTGATGATCCGAAATATGGCAGGTTCCTTGTATATCTGAAATCAAGGTTCCCCTGATCATTTACTGAAGAGACTATCATATATTCATAACCGTCAACAGGGCTGTACAACCGGTAAGGCCCGAAATCGTTGCCTGTGGTATTTGTTTTTGTCAGTAGTTGCAACAGAAAGGGATCATTAGTCATTTCAAACTGCAATATGAATTCCCCTGTAGTCTGATTGAAAGTATAGGCAAGTCCAGCCTGGACAAGATCAAATTGTCCACCTGAACTGCCCCTGTTACTCGAGAAAACAACAGGAACAAGATTGTTTAAAGTGTTAAGGTCAACATTATAGTCATCAAATTCCGAGTTAATTCCTGAAAGAGCAACAACGGTATCAGGGAATATGCCATCTTTAAACACAATCGGATCGCTGCCTTTTGTACACGATGCTGCACCTGCCACAATCAGTGCAGGAAAAATTGAATTAAACAAGTATTTCAGTATTCTTTTCATTTTTGTCAGATATAAATCTTTTTATTGTCTAAACGATTTCATAACCCATAAATTATAACGGCAATCTGTCATATTAAATGAAAAACCGGGTTTATGCCCGGTTCTTCGAAGGTAGAATTTAGGTTAATTCTAGGGTAAATCAGGTGTATGAGGTTTTAAGTTTTGTTTCTATGCCATAGATGAAAAAGTGGCGGCTTTGGTTGCGTCGAAAATAGGAAAAAAACAAATTATTTTTATTAAAAAAACATATTGCCTTGTTATTCAGATGTTTATAAAAATGTGAAAATGTTGATAATATAGGAATTGCCAAAAATACAATGTTGAAAATGTTGTTAATTTTGTAATCACTATTTTTCAGGGGATGGAAGAGGATAAAACTAATTATTCATACGAGGATGAGCTGAAGGATTCGGTTCAGAAATTTGAGCGCATGAGAAAGAATAATGAGAATTATTTCTTTGATGTGATTGAATTTGAGAATATAATTGATTACTATATCGAGAGCAACAATTCGATAAAGGCATTTGAAGCAGCAACACTTGCATCAGAGCAGCACCCGAATTCAGTTTCTATACAACTCAGGAAGGCCAGGGTCCTTCTCGACAGGGGAAGGGCAGTTGATGCTCTGAAGATTCTCAAAAAGCTTGAAAACATAGAACCCGGAAATCATGAAATATATGTGGCCAAAGGTACAGCCATGGGTATCATGGGTGATATTCAGGGAGCGAAAAAGATGTTCGATTATGCCCTTACCCTCGATTCGGATGACACAGGGAACATCCTTTTTTCAATAACATCAGTTCTTCAGAACCTGAACTATTATGAATATATGATACCCTATATGAAGCGCCTTATAGAACTTGAGCCTGAATTTAATGCTCATATCTATGATCTGGCTTACGCATATGATAAAACAGGGGATTTTGACAGTGCAATCAGCTTTTATCTTAAATACCTCGATAACGAACCTTTCTCCGACAGTGCATGGTATAACCTGGGTATCATATATAATAAGCTTGATGAGTTTGAAAAAGCGCTTGAAGCCTATGATTTTGCACTTGCAATAAATTCACAGAATACATTCGCCATTTTCAATAAAGGCAATATCCTTTGCAGCCTTGACAGATATGCAGAAGCAATCCCGGTTTATCATGAGTATCTCGAAAATGAACCTGAAAGCTTTGAAACGCTGACTTATCTCGCTGAATGCTATGAGAAGACCGGAGATTTTGTCCTTGCAAGGAAATATTACCATGAAGCCATCGACCTGGCTCCGGAATTTGCTGATCCGTGGTTCGGGCTTGGCATAATTGCCCTCGAAACCGGGAACCCTGAAGAAAGCATGATTTTCCTTAGAAAAGCTGTCAGGCTCGACGATGAGAATCCCGAAATATGGTATATGCTTGGTAAAGCCCATTATGCCAGGGATGAGAAAAAGGCAGCCCTGCGGTGCTTCCGGGAAGCGTTGAAGCTTGATATCTATTACAATGAAGTCTGGACCGATATCGGGAGGATCATCCTTTACGACGGATATATTTCAAAAGCACTGCAGTACCTTGAGAAAGCATATAAAATAATCGGAGATGTTCCAGGTCTGAACTATCTCCTTGCATCCTGTTACCTCCATATGGCAGTCATGGACAAAGCTTATAAACATCTTACCCTGGCCCTGGATGCAGATAAGGAAATGTTCAGGGAATTTCACGATATTTTCCCTCACCATATTTTCAACAGAAAGATAAAAAAGCTGCTCGAAAGCTACAATATCCGCTGATTTTAAATATATTGTGTTTTTCTGATACCCCTTTAACATTAACCTTATATTCCATGAATACAAACCTTCCTTTTATCCCGGAACGTCCTGCAAAACCACGAACTGAAAGCCTTACCATGGTCATGGACAAAGGTCTGAGCATCCGTGAGGCTGAAGATTTCATGTCGGTCGGAAGCGAATATACCGACCTTGTCAAACTTGGTTTCGGCACTTCTGTGATAACTCCGGGCATTGAAACAAAGATCAGAATTTATAAGGATGCCGGATGCATTCCATATTTCGGAGGCACCCTTTTCGAAGCATTTATTGTAAGAAACATGTTCAGGGAATTCATTGAGTTTCTTGATAAATACAAAATTGACATGGTTGAGATTTCTGACGGATCCTATGAAATTGACCATCACCGAAAGCTTGAGTACATTAGTACCCTGGCACGCAGGGGTACAGTTATTTCTGAGGTAGGCTCAAAGAAAAAAGACGTCATCTATACTCCCGACCAATGGGTCTCAATGATGAGATCAGAACTTGAAGCCGGTTCGTCAAAAGTGATCGCTGAAGCAAGGGAATCAGGAACAGTTGGTATCTACAATGAAGACGGATCCGTAAACATGACCATTATTAAGAGTATTTCGGAGCATGTAAAACTTGAGAACGTGATCTGGGAAGCGCCCCTTAAATCCCAGCAGGCATGGTTCATAAAGCACTTCGGGGCTCATGTGAACCTGGGAAATATTGCTCCGAACGAAATAATTGCCCTCGAAACACTCCGGCTTGGTCTGAGAGGCGATACATTCTTTCAGTTTCTTCCCGAAAGCCTGAAAGGGTAGTTGAAGTATATGAGGAAATTCGGACTCATTGGTTATCCCCTCGGACATTCATTCTCAAAGAAGTATTTCGCTGAGAAATTCCTGAAGGAAGCCATAACGGATTGTATATATGAGAATTATCCCATTGATTCCATCGACCGGCTTCCTTCGATTGTTAACACAGAAAAGCCCGATGGCCTGAATGTGACAATACCCTATAAATCTTCAGTTATCAGATTCCTTGATGGAATTGATAGTGAAGCTTCCGAAATAGGGGCAGTGAATGTGATCAAGATCAAAAGGGAAGGGGATAAATTTTTATTATATGGCTATAACAGCGATATAACGGGAATTCTTGATACCCTGGAGCCATTCTCCGGCATTGTGCCAAAATCCGCACTTGTACTTGGTTCAGGTGGAAGTTCAAAGGCAGTATGCCATGTCCTCAAAAAGATGCAATTCAAATATTCAGTCGTTTCTAGAGTACCCGGTAATAGCTGTTTGTCGTACGGTGACCTGACCCGGAGTGTAATTCAGGGAACCGGAATAATCATAAATACCACACCACTGGGCATGTATCCTGATTTTACGTCCAAACCCCCTTTGGATTATGATCTTCTGACAGACAGGCACGTATTGTTTGACCTTGTTTATAACCCTGAAATCACCTCTTTCCTTGATGAAGGAAGGAAAAGGGGATGCACGGTTCTGACAGGTCTGACTATGCTTTATTCCCAGGCTGAGAGATCATGGCAGATCTGGAACGATCCTGAACTTTAAGCCTTAGCTTATCCTTTCAGAGAGGCGCATTAGATTTATCAGTGGCCATCACCATTTTTATATTCAGCCTGACACCTACTTCAAGGACGTCAACCAGATCCTGAATATTAAGGCTTTTAGCAAACCTTAGTACCACAGTTGGGTTTTCAATGCCTCTGACATGTTCCTGCAGCTTTGGTTCAAGCTCGGAAAGGAGCACTTCCTTCTGATCGATGAAATATCTCCTGTCTTCTGTTACAGTAAGATTGACCTGCTGTTTGTCAATTTCCTGTGCCGTTTTTGATTTAGGCAGCAGTACTTTAATGACATTGGGATTGGCAAGTGTTGAAACGATGAGGAAAAACAGAAGCAGGAAGAACATAATGTCGTTCAGGGAAGAGGTGCTGACCTCAGGCTTGAAATGCTTGCTTCTTCTGATGTTCATTTCAAAAAGCCTTTAAAAATTCTATCAACGATTCCTGAAGCCTGATTGTGTACCTGTCTATTCTCATCTGAATATAATGGTAGGCCGCATAAGCGAGTACACCAACTATAAGTCCGGCTCCGCTGCAGATCATTTTCTGGTACAGACCGCCTGCAATAATACCGATACTGATATTGTCGGCCAGCGATATGTTGTAAAAGATCTTGATAACCCCCGAAATGGTCCCGATAAATCCCAGCATTGGCGCAATGCCTGCAATGATGCCGAGGTAACCGGTATTTTTTTCCATCTTGGTGATTTCGAGGTTGGTGATTGTCTCAAGATTCCTTTCTATCTCAACCTGAGGTTTTCCAATCTTCTCCAGGCCGCTTTCCAGTATCCTGCCTACTGAAGCCTGGTTGTTCCTCGCCCTGAGGACCGCATTATTGCTGTTGCCGCTTTTGATGTCGCCCAGAACAGAAGGGATGAGTCCTTTCTCAATGGCAGTTGTTCTTTTTATATATGCCATCCTCTCGATGAAAATGTAAAATGTGACAAGCGATAACAAAACAATTGGGATCATGATTACTCCCCCTTTCATCATCAGGTCGAGGATTGTAGTGGCCTGATCCGAGTAGGGTACAGCTGCCGAAGGCTCAATAAATGCAGATATCATTATCATTTTCGTGTTTTTGGATTGTTACTTTATAATTTAATTACAACGATCAAAGAGTATAAATATTTCTTTTTATACAAATATCTCTTCAGGGTATTCAACATCTGCCAGGAACAAACCTCTGGCAGGGGCTGACATGCCTGCCATACCGCGGTCTTTCGCCCGGATTATCCTTTCAAATTCTTCAGGGCTGGTTTTTCCCTTCCCGACGTCGATGATTGTGCCGGTCAATGCCCTTACCATATTCCTCAGGAACCTGTCGGCCCTTATTGTGAATATAAGGTTGTCTCCTTCAGTCTCCCACACTGCGCTGAAGACTTTGCAGATATTTGTCTTGTTTCCTGAATGGAGCCTGCTGAAGCTTGTAAAGTCGGAATAGCCCGGAAGGAGTGCCGAGGCCCTGTTCATCTTATCGACATCAAGGGGGCCATGAATAAACCAGCTTGAATCGAATGTGAATGGATTCTTCGACCTTGATATGAAATATTTATAGGTTCTGGAAATAGCACTGTATCTGGCATTTGCATCAGGAGCTACCTTCCTTATCCTGTTTACTGAAATGTCTTCCGGAAGAAAACGGTTAAGCTTGAAAATCAGATTTTTCCTGCTGTCAAGATCTGCAAATGTACTGTCAAAATGAGCACTGAAGAAAGATGCATGAACACCTGCATCGGTTCTACCGGCTCCGGTAGTACATATTTTCTCTGAAAGGATCAGCGAAAGTGCTTCATCAAGCACCTTCTGAACAGTCAGCGAGCGTGGCTGTAATTGCCAGCCATGATACGAAGTGCCTTTGAATGAGATAAATATAAAGTACCTTGTCAATCCGGAATTTTTATGCAAAGATATGTATTAAGAAATATTATATGTTTCCGGCCCGGAATTAAAAAAAAAATGACGGGTTATAGGAAAATCGATCTTTAAATGTAATTTTACTTCCACTGAAAAAAGAACATACTATTAATAACCTAAATCTCACACTATGACAGAACAGAAGAATACACAAACGGCAGGTATGGCATTCATGGGAATGATCTTTTTCCTGTTCGGTTTCGTTACCACCTTTAACATTACGCTGGCTGACAAGTTCAAGGCCGTATTTGAGCTTTCGAACTTCCAGGCTCAGCTGGTTAACGGAGCTTTCTTTTTCACTTATTTTCTATTAGCATTTACTGCAGGGGGCATCATTAAGAAAATTGGCTACAAGGGAGGCGTGATTCTTGGTTTGCTCCTGGTTGCCATTGGAAGCTTTCTTTTCTTCCCGGCTGCCAAAATGCTTTCTTTCCCATTCTTCCTTTTTGCCATCTTCATCATGGCAGGAGGTGTTGTATTCCTCCAGACGGCTGCAAACCCTTATGTCACGGCTCTCGGACCATCGGAATCCGCATCCGGACGTCTGAACCTGACACAGGCGCTTAACTCAATAGCGACCTATATCGCTCCCCTGGTTGCCGGATTGTTTATATTCAAATCAGCAGCTGAAGCAGCCCTGAATACTGCCGAAAACGTTCCTACAACACCATTCATCATTATTGGTAGTGTGGTAATTCTTATCGCGATAGCAATTTATTTTCTTAAGCTTCCCGAAATTTCAACCCAGGGTGTCGAGAGAAAAAGCGTATGGAAATATCCCCACGTTGTTCTTGGTGCATTTGGCATATTCTTTTATGTTGGCGCTGAAGTTGGTACAGCAGCAATGCTTCAGAGATATTTCCAGGAAGCTCTTGGAATAGCAAGCACGCAGGCTGCCATGATGATAGCACTTTACTGGGGAGGCGCAATGGTAGGACGTTTCTATGGTTCATTCATGCTCTCCGATGTAAAGGAATCAAAGAAATACATCTATACCGTTCTGGTTCTTCTGCTCGCTCTTTTTGTAGGTTGGTTCGTACGCAGGCAGATTACCGACGGACTTATTTTTGCAGGAATTGCTTTTGTAAATTACCTGGCTATGAGGCTCGGAAGAGGCAATGCCAGCAGATCACTGGCAGTATTCGGTCTTATCGCCGCTCTTCTGCTTGTCATCGTTATGGCTGCCGGAGGTCCGATCATCCTGTGGCTTGGGCTTTCAGTGGGCTTCTTCAACTCAATAATGTTCCCCAATATCTTTACCCTCGGTGTTGAAGGCCTCGATAAAGGAGAACTCAGCATGGCATCGGGTCTTATCAATACTCTTATTGTTGGCGGTGCAGTGATCCCGGTCCTTATGGGCCTTATCGCTGACAGCATGGGAGTCAGGTTCGCATTCATTCTGCCTATACTCTGTTACCTTTACATAGTTTTCTTTGCGCTCGTCGGAAGCAAACGGAGGTAACGATTATTTATCACTCTGTAACTTAATACCGGAGCCGTTCCAAATTGTTTGGGGCGGCTTCGTTTTATTTTTCCTTACAATTGCTATATTTACATTCTTTCGTCAATAATTAAACCTTATATACATGACAACAGATAATCTGATCCGCAAAATCAACAACGGGGATAACAAGGCATTTCTTGAACTTTATGGTACCGATCCGTCAGAACTTAAGAGGAACGGAAAGAGATATGCCGGACTGATACAAAAATTCGAAGATGCATTCGGGAAAAAGGATGCTGATTTTTTTACATCACCCGGACGCACCGAGATCGGCGGAAATCATACTGATCATAACTACGGGAGGGTCCTTGCAGGGGCAGTCAACCTCGACAACGTTTGCATTGCAGGACGAAATGGCACAAATGTTATCAGGATCCAGTCGGAAGGATATCCTGAATTCAAGGTTGATCTTTCATCACTCGCAGCTGATAAAAGAGAACTTTACAGTTCGGCGGCCCTTGTAAGAGGCATTTGCGCGCGTTTTAAGGAACTTGGCCATAAGATCGGTGGATTTGACGCCTGCATCGACGGAGGCGTCCCCAAGGGCTCAGGATTGAGTTCTTCGGCATCTTTTGAGGTACTGATCGGTGCAATACTAAGTGAACTGTTCAACAACGGAAGCATCGATCCAATAGAAAATGCAATAATAGGACAGTATTCAGAAAACAATTATTTCGGAAAACCATGCGGACTTATGGATCAGACTGCATGTGCAATGGGAGGACTTATTACCATCGATTTCAAAGATCCGTCAAAACCTGTTGTCAAAAGGGTGAATTTTGACTTTGTTGCAACAGGTTATTCGCTTGTAATTACTGACACAGGCGGAAGCCATGCCGACCTGAATGATGAATATGCTTCATTGCCCACCGATATGAAGGCAGTTGCCGCAGAGCTGGGAGCGAAGGTGCTTCGCCAGGTTACTCTTGAACAGGTAATAGATATAATACCGAAGATACGTGAAAAAGTAGGAGACAGAGCAATTCTCAGAGCTATCCATTTCCAGGGTGATAACCAGCGCGTAGTTGACCAGGTGGCTGCGCTGGAGAAGAATGATTTCGACGCATTTCTTCGGATGGTGGTAGAATCGGGCTACAGCTCGTACATGTACAATCAGAATATTTATCCCGTGACAAACGCCCGCGAACAGAACATATCACTTGCCCTTGCACTAAGTGAGCTTGTTCTTAAGGGACAGGGTGCATGGAGGGTGCACGGGGGTGGATTTGCAGGAACGATACAGGCTTTCGTACCTGCCGGACTTCTTGATAAATATACTGAGACTCTCGAACATGTTTTCGGAAAGGGCTCCTGCCATAAACTGTTCATAAGGCCACAGGGCGCAGGAAAAGTAGAAATCTGAAAGTTAGTTTTTAATAATATAGCCTTAAAAAAAGTAACATCGTGGAAGAATCATTCAAAAGTATTCACAATGGTAAACCCACCGGGCTTTATACCCTGAAAAACCAAAATGGGGTGATTGTCCGAATTACTAATTACGGTGCAATAATAGTCAGTATTATTGTTCCCGACCGGAAGGGAAATTTTGCCGATATTGTGCAGGGATATGACACAATCGGTGAATATATTGAAGGGAACAGTCCATACATGGGTGCGATTTGCGGAAGATGCGCAAACAGGATTGCAGGAGGCAAATTTGAACTTATGCGAAAACAGTATTCCCTGGCAGTAAACAATGGCCCCAACCATTTGCATGGAGGCATTAAAGGCTTCAGCAAAGTGGTCTGGGATGTTCTTAATGCAAGTTCATCACAGGTACAGCTCGAATATGTTTCAAACGACGGTGAGGAAAATTATCCAGGAAATCTAAGGGTATCAGTAACCTACACTCTTACAGAAGATAATGAATTAAAGATAGGTTACAGGGCCGTAACAGACAAAGCCACAGTAGTCAACCTCGCAGGGCATTCCTATTTTAATCTTGCCGGAGAAGGATCGGGCAGCATTTATGATCAGGAATTAATGATAAATGCACGCTTTTTTACTCCGATAGATGAAACATCTGTACCCACGGGTGAAATACTGAGTGTAAAGGGTACACCTATGGATTTTACATCTCCGAAAAAAATAGGAGCGGAGATTGACAGCGATTATGAACAGCTCCGTTTCGGTGCAGGATATGATCATAATTTTGTTCTTGATCACCCGGCAGGGGTTACAGGGCTTGCTGCGGCAGCCTTTGATCCTGCATCAGGAAGGATACTGGAGGTTTATACCACACAGCCCGGACTTCAGCTTTATACAGCCAACTGGATCGACAATGAAAAAGGCAAAGGGGGAAAGAGGTATGGCAGGAGATGGGCATTCTGCCTCGAAACCCAGCATTTTGCCGATGCCGTTAATAAACCGCATTTCCCTTCCGTAATTCTTAATCCGGGAGAGGAATACAGGCATAGCTGTATCTATAAATTCACCACCCGCTGATTGTTAATATTATAACAAACCCCAGCACCCAGCAACCAGCAACCAGCAACCAGCAACCAGCAACCAATTAAACACTCAACCCATAAAACCAACTGAAATGCAAAACGAAAAAACCAACTACACGTTCCCGCTCATCGTGATGGCCTCTCTTTTCTTCCTTTTCGGCTTCATCACCACTATGAACAATTCCCTTATCGATTATCTTAAGACTGCCTTCAACCTTAATGAAGTCCAGAAACAGCTGCCGAACACTTTTTTTTACGGCGCCTACATCCTATCGATACCTGTAGGATATCTTCTTAACAGGATTGGATATAAGATGGGTGTTCTGGCCGGGCTCGGCCTCGTGAGCCTTGGCTTCTTCCTGTGTATACCGGGAGTATCGGCAGGGTACTACGGATTCCTGAGCGCAGTATCTGTATTTGCAATTGGCGTCGTTCTTCTTCAGGTTGCTGCCAATCCTTATGTAAATGCTCTTGGAAGTCCTGAGACCGCGGCGAGCCGTCTTACGCTTACAAATGCCCTTAACTCGCTTGCAACTGTCATTGCACCTATTTTTGTGTCGATGCTTATCGTTTCATCAAAGGA
>JAAYUS010000238.1 GCA_012517605.1 Bacteroidales bacterium
AAAGGGATATTGAAAAGGCTTCCCGTCAGTAGCAGCAATCCGAGATTCATTGAGGCAGCTTCCCAGTTAAGGAATTCATGCAAAGACTTATCGGTCTGCAGGGAAAATCTTCAGAACGATTTCAAAAGACTTTTCTCCACCCCTGCTCTTGCGCTGGCTCCGCCAGTAAAATCATTTTATGTGGATAAGCAATTAACTGATCAATCAAATGATGAACCTGTTACTGACTTTTACAATTCATACGGCTGGAAGAAAAGGACACGTTATAATATTCCCGATGACAACCTTGGAATAGAGCTTCTTTTCCTTACACTGCTGGTCGACAAGTACATTTCTTTTGAAGATGAAGCCTGCCGGAGTGAGATGAGGGATGAAATAAAGAGGTTCATCAGACAGCATGTTTTATCATGGCTGCCTCAATGGAACCTCAGAATGCAAAAATATGCCAATACTGAAGGATACAGGGGTATAGCCAACCTGATCCATGCCAGTTGCGAGGACATATATGAAGTCATGGATAAAAAAATCCAGTATGGTAACCAATCTGAAGAACTTAAAAATTAGGATTGAAAAAATCTGTAATTGCACCGATATAGTATTCCTTCCATCCTTCTGAAATCTCCTGAAAATCTTCGTCCGGTATGTTTGTCTGCTCAACTGTCACCAATGAGTTTTCACCGTCGGGTGAAATGGTTATTGTAACTATGGATTTTTCCTGCTGATCCCCGAAATACCATTCCTGGACAACCTTTTTATTCGTAATAAATTCAATATTCCTTCCGGTAATGTCTCCTTCCCATAGTGAGAACTCCGATCCGGGAACCTCCGACATAACTGCGAGGTACCCTGACCAGAGTTCTATTGTAAAAGGATTCGTAAGCGCTGAATAAACATCTGAAGGTTCAGCATTTATTTTGAATTTCTTACTGAATGTTTTCATTTCAGTTATGCTTTTCAGACAAATAGCGTTCAGCGTCGATGGCGGCCATGCACCCTGAGCCTGCTGCAGTAACAGCCTGTCTGTAAACAGGATCCTGTACATCCCCGGCAGCGAATACACCCGGAATATTTGTTCTGGAAGTGCCTGGAATTGTTTTGATATATCCGGCTTCGTTGGTTTCGAGGTAGTCCCTGAACACGTCTGAGTTTGGTGTATGTCCGATAGCCAGGAAGAAACCGTCGACAGGTATCCTTACTATTTCCTCTTCGGGCGTTCCTTTCTTCTTTACCAGAACCATTCCCTCGACTCCATTTTCCCCGTAAAGGTCTATAGCCTGATGCTCCCAGAGCACTTCAATATTGGTAGTATTGAATACCTTTTGCTGCATGGCCTTGGAAGCCCTGAGCACATTCCTGCGTACAACAAGGTAAATTTTGCGGCAAAGACCTGCAAGATAGGTGGCTTCTTCAGCAGCAGTGTCGCCGCCTCCTACAACTGCTACATCCTTTCCGCGATAGAAGAAACCATCACAGGTGGCACATGCCGAAACACCCATTCCGGCATATCTCGATTCCGCATCAATACCAAGATATCTTGCAGTTGCTCCCGTTGCGATTATTACGGTTTCAGCCTCAATAACCATGGAATCATCAAATGTCACCTTGTGGACACTTCCCGAAAAATCTGCCTTAGTCGCTATCCCGAACCTGATATCTGTACCAAATCGCTCGGCCTGTTTTTTAAAATCCTCCATCATTTCGGGTCCTGTAATTCCTCCAGGATAACCAGGGAAGTTTTCCACCTCTGTTGTTGTCGTAAGCTGACCTCCCATTTGCAGGCCGGTATAAAGCACCGGTTTCAGATTAGCCCTTGCAGCATAAATTGCTGCGGTATAACCTGCAGGGCCTGAACCGATAATGAGGCAACGCACTTTCTCGGTGTTTTCAATTTCCGGCTTTTGGGAATCTGACGGAAGATCAAGTGGTTTAAAAATTTCCATAATAATTTGGTTTTTACTGTTGCATAAGATTAATTTTCCATTTCAATGTTCAGAAGAACGTCCCCAGTCTTTTTTAGTCTGATACCCGACTGAGGTGTGTCAGTTTTCAGGTTATGCATAACAAGAAACTTCTCAAGGGATTCTCCGCTGTCAAACCTGATTGCAACCAGCTTTTTGCTTCCGCTTACTATCACCGCGGTAAAATTACTGGCCCCTGAAAAAAAATCCTCAAGATCAGGAGAACCGTTAACTATACCTAGTTTTCCCCTGGCAAGTATGCAGTTTTGTTTCAGCTCGCTGATGGGTACACCGGGCATCCAGAAGGACAAATTTATCTGTTCATCTTTTATTTTACCTGCAATGGCCTCTCCTATCTTCAATGAGGCTATACTGTCATTTCTGGTTCCTGTCCTGTTAATGATACTTATGTAATAGGGGCCTTTGCATATCTGTAACTGGTATTTTGTCTGGCAGGTGAAGTCAGAAACAGGAGGCATGCCGGCACACCGGAATTTTGATACCGAAAAGATGCCGAAAGCCTCTTCGGGTCCGTTCATCCTGTATATTTCAGTTTTATATTTTCCACCCATATAATCTATTTCGGTTACCGTCACCATTGAAAACCCATATTCAAGGTAAAGTTCCGCTCCTCCGTCAATATACCCAAAAAGGGAAGTCCCGTTGAAGATCCTGGGCTGATAAAACCTTGCTCCGGGTAAATCGTCATTTGTGACCATCGGAAAGTCTCCGGGTATCTGCGGTAATAATGAATTAAGATTAAATATCAGTATCAGAAATACCAGAGTCTTTTTTGTTATGTAATTATTTGATCTTGCCATTAAAACAGACTGAAAAAGACGTTATAAATCAAGTGTGATCAGCTCATTTCAATTTCTTTAAGGTCAATTTTATCTTTTTCATAAACTCCCAGACCCAGGTCAGCTGCCATCTTAAGAAATGTCAGTGATTCCGGTACCGGAGTTTTCTGGAGTCCTTCTGCAATTCTCTTGGCGGCAATGATGTCGTAGCCAATCCTGTCCAGTGCCACGGGGTCGGTAGCGACAAGCAGCGAATTGTAATTGCAAATGAACTGGGGATTTGCACCGGGACCGCCGTTAAAACAACCTCTCAGTCCGTCGCTGATATTGAGGACTACCTTATCACGTATGGGAGGGAAAGCACATACTTCAGCACAGGTTTCATTCCAGAGCTGAGCATGCAGGCGACCTGTATTTGAAATGGATCCGAATGCAAGATTTTTCATTGCATTTGTAATTGATCCACCAGCATTTTTAAGTATCGGAATATTGATGATCTTGTCAATTTCCTTAGTGACAATCCTTCCAAAATATGAGAACTTGCCTCCGTTGACCATATAGGGCATCGTTTCAGCATCATATTCTCCATCAACATCAGCCCAGTAATACCATTCCCTGTCAATATTTCTTTCTCCGTACAGTATCCCGTTCTCATCAGTAAATGAACCTTTTTCATCCTGCATCTCGGTACCCTTTATTGTAATTCCCGGATAATTCTCACTGACAAAACCAGTATCTTTTAATTCCATATCTCTTCTGTCCCAGATAATTATGTCTTTTCTGTCAATCCCGCATTCTGTTAATTGTTTCACAACAGATTTTACCACGGCATGACTCGTTGAAAGAAGTTTCCCGGCGACAGGATTCACTTTAAGGCCTATCTTTTCACCGGGACTGACAAATAACCGCCAGGCTTTGTCGAGCCTTTTCTGGCCTGTAAGCTCAAGCATCGACCTGCTTAGCATGAGGTAGGCAACTTCCTCAACAGGAACATCATCAACAACAGATCTTTCATTTTTAACAACCACAACCTTACCGGGGTATTTCCCGGGCATCGAATAGGGTTTTCTGGGGTACTTCGATGTCTCGCTTATATTTGTCGCTGGTTTTGCCTGTTCCTGGATTTTTGCAGGAGCTGCAGCAATAAAAGGATTTGCAGCAATAACGGCGCTTCCTGCGCCAAGTGTCTTGAAGAATTTTCTTCTGCCTATTAAGTTTCTTTTCATGGAAACAAACTGGTGGAATTAAAGCGGTAAATATAATTAAATAACTTTTAATGCCATTTCAGGCCATTGTGTGACAAGGGATCACTTCTCCCCTCCCTGCTCCGAATGACTTTTTCTGAAATCTGTCTCATTGTCGATTTCCGGGGATTCTTTAAGTGACTCCCATCTGAATTCCCTGTCATACGGATCGAAAGCCTTAGAAGGATCAAAAATCCTGGTGTCGACCATTGAGGCTTGGTATGGTGTGAAATCAGGAGTATCGGTGAAGAAATCCTGAAGCAGGGTGGCAGTAGCATCAAACTGGTTTAGCGGCGGAATGTCGCAGATATTATATATGGTCCTGAGGATCGAGCCGAAATTTGAATGTGAATGTGAAACATATCCCCGTTTTATCCATGGACTTATCATCAAAAGAAGTGACCTGTGGGCGTCTACATGGTCCCTTCCGTCCTGTGCGTCATCTTCAGTTACTATTATAAGCATTTCCGGCCACCATTTTGAATGTGAGAGTTTTTGTACTACCCTGCCCAGGGCAAGATCATTATCTGCCATGTATGATTCCCTGAATGGATAGCCGTCTTGAGGACGCTCATCAGAACCATGGTCGTTGGGTATTATCATTGTGATGACTGAGGGGAATTCCTCTTTCCCCGACAACCACTTCTCTTCAAGTTCCTCTTCAAACATATCAATTCTGAACTGATCGGGTACACTCGTATTATATGTGGCGTATTTTCTGGAAGTCCTGTCGAACAAAGGTTTTGGCATTGGAAACATTACGCCCATTTTGATGCCTGTATATTTATGCCATTGTTGTTCTTCGGCTCCGGAAAACTCAAATCCCTGTCCGAAATTGAAAAAGCTGATGCCGTTTCTTGAAAGGTGTTCCCACATACCTCCTGCCTCGTTATAGTCTTCGGGATATACTGCACCTGATGAGCCGGCAACATATTTCCTTCCCGGGGCCGTGCTGTGGAGGTCTCTTGTTATCTTCACCGAGCTGTTTATCTCCACCCATTCGTTTGGGTATGTTCCTACCATCCACCTGTGACCATGGACGGAGGCATCAGAATCGCAGTAAAAATTATCACTTACGGCAAACTCCCTTGCAAGCTTCTGATGATTCGGCATTACGTTAACATTGAGAACGACTCTTGTTTTATCGCGACTGACCACATTTACATTCTGGCCAAACCTGGCCAGTGACAGATCACCATTTGCATTTTCAAGTTCCCCGTAAACTTCATCAAATGTCCGGTTTTCCTTTGTAATATATACTATATGCCTGATGGGGCTTTTCCGGATCCCTGGTACAGGGGGCAGCGGATTTTTGCCGTCGTCAGAAATTCGGACCTCCCTGAAAGTATTATTTATAACCGAGTTAGTTGCTGCATTCAGATCAATATCTTCCAGGCTGATTTTTTCGAAAGTTCCCAACATTATATCGCCGACATATGTACCAGCATCTGTCGGCACGAATGCTTTTCCTCCATTCGGGCCGGAGCCAAGTCCGCGTGCAGTTACAAGATATAAAGTCTGGTCATCAGGAGATATTTCAATTTTCGTAGGGAACCAACCAGTTGGAATATATCCGAGAACAGACCTTGATTTTGTATCAATGACGGCAACACTGTTGAGTCCGCTGAGTGCAACATATAATCTTGACTGGTCATGGCTCAGTGCCAGTCCAAAAGGTATCATCCCCCTCAGATTGTCAATTCCGGGATGAATTTTAAGTTTTATGGTTGAGACAGTTTTTCCTGTACCCGGATCAAGCACAGATATGTTATCATTTGTGGCATTGCTTACAAAGACCTCATCCTTTCCGGCGGCAATTGAATTAGGGCTCGATCCTCCAACAATTTCGAGACCTTCAACCATCTCACCCATCCTGAAACCTGTTTTTTCCTGATTGATGACCTTGCTGCTGTCAAGATCAATTGTCCATACTGAGACAGCTTCAGGGACACCGGGGCTTCCCAGTCCGGGAATAAACCTTTCATCAATGGTTACTCCGTTTTCAGCCTCTTTGGATGGTAATCCGTAGGGTGGAAAATCGAGGCCTTTCTCTTCTATATTCTTTTCATTCAGTCCGGGTGCAAGCGGATAATCAAATATTCCTGTGTTTGCGACATAGGCGTATCTGCCGTCGGGGGAAACATCTATACCCAGGGGAAATCGTCCAACGGGGATGCTTCGGGTGACTTTCATAAGATTGAGATCCATTATTGCAAGCCTGAAATTGAACTGGTCAAGTATGAAGAGATGTGTTTCATCGTCTGACAGCTTTATGTCGCCCACAAAGCTGTCATCATAGTTTTTGCCACTGGAAATGCCATTTATCGAAAACCGGCTGACCTTGTCAGGAGCCGTGAGGTCTACAGTCATGATATCCCCGCTGTCGCCTCCGCTCAGGAATGCGGTTCTGTTGTCACTTTTTATTGCGGCACCCATATATGATCCCTTTCCCTGAAAAGGGGAAGCGAATTCTTCGATGCTGTTATCCCTTGTTCTAATGACAGTGAGCAAATTGTTATGGACGGCCAGTGCAATGGTCCCGTCAGGTGATAATGCAAGGCCGAAGGGATCGGGTTTGATCCTGATAAAGTCACCATAAGGCTTTATTATTCTTCCGCTTGGGATAATGCTTTCCCCATCCTGATTTATTTCACAGTATCTGTCATGTCCGGGTACCTGGAGAGTGATTACCGTTTTATTACCACTGCATGAGATCAATAAAAAAAACGTTGCCAAAAGAAATGATTTGTACATTGTTTCCGGGTTTTTGGTTTTTCCTTTCAGGTATTAAGCAGCAAATACTTCCATGGTAACCTGAAATTATATCCCTTAAATTTATCTTTAATTTCCATACACCTTATCATCATAAAATTTTTATGTTTGGAATTCTTGATTAATTTTGCAGTGATTTTCGGGGTGTGGTCACGCCACTGCGTGATAAACTCCATGGGCTAGCGCATGGCGCAGAAGGCGCCAGGGCCGTTTGAAATAATAATATCGGGGTGTGGTCACGCTTCTGCGTGATAAACTCCGTTGGCTAGCGCATGGCGCAGAAGGCGCCAGGGTCGTTTGAAATAATAATATCGGGGTGTGGTCACGCTTCTGCGTGATAAACTCCATTGGCTAGCGCATGGCGCAGAAGGCGCCAGGGCCGTTTGAAATAATAATATCGGGGTGTGGTCACGCCACTGCGTGATAAACTCCGTTGGCTAGCGCATGGCGCAAAAGGCGCCAGGGTCGTTTGAAATAATAATATCGGGGTGTGGTCACGCCACTGCGTGATAAACTCCGTTGGCCAGCGCATGGCGCAA
>JAAYUS010000239.1 GCA_012517605.1 Bacteroidales bacterium
CGACAGGGTTGCATATAAGGTGCACGGAGGAATGGCCATAGCAGGCAAAACAATCGGAGCAAAGGAAGGCATAGTTTACCTCCGTGGTGAATATAAATTCCTTCTCCCCAAGCTTTTAATGGAACTCGAGGAATTTCATAAAATGATACATGAAATAGGATATGATTTCAAAATATCATACCGTCTCGGCAGCGGAGCATACATATGCGGAGAAGAGAGTGCATTATTCGAATCAATACAGGGAGAACGCGGTGAGCCCAGAAACAAGCCTCCTTACCCTACCACTTCAGGGGTATTTTTCAAGCCTACTTCCATAAACAATGTGGAAACGCTTGTTACGGTGATGATGATAGTCATGCATGGTTCCGAATCGTACAAACAGCTTGGAACCAAAGATTCAAGGGGTTCGAAGGTATTCTCCATATCGGGTGATACCCCGATGCCCGGGATTTTTGAGCTGGAGCTTGGAATGACAGTACAGGAGTTTGTCAATGAATTCGGCGATGGCGATACTAAGGCTGTTCAGGTAGGGGGAGCCTCAGGATTCTGTGTCCCGCGAAAGAAATTTACAGATACAATTATAGGATTTGAAGGAGTACCGACGGGAGGATCTATGAAGCTTTTCAACAGCTCGCGATCGATGTATAACGTCTTGCATAATTACCTCGATTTCTTTGCTGAAGAATCATGCGGCCAGTGCACTCCATGCAGGGTAGGCTGCCAGCAGCTTCTCAAGGGTGTGGAAAAGGTTAAGAAAGGTGAAGTGAAATCAACTTATCTCAATGAGCTGATCAAGCTTGCAGATACCATGAAGATTGCATCGAAATGCGGACTGGGACAGTCGGTTGGCAATGCCTTCAGAACCATAGTTGAGAATTTCAGGGAAGAGATCATCTATTAATTACTTATTGAAAATTTGAATATTATGATAAATCTGACTATTAATGATCAAAAAATTTCAGTTCCGGCCGGGACAACGGTGCTTGAGGCTGCGAGAAAACTGAATATCAACATACCTACATTGTGCAATCACAGCGACCTGTGTGTGGCAGGAAACTGCCGTGTGTGCGTCGTGGAACAGAAAGGTGCAAGAACGCTCATCGCAGCATGTGCCATGCCTGTTTCCGAGGGAATGGATATCCATACAAATACTCTTAAGGTGAGGAACGCCCGCAAGCATATAGTTGAACTTCTCCTGTCGGAACACAGGTCCGACTGCACAAAGTGCTACAAAAACCAGAAATGTGAATTGCAGGCACTTGCGAACGAGTTTGCATTCGGCGATACAATATTCCTCGACCTGGTTGAAGATCATCCTTATACAATCGACAGGTCATCTCCTTCATTCATAAAGGACGACAGCAAATGCATCCATTGCCAGCGCTGTGTTAGAACATGTGCCGAACTTCAGTATATCTCGGCAATAGCTGTTGCAAACAAGGGAGCTCACCAGAAGATATCTTCTTTCCACGACAGGCCCATGAGCCATGTGGTTTGCACAAACTGCGGCCAGTGTGTAAACAGGTGTCCTACCGGAGCCCTTGTTGAAAAAACATACATCGATTATGTATGGGATGCAATTTATGATCCTGATAAATATGTGGTCGTGCAGACAGCACCTGCAGTCAGGGTTGCCCTTGGTGAGGATCTGGGCTATGATCCGGGTGAAAGGGTTACTGGGAAAATGGTGAATGCGCTTAAACAGCTCGGCTTCGATTCTGTACTTGATACAGATTTCAGTGCCGACCTTACCATAATGGAGGAAGGAACGGAACTTCTTACAAGACTGAAGAAAGCGCTTGTCGACGGTGATAAGGGTATTCAGTTCCCGATGTTTACATCCTGCTCGCCAGGATGGATCAAGTTTATTGAACACAAATATCCCGAATTCCTCCCGAACCTGTCGACCTGCAAATCACCTCAGCAGATGTTCGGAGCTCTTGCAAAGACGTTCTATGCAAGAAAGAAAAACATAGATCCTTCAAAGATCGTATCAGTATCGGTAATGCCGTGTACGGCAAAGAAATTTGAAGCCGACAGGCCTGAGATGAGGTCAAGCGGATTCAAGGATATCGATTTCGTTCTTACAACCAGGGAGCTTGCAATCATGATCAAACAGGCTGGTCTTGATTTCCGCAGCCTCGAGCCTGTGCCTTATGATTCCATTATGGGTGAATCGACAGGTGCAGCCGTTATCTTCGGAGCAACAGGAGGCGTTATGGAAGCAGCCCTCAGGACAGCATATGAGATCGTAACAGGCCGGGAAGTGCCATTCTCAAATCTCAACATCACTCCTGTGAGGGGAATGGATGGAGTCAAAGAAGCATCAATAAAAATTGAAGGATGCACAAACGACTGGAAATTCCTTGAAGGAGCTGAACTTAAGGTTGCAATTGCACACGGACTTGTTAATGCCAATAAAATCATGCGCGATGTGAGGGCAGGAAAATCACCATATCATTTTGTTGAGATAATGGCCTGCCCGGGCGGATGCATCGGAGGCGGCGGACAGCCGATTCCTACCAGCATGGAGATAAGGAAGAACCGCATGAAGGCAATCTATTCGGAAGACGAACACATGGTTCTACGCAAATCGCACGAAAATCCTGATGTGATAGCTATTTACAAGGAATTCCTCGATAAGCCTAACAGCCATAAGTCACACGAACTTCTCCATACTCATTATGTGAAAAGAGAAAGCTATTAGGAAATATTTCCTTAATTTGTAAGGCTGTATCAAAAACCAGTAGAACAGCAAAGTACGCAGAGTTGACTCAAAGTTTGAAAAGCATAAAGAATTGTAATTTACTACATTGAGTGCCTGGCAATAGAACTCAGCGTACTTTGCGGTTTTTGGATTTTTCATTTTGATACGGCCTGTTTAATTTTATGGAGATGAAAAATATTAGGATTTCAACAGCCCAGTTTGAGAACAGAAGCGGTGACAAGGAATATAATCTTTCGGTGATTGAATCGCTTTCTGAAAAAGCTGCTTCTCAAGGATCGGATGTAATAGCATTTCACGAATGCTCTGTTACCGGTTATACTTTTGCACGAGACCTCACCAGGGAGCAGCTTCTTGCTATTTCTGAACTTATTCCGGAGGGTGAGAGTATCTCAAAGCTTCAGAAGATAGCTGCGAAAAACAATATTTTTGTACTTGCGGGCCTTTTTGAGAAAGATAATGAAGGCAGGATTTTCAAGGCTTACGTTTGTGTAGGAAAAAACGGACTTGTTGCCAGGCACAGAAAGCTTCACCCGTTTATCCATGAAGCCCTGACTCCAGGCAACAGCTATACAATTTTTAGCCTGGCTGACTGGAAATGCGGGATCCTCATTTGCTATGACAACAATGTTGTCGAGAATGTACGGGCAACTGCACTTCTGGGGGCTCAGGTAATATTTATGCCCCATGTTACAATGTGCACGCCTTCTCCCAGACCAGGATCAGGTTTTGTCGATCCTGAACTGTGGAAAAACAAGATGGAAAATGCAGCATTGCTGAGAAGTGAATTTGATGGTCCCAAAGGACGCGAATGGCTTATGACCTGGCTGCCTTCACGGGCTCATGATAACGGAATTTATGCTGTATTTTCAAACCCGATAGGTATGGATGGCGATCAGCTTAAAAACGGCTGTTCCATGATAATTGACCCTTTTGGCAGGATCATG
The DNA here is from genome assembly GCA_012517605.1 of Bacteroidales bacterium. GTDB lineage: Bacteria > Bacteroidota > Bacteroidia > Bacteroidales > VadinHA17 > LD21. The sequence goes on from JAAYUS010000239.1 coordinate 3,673, forward strand.
GCTGAATGCCGGTCGCTTGATAATGAATTTGTCACTGCGAAAATCACACCGGAAAAGCCGGAACAGTCGGGAGGATACAGATATACAATGGCACGAAGGCCTGAATTATACAGGGATATTATCGGGAGGGACCATACTTCGGTGCAGAAGGTGGCATGGATGCGAGAGAAGAAGTAAGTAGTAAGTAGTATGTAGTAAGCAGTAAGCAGTAAGCAGTAAAAAGTAAGAATGGGGAACCTGGAAGCAGGAAGAATAAGGAATAAAGCAAGCTGGCAGCCGGCTGTTGGTGAAACCAGTATCCAGAAACAATCAAAAGGCAGCAACAAACTATACATTTGAGCGTTGGCAAAGAAAAAACTTGAGTGATGGAGACTCAGTATACATGGAAAACAGGTTTGTTCAGCAACCGGTTTGAGATCTTCAATCAGGATTTCAGTGTTGGAGAACTTCAGAAGGCCAGCATTTACGGAAAGGTCAGGGGCGAGATGTTCGGACACTGCATAATGTTCCGGTCAAGGGGAATTTTCCGTTTCAACACAAGCATTATAGATCTGCATAATGAGCAGGAACTGGGTACTATACATTTCAGAAGTTTAAGAGTAAAATCGATAGTCCTCTTCAGGAACAGGGAATATCACTTCCGGTTCGAAAACCTGTTGAGAACAAGATGGACACTTAGTGATGAAAACGTACCTGTGGTCCGGTACTATTCCCAGGCATTCAATGGAATAATAACTTCATACACTTCTGATGAGGTTCTGATTCTTGCAGGATTTTTCATAAGGAATTTTCTGAAACAACGTTCTGCATCAATTGCGGCTGCGGGCTGATCCGGAAAAATAACAGATGAATGAGGAAGATCATCCATATCGATATGGATGCGTTTTTTGCATCAGTGGAACAGCTTGACAATCCGGAGCTGAGAGGAAAGCCGGTGGCTGTGGGTGGCAGCGGTGAGCGTCATGTTGTAGCTGCCGCAAGCTATGAGGCAAGAAAATTCGGGGTCCATTCCGCTATGCCCTCGGTAACTGCCAGAAAGCTTTGTCCCAACCTCATTTTCGTCCGTCACAGGTTTGACCGTTACCAGGAAATATCTGCGCAGGTATTTGAGATATTCAGGGAATATACGGATATTATTGAACCTCTTTCAATTGATGAAGCATTTCTCGATGTTACCGCCGATCGCAAAAACATCTGCTCGGCAACTCTCATTGCCCGGTCAGTAAAAAAGGATATAAGGAAAAAGACAGGGCTGACTGCTTCTGCCGGGATCTCTTACAATAAATTCCTGGCAAAAATAGCTTCAGATATTAATAAGCCTGACGGTATATTTGTCATTCCTCCCGAAAAGGCAGAAGAGTTCATTGATAAGCTTCCTATTGAGAAATTCTACGGGATCGGACGGGTGACCTCCGATCGGATGCACAAACTTGGAATACATAATGGTTATGATCTCCGGAAGTGGGATCTTTTATCCCTTATCAGGAATTTTGGGAAAGCCGGCAAATTCTATTACGATATTGCAAGGGGAATAGATGATCGTCCTGTCGAAACTGAATCGGAACGTAAATCTATTGGAACCGAACTGACATATGAAAAGGATCTCAGGACACAGTTTGAGATAATTGCTGAGCTTTACAAGCTTGAGAGGGAGCTGATGGAAAGGATTGAGAATGCAGGAGTAAGCGGACGCACATTAACAATAAAAGTCAAGTTCCCTGATTTTCGCCAGATAACCAGAAGCAAAACGCTTCCCTTTTATATCAAGGACTTTGATACCCTTCACAGGGAAGTCACTTCAATAAGAAAAACCATCGATACGGGTGATTCCGGAATAAGACTTCTCGGCGTAAGCATTTCGAATCTTGAAACAGAAGATTACGGAGATACACAACTGACACTGTTTGATGTGCCATGGGATGATCGTCCATGATTGTCCCTTTTCAGAATAATCCTTCGGCTGAAAGGTATCTTTCCCCTGTGTCGTAGTTGAAGGTCAGTATCCTTGAACCTGCACTTAAGGCATTCATTTTCCTGTTCACCGCTGCAAGCACTGCGCCTGTTGATATTCCCACAAGCAACCCTTCCTCACGGGCTGTCCTTCCTGTGAAAGCATATGCTTCTTCTTTGCCCACGGTTAATATTTCGTCAATTACACTCCTGTCAAGCACAGGTGGAATAAATCCTGCGCCCAG
>JAAYUS010000240.1 GCA_012517605.1 Bacteroidales bacterium
CGGAATTCAGGGTTCTCAGGACAGACTATGAAGCGCCAAAGAAATAATCTGAATGGGCTTGCTGGATAAATTGTTGAAGTTTTAATAAGTGTTTTTCTTATACCGGCTTATGGCAGGCGAATCGAAATACAGCATGAGGGGTGTATCCTCTTCCAAGGAAGATGTTCATGAAGCTATCAGGAACATAGACAAGGGATTGTTCCCCGGTGCTTTCTGCAAAATCGTGCCTGATATTCTCGGCGGCGATCCTGATTACTGCAATATTATGCATGCCGACGGTGCAGGAACAAAATCATCACTTGCATACGTTTACTGGAAAGAGACAGGCGACATGTCGGTCTGGAAAGGAATTGCAAAAGATGCAGTGGTGATGAATACCGATGATCTTCTATGTGTGGGAGCCTGCAACAATATACTTCTTTCTTCCACTATCGGCAGAAACAAGAAATTAGTCCCGGGAGAGGTTATCTCTGCGATTATAAACGGGACCGAAGAGGTCCTCGAAGAACTCAGGAACCTTGGAGTAGGGATCTGGTCGACAGGCGGAGAAACTGCGGATCTTGGCGATCTTGTGCGAACTCTGGTTGTTGATTCGACTGTTGTTGCGAGAATGAAAAGATCAGATGTCATCTCAAATCATAATATCCGGAAAGGAGATGTCATTGTAGGGTTGTCATCATCGGGTCAGACTACTTACGAGAAGGAATACAACGGAGGGATGGGAAGCAACGGTCTTACATCGGCAAGGCACGATGTGTTTTCTTCATATCTGGCAGCCTTGTATCCGGAAAGTTATGATACGTCCATTCCTTCAGGCCTTGTATATTCAGGGAAGCTGAAACTTACAGATCTTGTTGAAGGACTGGACATTGATGCAGGAAAGCTCGTACTTTCCCCGACGCGGACTTATGCACCTGTGGTTGTAAAGATACTTGAAACGATGAAGGATGAGATCCACGGGATGATACACTGTTCCGGCGGAGGTCAGACCAAGGTGATGCATTTTATTAATAACCTGCATGTTGTCAAGGACAACATGTTTCCTGTTCCGCCGCTTTTCAAAATAATTCAGGAGCAGTCGGGTACTCTCTGGAGCGAAATGTACAAGGTCTTCAATATGGGTCACAGGTTTGAGATCTATACTGATGAAAAGACAGCTGAAGAAATTATCGGCATTGCTGCCGGCTTCAATCTCGACGCCAGGGTCATCGGACATTGCGAAGCTTCTGAAGTCAAAAGACTTACTATTTCTTGCGATCACGGCACCTTCAGCTACTGACATCCCCTCCCTCAACCCATCTCCCCCCTCATCTTTCTCCTTTCTCCTTTTCAGCAGGTTGTTAATAGAAGCCTTTTTATTATCTTTGCACCCGAAAATTTAATCCCAGATGTCAAACAATCTTATCGTTGATAAGCTCGAAGGCGTAAAAGCAAGGTTTGTGGAGGTTGGCGAACTGCTCACAAAGCCTGATGTGCTGTCCGACATGGAAAGATATATCAGGTTAAACAAGGAATATAAAGATCTTCAGCCCATTATCGAAGCTTATGAAAATTATAAGCTTACCCTGACAAATATTTCAAGCACAAAGGAGTTACTGGCCACTGAGAAGGATGAGGAGATGAGGGAAATGGCCAAAGCTGAGCTTGAAGAACTGAGTTCGAAACTCCCGGAGATGGAAGAAGAGATCAAACTTTTACTCATCCCGGCTGATCCTGAGGACGAGAAGAATGCCGTGATGGAAATACGTGCAGGTACCGGTGGTGATGAAGCGAGCATCTTTGCCGGAGATCTGTTCAGGATGTATGTCAAGTTCTTTGAGCAGAAAGGATGGAAGCATGAGGTGAACAGCTATTCAGAAGGAACGGCGGGAGGCTACAAGGAAATCGTGCTAAGCGTATCGGGCGATGGTGTGTACGGCATACTAAAATACGAGTCGGGTGTACACCGTGTTCAGAGGGTTCCGCAGACCGAAACCCAGGGAAGGATACACACATCAGCTGCATCAGTAGTCGTTCTTCCTGAAGCCGATGAATTTGATGTTGAGATTAAAAATGAGGATATAAGGAAAGATACATATTGTTCTTCCGGACCGGGGGGGCAGTCAGTCAACACTACTTATTCGGCGATCAGGCTTACCCATATTCCGACAGGAATCGTTGTAACCTGCCAGGATGAGAAATCACAGATAAAAAACTACGACAAGGCACTGAAGGAATTGCGGACAAGGCTTTATAACCTTGAATACCAGAAGTATCTTGATGAAGTCTCCCATAAGAGGAAAACGATGGTTTCCACGGGCGACAGATCGGCAAAGATCAGGACATACAATTATCCGCAGGGAAGAATGACAGATCACAGGATAAACCTGACCATGTACAACCTTCCATCGATCCTTGACGGCAACATCCAGGAAATAATTGACAAGCTCCAGATGGCGGAGAATGCTGAGAGACTGAAAGAAAGCAACATTTAAAATCATAAAATGGATTACCTGCAATTAACCGGGAATATCAGGGCAAAACGATCATTCCTCTGCATCGGCCTTGATTCTGAAATAGAAAAAATACCATCATTTCTTCTTAGAGCAAAGGATCCGGTTTTTGAATTCAACAAACGGATAATTGATGCGACTGCAAAATATGCTGTTGCCTATAAACCCAACCTGGCATTTTATGAGTGCAACGGGATAAAGGGATGGAAGTCGCTCGAACTGACTCTCCGCTATATTAAGCAGACATATCCCGACATTATGGTGATAGCTGATGCAAAACGGGGAGACATTGGGAATACTTCAAAGATGTATGCGAAGGCCTTTTTTGAAAATTATGATTTTGATGCCGTAACTGTCGCACCTTACATGGGGGAGGATTCTGTTGCTCCGTTTCTTTCATATCAGGGGAAATGGGTGATCCTTCTTGCACTTACCTCAAACAAGGGAGCCGATGATTTTCAGTATCATAACGAGGACGGTATCAAACTCTTTGAAAGAGTGCTGTCGCTCTCGAAAAAATGGGGTAACCAGGGAAATATGATGTATGTTGTTGGCGCCACCCGCGCAGAAATGCTTAAGGAAATAAGGCAGATAGTACCTGACCATTTTCTTCTTGTGCCTGGAATCGGAGCACAGGGAGGCAGCCTTTTGGAAGTGGCAAAATACGGCCTTAACAGCAACTGCGGGCTTCTTGTGAATTCTTCCCGGGGAATAATCTTTGCCGGCAATTCCACGGATTTTGATAAAATTGCAGAACAAAAGGCCCTTGAGCTTCAGAGGGAGATGGAAGCCTGCCTCAAAGAAAAAAAACTTATTTAACTTTTACCTTTACACCAAAATTATCCGCAATCTTCAGGCAGCCGGGTAATCATTTTTCCTTTTTTCAGCATATGTCAGTTTAAGCAGATTTCGTATCTTTATTCTTTGCTGCTTTATCAATTCGTGCTGAAATGAAAGAAGAATTCCTCCATTATCTGTGGAAGTATTGTCTCTACGACAAAGATTCCCTTGTTGATAACGACAATGTTAAAATAACCGTTATACATCCCGGCGAGTATAACCGCGATTCAGGTCCCGATTTCTTCAATGCGCGCATTCGTATCGGAGATACGGAATGGGCAGGCAATGTGGAGATACACACAAAGTCTTCGCATTTCATAGCTCACGGCCACAATACTGATCATGCATTTGACAATGTGATCCTTCATGTTGTTGCCGAAAATGACAAAAGAGTCTTTAATGCCAGGGGTGACGAACTTCTTACAGTTCAGATAAGTTTCGACCCCGGGTATTATGAAAGGTACCTCGATATTGTAAATAACCCCGCCACAATCGCATGCGGGGAAGGCATAAGCAAGCTCGAAAAATTCTATATCAGACACTGGCTTCATTCCCTTCTCATAGAAAGGCTTCAGGCGAAATCAGAAAGCGTAATGCGAGTATTGTCAGAGACCGGTAACGACTGGGATGAAACATTCTACAGGATACTTTCCCGCTATTTCGGATTCAGTGTCAATACTGAACCGTTTGAACTGCTTGTATCAGCTTTGCCCTTCAGGATCATTGCCAGGCATTCCGACAACCGGTTCCAGGTTGAGGCATTGCTTTTTGGTGTGGCCGGGTTGCTTGATGAAGGATTGTTTAAAGAGGCGATTGAGGATAAGTATTACAGGGATCTTATAAAAGAATTCAGGATCCTTTCCGCTAAATACAGCCTTAAACCCATTCATGGCTGGCTGTGGAAATTCAGCAGGCTTCGTCCTGTCAATTTTCCGACAATAAGGATCTCTCAGCTTGCTGCAATGCTTGCATCTGCAGGTGGCCTGTTCTCTAAAATAATTGAAGCAGAAGATCTTGATGAGATAAGGGAACTTTTTAACGTATCTGCCTCTGAATACTGGGATAATCATTTCGTCTTCGGAAGGGAAAGCAAGTCAGTGATAAAAAAAACAGGCGATCAGGCTGCCGATATTTTTCTGATAAATGCCGTAATTCCAATGATCTTTATCTATGGAAAATTCCATGATAACCGGATCATGTGTGAAAAGGCCCTTGACTTTCTTGAAAATGTTGGTCCGGAATCAAATTCAGTTATCCGGGAATGGAGTTCGGAAGGAGTTGTTTCTGAATCAGCATTTTATACACAAGCTCTGCTGCAACTGACGGAAGAATACTGCAGGAAGCGCCGATGCCTTGAATGCAGGATAGGATGCAAACTCATCAGCACCGGCAACACTCTCCGTAAACCTGATGAACTTTTGCTTGAGCCGGGTGTTTAAAATATTGATGGGTCGATGAATATTATACTGTGCAGCGAACAGGCTGACAGCTTTACATTATTAATAACTATCGATAATTGTTAATAAGTTGTTGAATCACCACAAAATCTGACGCAACGTTTGACGTTAACTTTACGTCTATATAGAAAAGAAAACAATAATTTGAAATTGTCGTTGGTGGCTTAAAAATAAATATTTCCAAAATATCTAAAAAAAGTAGTCAATTGTTTGATAATTTACATAAAAAAGCCTTATTTTTGCGTTCCAAAATTGGAGACTCAATTTATTTATGGATTAACAACATATTAATTAAAGACATGTATTTGACTACCGAGAAGAAGCAGGAGTTTTTCAAAACGTTTGGAACATCTGAGATTGATACAGGAACAGCAGAGGGGCAGATTGCATTGTTTTCGTACAGGATATCTCACCTTACCGAACATCTAAAAAAGAACAAGAAGGACTTCAGTACCCAGAGAGCACTTATTAAACTCGTAGGAAGGAGAAGGAGGCTTCTGGATTACCTGAAAGTAAAAGATATAGACCGTTACCGCGAAATAGTCAAAGCGTTGAAATTACGCAAATAACATAAAGGGAAAAGGCAATTCTGAATTGCCTTTTTTCTTATATCTATATAAATGTGTAATTTCATCAATCAAAAAAATTATATAAATGTTCAATATTAAAGAGAAGAATATAGATCTCGGCGACGGGAGAATTATAACCCTTGAAACAGGGAGAATGGCAAGGCAGGCTGATGGTGCGGTATTGCTCAAAATGGGAAAGACCATGCTGCTTGCCACTGTAGTTGCAGCCAAAGAAGCCAAGGAAGATACCGACTTCATGCCGCTTTCGGTTGAGTATAAAGAAAAATATGCTTCTTCGGGTCGTTTCCCGGGCGGTTTTCTGAAACGCGAATCGAGACCTTCAGATTATGAGATACTTATTTCACGGCTTGTTGACCGTGCACTCAGACCTCTTTTCCCTGATGATTTCCATGCCGAGGTTTTTGTTACAATAAACCTGATCTCGGCTGATGTTGAGATCATACCTGATGCATTGGCTGGTCTGGCAGCTTCAGCTGCGCTTGCCGTATCTGATATCCCGTTCAATGGTCCGATTTCAGAGGTCAGGGTTGCCCGCATAAACCACCAGTTTGTAATAAATCCGACTGCATCTCAGCTAAAGGAAGCAGATATGGATCTTATGGTGGGAGCAACCTTTGAAAACATCCTGATGGTCGAAGGCGAAATGAAGGAAGTCTCCGAAGCCGATATGATCGAAGCTCTGAAAGTCGCTCACGAAGCTATAAAAATCCAGTGCAGGGCACAGAAAGAATTTGCTGAGGAAGTAGGCTCGACAGTAAAGCGAACATATTGTCATGAGGTGAACGATGAAGACCTTAGAAAAAAGGTATGGGATGAAACCTACGATAAATGCTATCAGGCAGCCAGAGCCGGCAGCACAAACGACAAGCATAAAAGAGAAGAGGCATTTGAGGAAATTGTCCTGGGATTCCTCGCACAATATACAGCCGAAGATGAAGTAAATGAAACTCTTGTCAGAAGATATTATCATGACGTAGTAAAAGAGGCTTCGCGGAGGCTTGTACTCGATGAGGGTATAAGGCTCGACGGCAGAAAGCCCGACCAGATAAGGCAGATAACATGTGAAATAGATCCTCTGCCTGCAACACATGGATCCTCACTTTTTACAAGAGGTGAAACACAGTCGCTTACAACAGTTACTCTTGGTACCAAACTCGATGAGAAAATAATCGATGAGGTTCTTAACCAGGGAACAGAAAAATTCACACTTCATTATAACTTCCCGCCGTTTTCAACGGGAGAAGCTAAACCTGCGAGAGGTATCAGCCGCAGGGAAATAGGTCACGGAAACCTTGCCCACAGGGCTCTTAAAAACATGATGCCGCCCGATGAGGAGAATCCTTATGCAATAAGGGTGGTATCTGATATCCTTGAATCGAACGGTTCATCTTCAATGGCCACAGTATGCGCAGGAACCCTTGCCCTTATGGACGCAGGTATCAAAATCAGAAAACCGGTCTCGGGTATTGCCATGGGGCTCATTACCGATAAAAATTCGGGTAAGTATGCAATCCTTTCTGATATCCTGGGTGATGAAGATCATCTTGGGGATATGGACTTTAAGGTCACCGGAACACGCGACGGGATCACTGCGACTCAAATGGATATCAAGGTAGAGGGATTGTCATTTGAAGTCCTGACAAAAGCCCTTGCCCAGGCAAGAACAGGCAGGCTCCATATACTTGATATAATGCAGCAGACCATAGCTGAACCAAGACCTGAACTCAAGCCACATGCACCGCGTATTGAAATGCTCACTATTCCCAAAGACATGATCGGAGCACTTATTGGCCCTGGCGGGAAAGTAATACAGGAGATACAGCGTGAAACAGGAACCACTATTGTTGTTGAAGAGATTGACGGACATGGAGATGTCAATATTTTCGGTGAGAACAAGGAAGCAATAACTGCAGCACTCGAATGGGTCAGGAAAATCGTTGCCGTGCCGGAAGTAGGTCAGGTTTATAGGGGTAAAGTAAAGACTATAGTTCAGTTTGGCGCATTTATTGAGATCCTGCCTAACAAGGATGGCCTGCTTCATATTTCAGAGATCGACTGGAAGAAGATAAAAACGGTCGATGAAGTTCTTAAGGAAGGCGATGAGGTAGAAGTGAAACTCATTGATATTGATCCTAAAACAGGCAAGCTGAAACTGTCAAGAAAGATACTTCTTCCCCGTCCTCCGCGTGAAGAGGGGGATCATAAAAAACATGAAGATCAGCGGAAATAAGCCCTGCCAAATGATATTTGTCTGAAAGAGCGCGGATGACTGCGCTCTTTCTTTTTTTGCCAATGTTGTCATCAATGAATATATTTGGCCTGTAATCGTGTTTTAATGCAGGTCAGACATAACTACATAGTCATTGAAGGCAATATCGGAGCAGGTAAGACAACACTGGCAACCCTTATCTCCGAACAGTTCAACGGCCGGCTAATCCTTGAACGTTTTGCGGATAATCCCTTCCTTCCGAAATTCTATAAGGATCCTGAGAAATATTCTTTTCCGCTCGAACTCTCGTTCCTTGCCAGCCGATACAGGCAGCTTAAGGAGGAACTGGGATCCCAGGATCTGTTCAAATCATTCACTGTGGCTGATTATTATTTCACAAAATCCCTTGTCTTCGCAGCCTCAACTCTTAAAGGTGATGAATACAACCTGTACAGGCAGATATTCTATATAATCTATGGTTCACTGCCCAAGCCAGATATCTATGTTTATCTTTATGTAACCCCTGAACGCCTTCTGGAGAACATCAGAAAAAGAGGAAGGGACTATGAAATGACTATTACTGCCGGTTATCTGAAAAAAATTCAGGAGAGTTATTTCACATTTTTCAGGCAGAATCCTGAAAACAAATATCTGGTCCTTGATATCAACAATCTCGATTTCGTTTCTGATATTGAACATTATAACAGGATTATTGAAAATATCTTTGACAAGGATTACCCCACAGGACTGAATATGGTGATTTTATGAAAATTATAGAGGTTTATTCGCTTATTGTTACTAATTTTTTATAATTTTGCAGTTAATTTGCATGGCAATATATTTCAAATGTTTGCAGAATAAACCAACATGATTAACACAAATAAAAATTAGACTATGAAAAAAATCAGAAGCTATTTTATCCTTATCCTCGCAGCTGCCTTTCTTGCAAGTTGCAGTGGTCTGAATAAGATGAAAAAAGATGCCGGCGACATCAAGTATGAAGTTACCCCGAAAGTACTTGAAGCCCATGGCGGAATTGTAAATGTTACAATAAAAGGTACATTTCCGGAAAAGTATTTCAACAAGAAAGCTACTCTTACTGTAACTCCGGTGCTTACTTATGCTGGTGGAGAAACAGCTTTTGATAAAGTTCAGGTTCTTCAGGGCGAAAAAGTCCAGGCAAATAATAAAGTGATTACCTATACAGGAGGTGAATTTACCTATACAAGTGCGATCCCTTACAAGGATGCAATGAAGATGTCTGAACTCGTTCTCAGGACAACTGCGGCCATCAACACAAAAAGCCTCGATTTTGAACCTGTCAAACTTGCTGACGGAGTTATTGCTACTTCAACGCTTGTTGAAATCCATGCCCAGCCAATAATCATGAAGGACAATTATGTCAGAATAGTACCTGAATCCAAAATGGCTGACATTAATTATGTTATTAACCAGGCAAACATTCGACCATCTGAAACCAAGGCCGAGGATATTAAAGCCCTAAGGGATTATATTGCAACAGTTAGCACTGATCCTAACCGTCAGCTTAAAGGCACAGTTGTAAGCTCATACGCTTCTCCCGACGGCAAGTTTGATATGAATGAAAAACTCTCAGGCAAAAGAGGTACCTCAGCCGATAAATTCATAAAGGACGAATTCAAGAAGATCGAAGCAGCTAAAACTGACGGTTTCTTCAGCTCTCTGACCACACCTGAAGACTGGGAAGGATTCAAGACAGAAGTTGAAAATTCGACCATCCAGGATAAAGATCTTATACTGAGGGTGCTTTCAATGTATTCTGATCCTGATCAGCGCGAAAAAGAGATCAAGAATATGTCGGCTGCTTACGAAGCTCTGAAAACCGACATTCTTCCCAAACTGAGAAGGTCAAAAATGATTGTCAATGTTGACAATATAGGCCGCACTGACGATCAGATACTTGCCCAGATGAGATCCGACGCCAAAGTTCTCAGCCTCGAAGAAATGCTTCATGCAGGTGCTCTTGCAACAGATCCCAACGAAAAACTCGCTTTCTACCAGGCAACAGCAGAGAACTTCCCGAAATGCATCCGTGCTCACAATAATGTTGGCGCAACATATCTGAGCCTCGGAAAAGCTGATGAAGCTCTTGCAGCTCTTGAAAAAGCAAAGGCAATCCAGAATAATGATGTTGTAAAAAACAATGAAGGTTTTGCATATCTTCTGAAAGGCGATATGGCAAAAGCCGAAGAGCTTTTCAATTCAATGACAGCAGCTACCCCCGAGTCGAAATGGGGACTTGGTGTTATTGCAATAACAAAAGGTGAATATGACAAAGCCGTTAACAACTTTGGCAGTGAGCCATGCTTCAACCTTGCACTGGCCCAGGTTCTGAAGGGTGATGTAAGCAAGGCCAAAGCTACTCTCGACAGCATGAAGGAAATGTGCAAATGCGGCAAGCCTTCATATCTTAAAGGTATTGTAGGTGCACGTCTTGATGACAAAACATACATGCTGAACGGTCTGAAGGAAGCTGTCGGTTTCAAGGCTGACTGGAAGGCATATGCCAAAACTGACCTCGAATTCGCAAAATATTTTGCTGATGATGCCTTCAAGGCAGTAGTTCAGTAAAGGGAAATTTCAATTTACTTCTAAAAAAAGGGTCTGATTCAACAGACCCTTTTTTATTCATATCTTTTTTTGCCGGGGTTTGTTAAGTTCCCAAAGCACTATTCCCGCGCTTACTGCAATATTGAAGGAGTGCTTCGTCCCGAACTGCGGTATCTCAATGCACATGTCGCACATATCTACAATTTTCTGGTCCACACCGTTTACTTCATGTCCGAAGACCAGAGCATATTGATGTCCTTCTTCAATTACCACATCCTGCAATGCCACCGAGCCCTCTGCCTGTTCCACTGCCAGTATCCTAACTCCCATTGACTTCAGTTCCGTTATCGCGTCGGCAGTTGATCCGTAATAAACCCATTCTACCGATTCGGTCGCCCCGAGCGCTGTCTTTTGAATATCCCGGTGAGGTGGCCTTGCCGTTATTCCGCATAAGTATATTTTAGGCGTAAGAAAGGCATCTGCCGTCCTGAAAATCGACCCTACATTATTATGGCTCCTGACATTATCAAGGACAATGAAAAATGCTGATTTCTCAGCGTTTTTATATTGCTCAATGCTTTTACGGCCAAGCTCTTTATTGAGAAGCTTACGCATCCTTTTTTATGCTAAAATAGAGAAAATATCCTTTAAATTTTCTATATTACCCTCCTGTGGCTTTGTCCCATTATTATTAATCTGATAAACCTGCCCATTATGAACATACATGAATTTCAGGGTAAATCAATTCTCAGGTCGTATAATGTTGATATTCAGGAAGGATTTGTTGCTTCAACGGTCGACCAGGCAGTTCTGGTCGCACAGCAGCTTCAGGAAAAATACAATACCCGGTATTTTGTCGTAAAGGCCCAGGTTCATGCAGGCGGCAGGGGCAAGGGCGGAGGAGTGAAACTGGCTAAATCGGTTGATGAGGTGGCAATTCTTGCAGGACAGATGCTGGGAATGACACTTGTTACGCCGCAGACTGGTCAGGCCGGCAAAAAAGTAAATAAGATCCTTGTTGCAGAGGATGTCTTTTACAAGGGGAGGGAGGAACCAAAGGAATTCTATATCAGCATGCTGCTTAACAGGAAGACCAGCAGATATACGGTCATGTACTCCCCTGAGGGAGGTATGGATATTGAACAGGTGGCAGAGCGCACACCCGGGCTTATATATACTGAGGAGATATCTCCTCTTGCCGGATTACGTCCGTTTCAGGCTCGCAACATAGCTTTCAGGCTTGGCCTTCAGGGGGAAGCGAATAAAAACATGCAGAAATTCCTGGCTGGTATTTACGAGGCATTTACAGGATGTGATGCCCAGCTTCTTGAGATAAATCCTGTTTTGAAAACCAGCGATGAGAGAGTCCTTGCCGTTGACTGCAAGATGATTCTTGATGACAATGCCCTTTTCAGACATCCCGACCTTGCTGAGATGAGGGATCTCAACGAAGAGGATCCTGTTGAGGTTGAAGCAGGCAAGCATAACCTTAATTATGTTCGTCTCGACGGTAATGTTGGATGCATGGTCAATGGAGCAGGCCTGGCTATGGCGACAATGGATATAATCAAATTGTCAGGGGGATCTCCGGCAAATTTTCTTGATGTTGGAGGGAGTGCGAACGCAGCCACAGTGGAAGCCGGCTTCAGGATAATACTTAAAGATCCTGCTGTTAAAGCCATCCTGATAAATATATTCGGAGGTATCGTAAGATGCGACAGGGTGGCAAACGGCGTCGTGGAAGCATATAAATCCATCGGGAAAATAAATGTTCCGGTTATTGTCCGCCTTCAGGGTACAAATGCCACAGAAGCAAAGAATATAATAGATAATTCAGGCCTGAAGGTCATTTCGGCAGTAAGCTTTGGTGAAGCAGCTGAAAAAGTCCATGAAGCACTGACAGCCTGATTTTCAGATAAACGCTTTTTTATTTCTTGTGTGAATCATCGCAATACGGCATGTTTGACGAACGGCCGCACCGGCATATATAGACTTCTTCAGGAGTATCTGTCAGATCTCTTTTGAGATCCTTTAAAATGAAATTACCTGTAATCTTTAAGGGGCCGTCGTCAATCACCTCGATAATGACACCTTTGCTTTTGTTGTCGTTATTTTCCATAATTGCTAAATATCTTCAAATCCTATTTTCCTGTGTGTGCCGTCACAAAAAGGCTGATGACCGCTCTGACCGCACCGGCATAATGAAATAATGCCATCCTTCATCTCCTTGTCATTATTGCTGTATTTGAACCTGAAATCGCCCTTGATAACAACAGGTCCGTCAGTCATTATTTTAACTGTTACCGGATTGTCAGCGATCTCGGGCTCTTTCTGACCAACAAGCTCGGGTCTTCTAAAATTAATATGGTTTGTCTGATCAATGCTGACGTTCCCGTTTTTTGATTCATCATTCCATTTCCAGGTCAGGGCTTCGGTCGGACACATGTTTACAACTTCAATAATCCTGTCAGTTACCGCGCCGTTCAGATCAACCCATGGTCTTCTTCCCGGGTCAAAAACTTCAATAAGCTCCCTGTAACAATAAGAAGCATGGACACAGGCATCAGGCTTCCAGTATACAGTTATTTCCTTGTTGCTGTATTTCCTGCCGCCGGAAAACTTATTCTTGTCACTTTCCATGTTAAAATCATTTGTTCGCAATTTAGTACATTTTGTGTAATAAAATATTACCTTCGCAAGGTCAGGTAAAAGGCTTATTTTTATCTTTGTCCGATAATTGCTGATCGAAAGTTAATTGGGGTGTGAATCAAAGTGATAGTTAAATGAAAAGGGGTTTTTGGTGGATTATTGCCAGTGCTTCCCGCCGGTTATCAGTGTTTGTATCCATGCTGTACTTTTCTTTAATGCCCGCTCATGCTTCTTCTGTTCAATCGCATGATACTTTCCAGGCAGTTCCTTCAATCGCTTCATCCTTCCTTTCAGTAAATGCTCCGGATTTCATTCCGACCCTAGCCGTCAGCCTTATTGTGATCTTCATTCTTATAATTTACTTTTTGTCAAAACTGAGGAAAGCAAACAGGGAATTAAAGGAAAGGAACAAACAGATTGAGGAAATAAACCTGGATCTTCAGAAGGCCAACAGGGACCTGTCAAAACAAAAGGAGGCAATAACACGCGAATATTCGTATTCGGAGATATTTTACAGGATATTGATACAGTCGGCTGATGACGGAATCTCCTTTTATGACAGGGACTGGAACCTTAAATTTGCAAACGATGCATTTTACAGGGTAATAGGAATGGATAAGGCTGCTTACGATTCTTCGAACATGGCTGACCTTGTTCACCCGGAGGACAGGATCTATGAGAAATTAAGGAGAGATGCCCTCCAGTCAAAAGGATTTTTCGAGACAGAACTGAGACTTAAACATGTCGACGGACATTATGTAAACCTATCAACCAGGTCAGTTACCGTCAAAAATGAGAAAAATGAGATAATCGGAGCTTTGACAATCTCAAGGGATATTACCGCACTTAAAAAAGTCCATGAAGATCTTGTTAAGGCAAAAGTTGAGGCAGAAGCCGGGAACAGGCTCAAGGCAAGCTTTCTTGCAAATATCTCGCATGAAATAAGAACTCCGCTTAACAGCGTAGTAGGATTCGCAAATCTTCTGCTGGCGAATGACATAACCAATGAAGTTAAGGAAGAATATATTGAGCATATCAATCACAACAGCGAAAAACTTTTGCAGATTATAGGTGATATTATCGACCTTTCAAGGCTTGAAAGTTCACAGATTGAGATCACTTATGAGGAGGCATCGGTCAACAGCATAGTAAATGAAATAGTTGATGAAGCGCGAAAGATCATTAAGCGGAATGAAAAGTCAATTGTTGTCAACGTGATGAACATGCTCGAGGAAAACGGAGACCTCATCTTTACAGACAGGATCTGGCTGAAAAGAGTACTTAATCACTTGATGGACAATGCTGTAAAGTTTACCCTCGAAGGTTCCATAAGACTCACATATGCCCGTGAAAACGAAAATCTCGTATTCAGGGTGAAGGATACCGGTATCGGTATCAACAAGGAAAACCTCGATCATATCTTTGAGGAATTCAGGCAGGAAACAGGCGGCCACCACAGACCTTTCGAAGGACTGGGTGTAGGTCTTACCCTTGCAAAAGAGGTGGTTGAAAGAATGGGAGGGAAGATCTTTGTACAGTCAGAAAAAGGGGTTGGATCCGAATTCAGTTTTTCAATACCTTACCGTCCGGCAGGAGGAAGTACAAAGCTCAAGGCCAGAATGACATCACCTGAAACCCATGGTGTTCAGCCCAACTGGAGCAAGAAAACATGCCTCCTTGTCGATGATAATAAAGATGTTCTGCTTTATCTTCACAGGGTGCTTTCAGATACCGGAATCAATACGCTTACGGCCCGCTCAGGAATTGAAGCTCTCGGCCTGGTCAAAGACAATCCGGGAATCGATCTGATACTTCTCGACATGCAGATGCCTGAAATGAACGGAATAGAGGCTACGAGGGAGATCAGGAAAGTCCGCAAGGACATTCCTATTATTGCTCAGACAGCCTTCATTTTTGAAGATGATAAGGATATTATTCTTGAAGCCGGGTGTGATGCATGTCTCATCAAACCCATCAGGAAAGACCATCTCCTTACCGTAATGTCGAGTTTCTTCAAATCTATTTAGCACCTTGTTTTGAATCAGTAGCATAAAGATGATGGACAATCATTTTGCTGATATTATTTTGCCCCTTGCAGTAAAAGGGACTTTCACCTACGCCATACCTGAGCCGGCAGCCGGAAGCGTTTTTGAAGGCTCAAGGGTCCTTATCCAATTTGGAAACAAAAAGCTGTATTCCGGAATCGTAAGCAGGATACACAATATACCACCGACAGGAAGACAAGTCCGGACTATCGAACGCATTCTTGATCCTTATCCTGTTGTCACCAGCCTGCAGCTTAAATTCTGGTCATGGATCGCCGATTATTACATGTGCAGCCATGGTGAAGTAATGAAAGCTGCCCTGCCGTCAAGCCTTTGCCTGGAGGGAGTTGCCACAATACCTGTCCCCGAAAAATACAAACCCAGAACAGAGACTTTCGTCAGGCTTGCCTCTGACTTTACCGCCTCTCATTTGAACGAAATCCTTGATAAACTTTCAAAGGCTCCGAAACAATATGACCTTCTTGTTGATTATCTGAGATTAAGTGGGTACGTAGAGGGACTGTCCCCAAATCCGGTACTTAAATCATTACTAATCAGGGAATCACATTCCTCAGTCGCCGCATGTGAGGCTCTGATAAAAAAAAATATCCTGACTGCAGTCTCACTTGAAACCGGACGGCTGACTGACTGCCTCACAACACCTGAGCCTGTTAAAACCCTGAGCAATGACCAGAATGATGCCCTCGGGTCGATAAGGAAGTGTTTTGCGGATAAGGATATCGCGCTGCTTTTTGGAGTCACTTCAAGCGGGAAAACGGAAATATATATTCATCTCATTGAAGAACAGCTTAAAAAGGGAAAACAGGTGCTCTACCTCCTCCCTGAGATATCACTTACAACCCAGATAATTCAGCGTCTTAACCGGCATTTCGGTTCCGTGACCGGTGTCTATCATTCACGCTTCAACAACCAGGAAAAGGTTGAGATCTGGAACAGGGTTGCAGGAAGGGGCAACGGGAAAAACTACAGCCTTATTATTGGGGCAAGGTCGGCCCTTTTCCTACCTTTTACCAATCTCGGACTTATTATAGTCGATGAAGAACAGGATGGATCTTACAAGCAGCATGATCCATCCCCGCGTTACAATGCCCGTGATTCTGCGGCGGTACTGGCAGCACTTCACGGGGCTAAAACCATACTTGGATCTGCTTCCCCGTCAATAGAAAGTTATTATAATGCCATCACAGGTAAATACGGACTGGTTGAGCTGAAACAAAGATATGGCTCAATAAGGCTGCCTGATATAATACTTGCCAACACAAGGGAAGCGTACAGGAAGAAACTCATGGTCTCCCATTTCACACCCCAGCTTCTTGAAGCAATGGATGAAGCACTGGGAAGGGATGAACAGATAATTTTATTTCAGAACAGAAGGGGATTCAGTCCGTATATCGAATGCCCTGAATGCGGATGGGTGCCATCGTGCGTTCAGTGTGCCGTAAGCCTGACATATCATAAATCAGAAGGGAGGATGGTGTGCCACTATTGCGGCTTTTCAACTGCCATACCTCATCATTGTGAAAACTGCAACTCTACAGGCCTGTTATCAAGAGGTTTCGGGACCGAGAAAATTGAAGATGAGATCAGAATAGTTTTTCCTTCTGCAAGGGTGGCCAGAATGGACCAGGACACAACCAAAGGGAAAAATTCATTTGACAGATTAATCAGGGCCCTGGAAGAAAAGCAAACAGATATTCTTATAGGGACGCAAATGATTTCGAAGGGACTTGATATTGAAAATCTGACAGTTGTTGGTATACTTAATGCCGACAATATGCTCAATTTTCCTGATTTCAGGGCTCATGAGCGCAGTTTCCATATGATGGAACAGGTAAGCGGAAGGGCAGGGCGCAGGCAGAAGATCGGCAAGGTCGTTATTCAGACCTCTGATCCGGACAATAAAATTATAAGGCTCGTCGTGAATCATGATTATAAGAATCTTTTCCGCATTCAGGTTGAGGAGAGGAAAGCTTTCAATTACCCGCCTTTCAGCAGAATGATAAAAATAAGCCTGAAACATAAAGACAGATCTCTTCTCAACGAATTTGCAGAAATTCTCGGCCGCGATCTTAAGAACATTTTCGGGAAAAGAGTCCTCGGGCCCGAATATCCTCTTGTTTCCCGCATCCAGTTATGGTATATAAAAAATATTATCATAAAGCTTGAAAAGGAGAAATCATCGGCAGCATCCAGACAGCTCATAAGAGAAGCAGTGGAAAGGCTTGAGGGTCAGAAAGGAGCTTCATCATTGAAGATAGCAATAGATGTTGATCCATATTAGGGCAAAAATCAGGAAACTCTGAACAAGACTTTGGAGCAATCGTTGCATCTTCTTATGGCTGTTGAAAATATGGTATGAATGATTAATCAGCAGGATAATCCGGATGCAT
This sequence comes from Bacteroidales bacterium, assembly GCA_012517605.1. Classification (GTDB taxonomy): domain Bacteria; phylum Bacteroidota; class Bacteroidia; order Bacteroidales; family VadinHA17; genus LD21. The sequence goes on from JAAYUS010000240.1 coordinate 17,283, forward strand.
TAAAATGATTATTTTTAACGGAATAAAGATTAATAAATGAAAATTGAAGTATCGAACGGTGAAATTATTGATAAACTGACAATTGTGCAGATCAAACTGGAAAGGATCACGGATGATGCAAAGCTCGCAAACCTCCGCAGGGAATATGATATGTTAAAGGAAGTTGCAGCATCAATAATAAGCCAGGATGATCCCCTGTACACTGCATTGTACGAGGTTAACTGTTCATTATGGGATATTGAGGACAGGATCAGGGATCTTGAGAGAAAAAAAGATTTCGGACAGGAGTTCATCTCCACCGCACGTGAGGTTTATTTCAATAATGATAAGCGATCCGAAATCAAAAGGGAGATAAATTTAAAAACAGCATCAGGACTGATTGAAGAAAAATCCTACGAAAAATACTGAGATGCGACTCCTTGTGATCCGGAATTCGGCAATGGGTGACGTAGCACTTACGGCTCCGGTACTCAAGGCTCTCAGGGAACAATACCCCGATATCGAAATAATTCTGCTCACCCGTCCGGTTTACTGGGCGTTTTTCACATCCTTCAATGGGATTCAGCTTTTCTTTGCCGATTTCAAAAAGCGTCATAAAGGGCTGAAAGGATTATATGTGCTCTTCAGGGATCTACAGAAACAGGGTAAAATTGAATATGTAATTGACCTTCATGATGTCCTGAGGTCGAAGATACTCAGGATGCTTTTCATGCTGATTGGAGTCTCTTCAGTGAAAATAGACAAGGGCAGACGTGAAAAGAAAAAGATCATATCGGGGAAGTCCGTGAGGAAGCTCAGGCATTCAGTTGAAAGATATATGGATGTTTTTGAAAAGGCAGGCCTTAAGATAACCGCTGCTGAAGGCCCTTGGATAACACCTTCTCCTGATGCTGTTATTAGCTCATCCGAAATTACAGGGATGAAAGGAGGTATAAATATAGGTGTCGCCCCATATGCCAGGCATGAACTGAAGATGTGGCCGGAGGAATACATGATCACGCTTTTAAACATGATATCAGAAAAGTGCAATGCAGGTTTCTGGCTTTTTGGCGGAAAAGAGGAACAAGACCGGCTTGAATCTTTGGCTTTAAAAGTACCTCATACAACTAACCTTTCCGGAAAGTTGCAGCTTGGCGAAGAAATTGCGGTTATTTCAAAGCTGGATCTGATGATCTCGATGGACTCTTCAAATATGCATATTGCAGCTCTGACAGGGACAAAAGTTATTTCCATCTGGGGAGCCACCGATCCTGTGATTGGATTCGGGGCATGGAACCAGCCTGAAGATTATTCAGTATTTATTCCCCGGAGCGAACTTTCATGCAGGCCATGCACCGTCTTTGGCAAAGGAAAATGCAGAAGAAAGGATCATGCCTGCATGAAATGGCTGAGACCTGAAATGGTTTATCAAAAGATAGAATCTCTGGGAATATTCTGATTTAATTATAAATAAAGAATTTATATGAACCAAATCCGGCACAGATCTTCAATTTTAGTTTGAATGCCTTTATAAAACCTTTAACATGACAAACCTTTATAAAAAACTTCTTTCTGCCCTGATTGTTAATTTATTCACAATCTCGATTTTTCTTCTGACGGGCTGTTCCACCAAACAACAAACATCCTTAGACATAGAACCTGCAGGCCTGGTCAACCCGCTTATGGGAACCGACTCCGAGTTCAGGCTCTCAACAGGAAACACTTACCCTGCAATAGCGCTTCCCTGGGGCATGAACTTCTGGACGCCACATACACGCGGAATGAACAATGGATGGGCATATACTTATGATGATTACAAAATTCAGGGAATAAAGCAAACTCATCAGCCAAGCCCCTGGATAAACGATTATGCTGCATTCTCGCTCATGGCAGGCACTGGCAGGATCAAATTCACCGGAGAAGAAAGGGCTTCATGGTTCTCCCATAAGGCTGAAGTTGTAAAACCCTTCTATTACAGCGTATACCTTGCCGATTATGATGTTACTGTTGAAGTAACCCCGACCGAACGTTCTGCAATTTTCAGATTTACTTTTCCGGAAGGCGATTCTTCATATATACTTCTTGATGCTTTCGATAAAGGATCAATGGTAAGGATAATACCTTCAGAAAGAAAGGTCATAGGCTATTGCAGGAACAACCATGGCGGGGTTCCTGAAAACTTCCATAATTATTTTGTTGCCGTTTTTGACAAGGATTTTACTTTCACACACACATGGAACGGCAAAGCTCTGAATATTAACGATGTGAATGAGGAAGGCGACCATGTCGGAGCAATTCTTGGGTTTAAAACATCTGGCGATGAAAAAATAAATGTTAAGGTAGCCTCCTCCTTTATAAGTCAGGAACAAGCTCTTCTTAATCTTGAAAAAGAAACATCGGGGAAGAATTTTGACGAGGTATGCGCTGAAGCAGAAAAGGAATGGAACAGCCAGCTCGGGAGAATAAAAGTTGAAGGTGGTTCTGATGATCAGAAAAGGACATTTTATTCATGCCTTTACAGGTCAATGCTTTTTCCAAGGAAATTCTATGAAATAAATGAAAGGAATGAAATCATTCATTACAGTCCGTACAATGGGAAAGTGCTGCCCGGATATATGTTCACCGACAATGGCTTCTGGGATACCTTCAGGTCACAGTTCCCGTTCCTGACTCTCATGTATCCCGATCTTGACAGCCATATAATGGAAGGGCTGGCAAATACCTTCAAGGAAAGCGGATGGCTTCCTGAGTGGGCCAGCCCGGGACATCGCGATTGCATGATCGGCTCTAACTCGGCATCACTGATTGCCGATGCATATCTTAAAGGAATAAAGGGATATGATATTGAAACTCTCTGGCAGGGCATAATGAAGAATACCGACAGTGTCGGCCCGGTATCATCAGTTGGAAGGCTTGGTGCAAAGTATTATAACGACCTTGGATACGTCCCTTACAATGCCGGAATAAACGAAAATGCTGCAAGAACACTTGAGTATGCATATGCCGATTTTTGTATTTCAAAACTCGGTGAGGCCCTCGGGAAGCCTTCCGGGGAGATCGAAAAATTCAGAAACCGGGCAATGAATTACAAAAATGTTTTCGATCCGGGAAGGAAACTGATGAGAGGCCGTAATCTTGACGGCACCTTCCAGTCGCCTTTCAGCCCTTATAAATGGGGCGATGCCTTTACGGAAGGTAACAGCTGGCATTATACATGGAGTGTTTTTCAGGATGTCAGGGGCCTTGCTGACCTTATGGGAGGGAACGAATTCTTCATTGCAAAACTGGATTCAGTTTTTGATGTTCCGCCTGTTTTCGACTATTCATACTATGGCATTGTCATCCACGAAATCAGGGAGATGCAGATCATGAACATGGGCAACTATGCTCATGGAAATCAGCCTGTACAACATATGATCTATCTTTACAATTATGCCGGTCAGCCATGGAAGACACAGCTCCACATCAGGGAGGTTCTGAATAAACTGTACAACTATCTGCCCGACGGATATTGCGGAGATGAAGATAACGGCCAGACGTCAGCCTGGTACGTCTTTTCAGCCCTGGGATTTTACCCCGTCACTCCGGGCACTGACCAGTATGTTTTTGGTTCACCCCTGTTTAAAAAAGCAACTTTGAAATTTGAGAACGGGAAGGAACTTGTAATAAATGCACCCGATAACGACAAAAAGAATTTTTATGTCGGTGAAATAAAACTTAACGGGAAAGAACTGAAGCGTAATTTTATAAAGCACGGAGAACTGCAGTCGGGAGGAGAACTGTTTTTTAAAATGCAGGATGAACCTGATAAAAACAGGAGAACCGGGCCTGACGCATATCCCTTTTCAATGAGTGACAAGAAATGAAGATAATCTTAAAAATCACGGCAGGGCTGTTAATTGTTCTTTTGACAGTTGCCTCCTGTTTTTCATGCAAAAACAGGACCCGATCCGGAACTGCTGATGCGGCAGGCTTTTACCATGAAAAATACCGGCCTCAATATCACTTTTCACCGGAATCAGGCTGGATGAATGATCCAAACGGACTGGTTTATAATGATGGAGAATACCACCTCTTCTATCAGTATTATCCCGACAGTACAGTCTGGGGGCCGATGCACTGGGGCCATGCCGTGGGCACCGACCTTGTACACTGGAAACATCTTCCTGTTGCCTTGTATCCCGATTCACTGGGATACATCTTCTCAGGAAGCGCTGTGACCGACCGGGATAATACTTCCGGACTCAGAGAAGGAACTGTTCCTCCTCTGATTGCAATATTCACTTATCATAACAGTAAACTGGAGCGTAGCGGAAATACAGGGTTCCAGTCGCAGGGACTGGCATGGAGCAACGACAGGGGAAGAACGTGGAACAAGTACCAGGGGAATCCTGTTCTGCCTAATCCCGGCATAAAAGATTTCAGAGATCCAAAGGTAATCTGGCATGAGCCTTCGGGAAGATGGATAATGATCCTCGCAGTGCACGACAGGGTACATATTTATTCATCTCCCGACCTCAAAAACTGGTCTTTCGAGAGTGAATTCGGTGAAAATGCAGGCTCTCACGGAGGAGTGTGGGAATGCCCCGACCTTTTCCCCCTTGCCGTAACAGGAACGTCTCTGTCAAAATGGGTTATGCTTGTAAGCATTAATCCTGGTGGTCCGAATGGCGGATCGGCAACACAATATTTTACAGGTGATTTTGACGGGCATAAGTTCACTCCCGATAATACCTCCGTAAAATGGATGGACCTGGGCACTGATAATTATGCCGGTGTAACATGGTCGGGTATCCCTGCATCGGACGGCAGAAGGATACTTCTCGGATGGATGAGTAACTGGAATTACGCTACAGTGGTTCCGGCTTCCACCTGGAGGTCGGCGATGACAATCCCCCGGAAGCTGAGTTTGTATACATCGAACGGAGATTATTTTCTTGCTTCCTCACCTGTAAATGAACTAAAAAATCTTCGTGCTGATTCGTTACCACTCGTTCGGCAAGGAAACAGCAAAACACCAAACGGCATAACAATAAAGGGTGATCCGGGCTTAAGCCGGAGCGAACTTGACCTGGATTTTATTGCAACAGGAGCAGATACTGTGGGAATAGCTCTTGAAAATGAGCTGTCGGAAAGGTTATTAATATGTTATTCAGCATTGTCAGAAGAGGTTTTTATCGACAGATCAGGGGCCGGAGATGCATCTTTTTCACCCCGGTTTACAGGTATTGTCAAAGCTCCATACAAAGCAGGGGAAAGGATAAGCATGCATCTTTTCGTTGATGCCACATCTGTTGAACTCTTTATTGATGATGGCAGGCTTGTGATGACATCCGTATTTTTCCCGTCGGAAAATTTTTCATCATTGAAAATATACCCCGGCCGGAACGGAAATCTACTTCAGAAGGGCATCGTTTATCATCTTAATGGCATCTGGCAATAACAGCCAGACCTACAGTTTGAGGCTGATGCCAATCTTCTTCAATAATGCAGTCAGCCATACCATGGCAATTGCCCATACAAAGGATCCCCCAACGACTATCCAGGGATTCATTGAATCCTTATATACAAGGACCGGTAATCCCGTCATCCAGATGAGATAGTAAAGAATATCGGGTGCCAGATATGTTGTAAGGGAATTTTCACCGGCCGGCCTGAAAAATGCAGCCCATGATGATTTCCTGAAGACATCGGTAATTATGTAAATCAATACGAATACGAAGAAGCTGATGCCTGAGCATACAAGTCCCCAGCTTGGGGTTGCCTGAATCTTTGACAGGATGAACCAGTTCCTCAGGATAAATCCTGCCAGCAGACTGACCGCCCCATATGCAGCCAGAGTCAGAATTATTTTCCTGTGTCCGTTGCCGGCATTTTTCCTTAAAATTAGTCCGGCTATAAGGCCAGTAAGAACTATCAGGGGGACATTTCCCTGGATAAGGATCCCCAGAAACGGCTTGACCGGATTAAGGAATTCAAGCAGGCCTGATGCCCATAAAATATTCAATGCCAGAAAAAAGGATGCAGCTGCAACGGTCTTTAAAATTGAGTCACGGAAAAAGATATAGACGATGGAAGCTGCCAGGTAACCCCAGCCAAGAAGTCCGAGAATGCCCCACCAGCCGGCAATCAGAGATCCGTCATTTTCTTCCTGTCCCGAACGGAATTTGAGGACAAGCATTATCAGAATTCCTATCCCCAGCAACCTTAGCCCCATGACAAGGAAGGGTGTTTTATCCTTCTTCTGGTAGTCATTCCATATCAGGAAAACTGCTCCATACATCAATAGTGCCCAGAGGTTTCTGCTCATACCTGTAAGATCGGGGTTGACCCTGCCTGTATTAAGCATCAGGATACCGATCACTATCAGGCTTAAACTCCTGTATAAGACATGCTTGCTGATATCCTGAACTGCCATGCCCTGCTCAATCCGCCTGGCAAATGAAAAGGGTATGGCCATTCCCATAATAAAAAGAAATCCCGGAAATACCCAGTCGGCAAGTCCCATCCCGTCAAAGTTTGCTTCCATATGTCCCAACCAGGCCGGAGCGACATCCATATTCAGGTCGTTGACGAAAAGCATAAGGAGAAGGGTAAGACCTCTCATGATGTCAATTGATACAATCCTGTCACGGGCCATCTTTAATTCAGTTTTTGATACTTCGAAGCAAAAGTACACCTATATTTTAAACTTGTATGCTGAAGGTGATCATATTAAGAGGATCAATCGGCTTCTTCGATCAATTTCTTTCCCGGAAAGTAATAAGTAATTGCTTTAATACAGTTAAATTGCACAATGTTGGACCTTCTCCACGGAAAGGCATAAAGCCATTCGGGAAGGTCTGACCAGAATAAAGTTACTGTTTTAATTGTCTAATATTAAATACCCTCTGTTTATTTGGCGGGTTCATTAATCTGGACGATATGATTAAAAGCAATATTCCTGTGAAATGGCTGCTGATACCCATTCTCCTTATCTGGTTTATTTTTTCTGCCCCGTTATATGCCGGTATAACAAGAGTTTTCATTTTAAAGACGGAGCCTTTTCTTGAAGGGAGGCAATTCGGGACAGCCGGGTCTTATATAATGATCACAGGTCAGTTCTACGGCGAAGTCGATCCCGGAAGTCCCTTTAACAGTATAATACAGGATATAGCCCTTGCCCCTGTGAACGACAAGGGGATGGTCGAATATATTTCTGACTTTGTGATCCTCAGGCCGGCAGATATGTTAAAAAGCAACGGCCTCCTGTTTCTCAGTCTCCCCAACCGCGGAAACATGATCCCTGCCGACACTGTCCTGCTTGGCAGGGGATATGTGTATCTGTGGTGTGCATGGCAGGGGGACGTTCTCAAAGGCGGCAACAGGCTGACCATGAAAGTGCCTTATGCTGCTGAAAATGGCGGAGAGATTGCAGGGATCCTGCGGACTGAATACCAGGTTTCAGAGCCTGCCAAAACACTCGACCTATCCGGCGGATTTTTTACGGGAAACACTCATTACAGCTATGAAGCCGTCAGCACTGATAAGTCAGAATGTTCACTTACGAAACGTGTCCTTGAAGCAGATAAGCGTGAGCTGATCCCAAACAGTGAGTGGGCTTTTTCGGATTGTTCAAAAACCAGGTTCCCCGGGGCCCCAAGCCTGAAAAAAATATCACTCAGGGATGAATTTCAACCCGGCTTCATTTATGAGCTTATCTATAAAGCCAAAAATCCCCTGGTGCTGGGCCTTGGATTTGCAGCAATAAGGGATGTTTGCTCTTTCCTCAGGAATGATCTAATTGATAAATCGGGATACCCCAATCCGCTTGCTGACAAGGGAATGACAGAAAATCCTGTAAGAGCTGCAATAATGCAGGGGGTATCCCAATGCAGCAATTTTGCGAGGACCTTTCTGTTCCTTGGCTTTAATCAGGATGAGAACGGAAGGCAGGTGTTCGATGGCATAAATGCTCATATCGGGACACGCCGCATCTCTCTTAATGTACGTTTCGGACGTCCGGGCGGAGGCGGATTGCAGCATGAAGATCATCTGTTCCCCGGCAATGATCCTCCGTTTACATGGAGCGTTGAATACGATTCAATTTCAGGCATAAAGGGTGGAATTCTGCAAAAATGTATTGAAACAAACACCTGCCCTAAAATATTTCAGACACTCAGTTCTTCTGAATACTGGCAGCTCAGGGCATCGCTTACGACGACAGATTCTTACGGCACACGGGATCTTGATATCCCTGATAATGTAAGGATATACCTGTTTTCAGGGACGCAGCACACCCCTTTGGATGCTGCTGACCAGATGAGCGGTTTCCGTCAGAATTACAATTCATACTATCCTTATCACAGAGCGCTTGTCATTGCGCTTGAAAAATGGATACTGGAGGGAAAACTGCCCCCCGTCAGCAGGTATCCTACCCTGGCATCGGGAACACTCGTTCCGGCTGCCAGAGCATCTGTTGGCTGGCCCGATATTCCCGGGATCCCGTATAACGGGAAAGTGAATGAACTGCCTTTAATGGACTACGGCCCGCAATATGATTCCAGAAATGTGACGGGAATTCTTACTCTTGAACCTCCTGTGCCAAAATCGGAAAAGATCTACAGCGCACTTGTTCCGAAAGTTGATGAGGATGGCAATGAAGTCGCAGGAATCAGGGGGATAAATATAAGAGTTCCGGTCGGAACATTCACAGGATGGGCATTGCGAAAGGAAGGATCCGGCAGGGGAGACCTCTCCGGTCTGAACGGAATGTTCATTCCTTTTAAGAAGACAAGGGCAGAGCGTAAGGAAGCAGGTGATCCAAGACGTTCATTGCAGGAACGTTACGGTTCACATGAGAAATATGTTGCTGCAGTAAGAAAAGCAGCTGAAGCACTCGCTGCAGAAGGCTTTTTGCTTCCTGGTGATGCACGTTCAGAAATGGAAAGGGCTGAGAAAAGCAGTATCTTAAAATAGATATAATTATTAAATGTTTTAAAAATATTGAATGTCTTAAAAATCGAAATAACGGAAATTATGAATAAAACAGTACAAAGATTTTCTTGCTTTCTTATAGCCCTTTTTGCAATACCTTTTTTTGAGTTCGGGGCGGCAGCAGCAATTAGTTCTCCTTCACAGAACGCTGGTTCCTGGTTTAATTTCAGGGAGCTTTATCCGAAGACCTGGGTCATAGATGATCATGGCTCAGACAACATGTATCTTATTGAAGGTACCGACAGCGCCATGCTTATAGATAACGGACTCGGCACGGCCGATCTGACGGCTGTTGTGAAAAAACTTACATCAAAGCCCCTTATGGTTGTTATCACACATGGTCATCCCGATCATGCAGGTTCTGATTATCAGTTTGAAAAGGTTTATATCCATCCGGCCGATTCCGCGGCGGCACGGCAGTATAACCTGCCTGAAGCGCGTAATGCTTCTGCAAAGAATATGCAGCAGGGAGCTGGTCCGGGTGAAAATGAGCTTTACAAGGGAAAACCATTCAATACCAGGATGATCGCTGTAAGGGAAGGCAGGATCTTCGATCTTGGAGGGAGGAAGATACAGGTCATTGAAGCTCCCGGACATACTCCGGGTGAAATTTGTTTGCTTGACACAGGAAACAAGTACCTTTTTGCAGGCGACAACAGCAATACACTTGTATGGCTTTTTCTGCCAAATTCAAGGCCGCTGCATGAGTATCTCAAAACCCTTGAAAAGCTGGCTGCCCGTTCGACGGAATACACTACAATCTTTCCCGGTCATGGCGGTCCCCTGCCGGCTGATTTTATTAACGATCAGGTTGCCTGTGTAAAGGGTATTCTTAATAATACACTTGAGCGCAAGCCTTACAAATCGTTTGCCGGAGATGCTGTGGTATCTGTTTATGGCAGGGCAAGTGTGACCTTCAATCCCGACAATCTGTGATTGTACTCCTCTACCTGATAAAATATAAATGGCTGTTGCCGGAACCGTTTGTTAAATTGGTTTCAGATCCATTAACATCAACGGTGAAAATATCCCATTTCTGATATTTGTTAGAAGAAAATATTATCCTTTTACCATCGGGCAGCCACTGAGGATAATCAAAATAATCGAATGATCCTGTAGAAAGAAGTTTCTTATTTTTCCCGTCAGGATCCATCATGTATATTGCCAGTGGACTTGGGTGGTACCAGTAACAGTATAAAAGCTTTTTGCCATCGGGCGACCATTGGGGCCATGACTCATCGACATCGGCACTTTCAGTAAGCCTAATCTGGTTAGTGCCATCCGCGTTCATCACATATATTTCCTGGTTACCGTCCCTGTCGCTCGAGAATGCTATTCTGCTGCCGTCAGGTGACCATCTCGGATTATAGTCATTTGCACTGTTGTTTGTCAGCCTCACCTGGTTTGAGCCGTCTTTGTTCATTGTAAAAATCTCCATACTTCCGGCTATCCTTCTTTCGAAAACAATTTTATTGCCGTCAGGCGCCCAGTGAGGGTTGTAGTCCACGTCAATGTAGTTTGACAGGTTCCTGAGATCGGTTCCGTCAGGCTTCAAAGAATAGATCTGATAATGTTTGTCCCTGTCGCTGATGAAAGTGATCCGGCTCCCGTCGGAAGACCACTGCGGTACCCAGTCGAGGGAAGGATTATCAGTAAGCCGGGTTTGTTCTGTGCCATCGGGATTCATTACATATATCTCACGGTTACCGTCCCTGTTCGATTCGAAAAGAACCTTTTTGCCGTCGGGTGACCATTGCGGGTTAAAATCATTAAAGCTGTTGTTCGTTAGACGTGTAACATTCATACCTTCCGTATCCATCATGTATATTTCATCATTTCCGTCCCTGTCAGTCCAGAATAATAGAAGGTCATCTGTCGACAGCTGAGGCTCATCATCTTCAGTGCAGCCCGACAGCAGAACAGACATGATGAGAATGATAAAACCACTGATTACTCTTTTCATTATAGTCTTATTTTATTTGCCATATTTTCACACATTTATTATCATCACGGCATTGCTGATTCTCTCCCAGCCGGTTTTGAGGATCAAGTTCTACCTCTACCCGGTACGATCCATTTTTTAAATTAACAGTTTTATCATAACTCAAACACCAGGTTTTCGCAGTTTCACTTGAGATATTGAATTTTAGTGGTTCAGGCAGCTTATACCATTCATGACCATAAATACCGCTGAATCCCCATTCTTCCTGGCTGGCAACAATCCCTTCGGGTTCTTTTATTATTCTGACCAGCACATTCTCGATGGTGACCGGGCTTTGAACTCCCTTATTTCTAATCAAGACATTGAATTCAAGCCACTTATCACTTTCAGCATAAACAACATAAATATCCCGATCAGTTTTAATATAAGCATCAACGATTCTGCATTCAAGGTCAACAGGCTGGGTGTAAACGGCTGTCGGTCCTGTGCTGTAACCTGATTGTTTGCCGCTCAGAGTTGACACTTTCACAAGATAACCAAAGGGATTTAATATCCAGTTATATGGTACTTTGAATGAATACAAACCTGTGTTCGGGGCTCTTCCAACTATATTGTACTGTGCAAGTGGCCGTCCCCCGGTGGTCAATGATGATACAAGGTCTATCCTGACTTCTTCATTTGCACCCCTCCACCTGATATTATAATTTTTACCTGCTTCCCATACATCGTAACTCTCGGGCACGGTCACATCTATCGGGATAACCCCCGGCAGGTTCTTTGATGATGATAATGTGTTAGTTACAGGTGCGGCACTTTGTATGTTTCTCAGCTCAGTCTCTGAAACTTTTACAGGACTGATTTTTTGTCTGACGGCGTTAATCTGGTTGACTTTTGAGATTTGTTGCGCTGAAGTAAAAATTAGCCCCTGCAGTATCATGGCAATAATAAAAAATGTCGTTTTGGAATTGCATAACCGGGATAATGAACATGTATTCATAAGATTTAATATTTAAAATGATTCAAAGCTTTACAAATTCAACCCTCCTGTTATTTGCCTTACCTTCGGGTGTGGAGTTGTCGCTGAGTGGTTTGCTCTCGCCCCAGCCTTTTGTTGTCAGACGGCTGCTGTCTATGCCCATCTGTATAAGAGTGCTGACAACTGTTTCAGCGCGCTGTTCGGAGAGCTTCTGGTTGAATGCATCATCGCCGTCACTGTCAGTGTGGCCCTCGACACTGAACTTAACTTCAGGATGGTCATTCATTAACTGGAATATGGAGTTGATCACACCCATAGACTCTGGTCTTAGTGTAGCTTTATTTACATCAAATCTTATCCCGTTGGTAATTATCCTGCCATCCTGCTGAAGCCTGTCATAGAGCTTTACACCACCTTCAGCAATCCTTATATTCTTTATGAAACGATTTATACCTTTAGTACCGGCAGAATTGAATTCGGGCACTCCTATTGTCACACCTGTGGGGTTGCAGCCCAAATTTGGAATATTTACCAGGCGCACGTCATCGAGATAAATTTTCAGGGCACGGACGTTAAATGCCAAAGCTATATGTCTCCAGTAACTACGGCTGAGATTATCATCATATTTCTCACCCGGATAGGTTGACCCTCCGAGGCCCTTGTAATAAATGGCATTGGCAGAAACAGTTATCAGATTGCAGGCATCTGCCTGGTTCTTGTCGTCAAACAGTTTCAGGTAATAATAACAGTATTCCCGGGCTTCGAACCATGCATCGAACTCAATTGTGAAAATATCAGGCAGGTAATCAACTTTGGGGTTTTTAAGATATGGAACAATAAATGCATCTCCCGACCTGAAATAGATCACTTTGCTATTGTCAAACACGGCATTTTCTATCCCTCCGCCGTAAACCAGATCCCATCGCGACGGGAACTCACCGTTTTCCTCATTCTCGTGGATATCTTCAAAGATGATCCTGTCGCCAGGTACAAAATCATATTTAGCCCAGACAAGCGTCGGTTGCTGCTGCCCGGTACCCTGAATTTCATCGCTTGGATTGCCGGGTTCATTTGCAGGCTGATTTTTCTGATTATCCGGGATATCCTGATTTTTCTCCTGAACTGCCTTCTCTTCCTTCTCCTTTTTTTTGAATAGTGAAGCAACGCCCTCTTCTGCTTTGTCAAAAGCTTTGTCAACTGCTTCAGCAGTCCTTTGATTTGCTCTTCGGTCAGCTTCCCTGGCTACCTTCCCCTTAAGATCTACCTTTACTTGCGCTTTGATGCAGATCATCGGAGCGAAAAGAAGCATCAATAACACTATCTTTTTCATAGCTTTCTGAATAATTAGAAGTGTCATATAAAATTAAAGATCAGGAAGATAGAAGTCAAAAAATTGTGATAAACAGCACAATGGAGTGATAAACTGCAATCTGGCAGGGATGATCTTTAGCGAAGATTTAAGCTATGTACCTAGAAGTCTATATGGAGAGTTTCCTTGATATTTTCAATAAAAAGGCGTCCGACCGGAATGCTGTTATTCCCGATTATCATGTGGCTGTATTCAATTGCCTCTATGTGATTTATATTAACAGCGTATGATTTATGTATCTGAAGGAACAAAGAGGATGGGAGTTTATTAAGAAAATCTTTCAGGGTAGATCTGATCAGATGCTTTTTGCCTCCGGTGCAGAATAGCTCAAGATAATTTCCATCTGATTTAATCCATAAAAGCTCATTGAACTTTATCTTGACAAGCAGATAGTCTTTTTTTATAAAAATGCAATCGTTCAACACTTCATTCGGTGATTCCCGCAACCTGTCATCTGCAGGTTCGTTTACCCTGCATTTCCTGAATATGGCTATCTCGATTGCTGCAAAGAGGTCCTTATCGGTAAATGGCTTTAAAAGATATCCATCGGGAAGAACACTTTTTGCCCTTTCCACGGTTTCCCTGTCACCATAGGATGTCAGAAAAATAAAAGGTATTTTATACTGTTCCCTTATTATGCGCGCAAGATCAATACCGTCTCTTTTCCCCTGAAGCATAATATCAAGCATGACAAGGTCAGGTTTATCGGCCTGAAGAAGATATTCCGCTTCATCTGCTGACATTGCCATACCTGTTACAATATAGCCCAGACTAACAAGTTTGGTCCGGATATCTTCCGCAATTATCAGCTCGTCCTCAACTATAAGAATCCGTATGTCACCCAAAGCTTCCAAAACAGGCCGGATTATGACATTTTATCAAATCAGAAATATCTTCAGTCAAAATACAAATTTACTGCCACATTTTAAAACTGAATTTTCTAGAAAGTTATTGTGAATTCGGTCCCGCCCGTTGTAGAAAAAGCTATGTTTCCTTTTATCTGCCTTACAAGAAGTGATACAAGTCTCAGACCAAGTGTTTCGGCTTTGTCGATACTGATATGACCGGGTAATCCAATGCCGTTATCTTTTATTCTGAACAGGTATTTGTTAGTGTTGTTCCGTACAAGCGAGATAAAAATATCTCCCTGGTTTCTTCCATTAAAAGCGTATTTATAGGCATTTATCAGGAGTTCGTTTGCAATAAGACCTAATGGGATGGCTGTATCAATATCCAGCCGGGCGTTATCACAATCAATATGATAGGATACTCTGGCGGCAGGGTTATGATAACCTGAGGATATGGATTCCACGAGCTTCTGAAGGTATTGTCCGAAATCAATTTCCGACAGTTTCTCCTGCTGGTAAAGCATCTGGTGTATCAAAGCCATCGATTTCACCCTTTCCTGGCTTTCCCTGACAGCATCTTTTACTTTATCATCACCTATGCTGAAAGACTGAAGACTAAGCAGACTTGAAATTGTCTGAAGGTTGTTCTTTACCCTGTGATGTATCTCCTTCAACAGAATTTCCTTTTCCTCATTAGCCTTTTTCTTCTGCCTGTAGTTGTACCATAGGACAATTATAAATGCAATCACCAGGATAAGAACAGTACCCAGCGAATATCCAAGGATCCGTTGGTTTTTCAGCCTGACCTGTTGTATTCTTTGCTGCATCCTGAGGGCGCCTATTTCATTGTTCTTTTTCTCGGTTTCATACCTTAGCTGTAGTTCGTCGACATTCTTTCGTTTCTCAGAGGAATTAACTGTATCATTCAGCGATTTATATAATTTGTAATATTTGAGGGAACTTTTAAGGTCTCCTGATTTTTCATATGTTTCAGCCAGCTGTTTGTTAATAAGCATGTTTTCATAGAACAGGTCAAGAGAATCAGCCAGATAGCCGGCATTATGCAGGAGGCTTAATGAACGTATGAAGTTGTTTTGGCGATCGTTCAGAATTCCCAGATCATATAAAATATTGACCCTTTCACGCATATCTTTTAATGCCATAGATTTCCGGAGGCTTTCGTTCAGGAGTACGTATGCGCTGTCGCCCTTTCCCTGATCAAGGAAGACTTCTCCCAGAAATCGCATGGAGGATATTTCCCCGCTTCTGTCGTTCAGTTTCCGGGCAAGTTTCAGCGAATTACGGTAAAAATACTCTGCCGAATCCTGCAATTTTAATCTGCGGAAAGCTCTGCCCATGAACCTTTGTGAGATAGCCAGGCCCCAGTCATCGCCGATTTGTTTCAATCCATAGCTGGCTTTGCGCAGATAATTGATGGCATTATCATCATCCTGCATTTCGTAGCATACCGATCCAAGGTAGTTGTATGCATATGGCAGTTTTGTAAGGTAGTTCATCCTTTCAAAAATCTGTATGGAACTTAGTATTTTGGAAGCAGCCAGCTCATAATAGCCCAAATCCTGATAGACTATTCCAGTCAGTAGGTGGATCATCCCCTGCATATAAGGCGTTTTCACAGAATCGCATTTTTGCAGTGCTTCATTGTAATAACTCAGGGCTGTTGCAGTTTTTCCCCGGAGCCAGTTTATCCGGCCAATATTTGTCAGGGCAGAGATCCGGATCCGGGGGAGATTGTTTTTTTCGGAATTCAGCAGATTGTCCTGAAATTGTTGCTGTGCATCATCAAGATTCCCCTGGAGGTATCTGAGATTAGCCCTGGCATTGCTGATATGCAATAAGCCTTCAATATTGTTCAGTTTTCTGAACAAGGTTTCTGATCTGTCAAGCATTTTAAGGCATGTGTCATACTGTCCCAATGAAAGGTAATTGGAGGCGATGTAATAACATGCATAAGCTTCGCCTTTTTCATTTTTTTCTTTTTTTGAAGTTTCAAGGGCTTCGGAAGATAACATGAGTGACCTTGCCGGAGAAATATACTGGCATTCAGCGGCTAGTGAATTAAGAATATCCGTTTTGTTTTTAGATTGCTTCAGCAGAGCATTCAGGCTGTCTGTAACAATGTTTTCCTGTGAAAATAAAGTACTGGGGCAAAAGAATAGAATTAAACAAAGCAGATGCAGTAAGGAGAAGAGATTTTTTCCGGATTTGATAAGATCTTGCACGGTTTTAAAGCTTGTTTATATAAGACTTAGCCGGAATTTAAGTCAAAATTAGTCAGAAATCGGTTATTTTTTTTGTGATATTCATTAAGTTTTTCAACTATGAAAGAAAGTTTCTGCAGTGACAAACGGATTGTTCAAAAGGTAAAGAAAAAATATTATTTTTGTCGGCAGAAAGCTGATTCCTCTTTAGCCCGAGTTTCGGAGGGATTTACCGGGGTGTAGCACAGTTGGCTAGCGCGCTACGTTCGGGACGTAGAGGTCGGAAGTTCGAGTCTTCTCACCCCGACAAAAAAAGAGTGAGAGTGTGAGCGGGAGCGAGCACTTTCACTCTTTTTTCTCACTCCCGCTCTCACACTCACACTTGTCAGATAAATCCTCAAATGTACGGATCAATATCCGGATATAGCTTATCA
>JAAYUS010000241.1 GCA_012517605.1 Bacteroidales bacterium
TCAACCTTATCCTCCGGTCAGCCTGCGGCTGCCCCCGGAGGATTATTTTTTTAATATTTCGGTGAACGGGTTCACCTCATATTAAAAAAATAATCCTCCGCCGCTTTCGCGGGGAGGATAAGGTTGAGGTCAGTGGCGGATTCGAACCGCCGTAGCCGGTTTTGCAGACCGATTCCTAGCCACTCGGACAACTGACCGGGAAATAATCTTCAGGGTGCAAAAATAATAAAAATTATGAAAACAAAAGGGCCCTTTCGGGCCCGATCCGCAATTTAATCCGCCGGCTGCAGATCAAATCGCTATGAAACACACTGGATTATTCCGTAAGTTTTTTGAATGTCATAAACCAGGATACACTGTAAACATCCTTTGTATCGGCAGGAGCCTTTCTGTTATCAGCTGCCGGCAGGAATGGAACCAGAACATCATTGCCAGCTCTCCAGTCAGCAGGGGTCATAACTTTATTCTTAGCAGCTGTCTGCAAAGCCGTTACTGCCCTCAGAAGCTCTTCAGTGCTCCTTCCGACTGTGTTTGGATAGAAATAAATTGCCTGGATAACATTATCGGGATCGATAATATACACACCCCTGACATCCCTTGTGGAATTGTTGGCTGAATGTATCATCCCATACTGCTTTGAAACAACAAGCCTTTCGTCATCAACCAGCGGGAATTTGATATTCATTTTACCCCTGTTTTTGTAATTGAGATCTTCTAGTGCCTTTTTCCAGTCTTTATGTGTGCTCAGAGGATCGGCTGAGAGTACAACAAGCTTAACACCCAGTTTATCAAAATCGGTCTGGTGGTTTGCAAGTTCAAGCAGCTCGGATGAGCAGACAGGAGTGAAATCCTGCGGATGGGCAAATAAAACTTTCCAGCTTCTCCCGAAATCATCAGGGAAGTTTATTAATCCGTTGGTGGATTGAGCAGAGAATGCGGGAGCTTGCTCCCCGATAAGCGGGATCCTGAAATTTCTGTCTTCTTTCTTTTCCTGAGCCCATAACTGGGTCAGCGGCAGAATAACCAGCAAAAACAAAAAAACTTTTTTCATAGCGATTAATAATTTTAATTTATGAACAATAAACAGCAGAAAGAGCCGGGTTGTTCATCACAATTAGATCTTTATTAAAAGAATTATGAAAATAAATTCACAGGATAGACCGAATGACAAATATGAGAGCCCTGGTATAAAAGCTGCAAAACTCTGTATTTCAGCCGGGGGCTACATTAAAAAAGGAGATGCCACCTGTGACATCTCCCCCTTACTTTCATCCCTAATTAGCCATTGTTACCTTCTTAGGATGAAATGCTTAAGTTTTATTACCCGATTCCTTCCGACAGAACCTGCTGGAATTATGCCAGATCTCTTTTCAGATTATCTGATAGTTATCCAGCGATCCTGCCCTGATACTTAATCAACAAAGTCAAATGTAAAATTGCGAAAATGAATTTTTCATGAAGATTTCATGAATTCCGGGGAAAATCAATAGAAAATGCAGTCCCTGATCCGGGGGCTGACTTCACCTGTATCTCAATATTGTGAAAATCAGCTATCGATTTGGCAATTGCAAGCCCTATTCCTGCTCCGTTCCCATCATTGCCTTTCTTTGATTTGAATCGTGAAAAGAGATTGGCAAGCTGTTCATCGTCCATACCTTTGCCTGTATCAGAAATAACGACCCTCAACCCTTTCTCGGCCGAAAAACATTTTATGTTTATTTTCCCTCCTGAAGGCGTGTTCTTCACTGCGTTATTGACAATATTATAGAACATCGAGAAAATCAACGGCCTGTTGGCATCTCTGTACAATAGATCCTGTTGAAATTCACCTGTTAAAGCAACCTCCTTATCATCAGCCAGAGGTTTCAGTTCCTCAATTATTTCCTCAATAAGCGTCCTGACTGAAAATGTATCCTCCCTGAGATATTGATGGCTTTCTATCCGGGCTATCATAAGCAGGGAATTCACCAGACTCTGAAGCCTGTGAAGGGTTTTAAGCGATTCCTCTACCTTACCGGCAACCTCCGGATCAATATCGTTCCTTAAAAGAATATTTTCGAGCTTGCTCCTGAGAACCGAAACGGGTGTCAGAAGTTCATGCGATATATCGACTGTGATCTCCTTTTCTTTCCTGAATGCTTCCCCGATACGATCCATAAGACTGCGAAGGGCACTGTCGAGACTTGCAAAGTCTATTGTATTTGTCTTAACAGGAGTTAGATCAAATTTCGAAGGGCTTGATATCTCCTTAAGCTTTTTCGTTATCTTCTCCAGCGGCACAAGTATCAACCTTGTATACTGAAGGTCGGTGATGAATGTTATAAGAATTATCAGTCCGATAAAAATGAATAAAATCCTGCTGATATTCCCTTTTGCCTGCTGAATGCTCGTAAGGCTTCGGCCGATTTCGAGAAGATATTTCTGTCCGTCAACAAAAAGTGTATAATTCAAAACCCTGTAACTTATCTCCTCATCCTCAAGAACACGGCTGCTGATATCAATCTCATTAAGTTCATCGGGGATATCTGTTTTTTCAAGACTTATGAATTCTTCCTTCAGAATATTATAGCTGCCAAATGAAATTGAAGAGTCAGGATTTATAAAAGGCTCTATTCCATACCGGCTTATCAGACCAATGGTTTTTTCACGTTTCTGGACCAGGTCGTTGTCAACCTGGCGGAGATTGATCCTTTCTATGATCACTGGCAGAAAAAGCAGGAACAATGCGGTGAAGGCCAGCTTGGAGAGCAGGTTGAACAATGCAAGCTTGGTCTTCAGTCTTATCATGATTCTGAATTGGTATTTCAATCTCCCGAGATCTTATATCCGACTCCCCTTATGGTTTCGAGCCAGGGAGAAGGCGCATGAAAGTTAAGTTTCTTCCTGAGGTTCTTTATATGAACGTCGATAAAGTTGCTGTCGTATTGATCATCAAGGATATTGCCCCAGATATGCTCATAAAGCTGCTGGCGGGTAAGTACTTTATCACGGTTAATTACAAGGTAATGCAGAAGGTCAAATTCCTTCTTTGTAAGATCCACAAGGTTACCTTTGCATGTCAGTCTGCGTGACTGGATTTCCATGACAAATTCGCCTAGTTCAACATTCTGGCTTGTAATATTGAACTTACGTCTGGCTACCGCATTGATCCTTGAAAGCAATTCTACAAGCGCAAATGGTTTGGCAAGATAATCATCGGCACCGAGGTCGAGGCCTTTCACTTTGTCTTCTACAGCGCCTCTTGCCGTAATTATTATAAAAGATGCCTCACTGCCTGTTTTGCGTGCTTCTTTTATCAGATCAAGGCCGTTGTAATCGGGAAGTCCAAGATCGAGTAAAATAAAATCGTAAAGATTTACTGCAATTTTTTCCGAAGCTTCCCTTCCTGTATAAGCAAGGTCGCATAGGAAATTTTCAGACTTCAGGAATGAAGCTATCTCTTTTGCAAGGCTGCGTTCATCTTCTACAATGAGTACGTTCATACAAAAAAATTAAAAAATCCTGAAATACAAGCTCACTTGGAACACAAAACCACCTGTGCCGGGATAGAATGAATCATCGTATAATGGTATCATGTACGATGGTTCAGCTTCTATTGTCATAATATCCGTACTAAAAGAGACTGGAATACCAAGATCAATTTCCATTAGCCCGAATTTGTCTGAATATGTTACCTGCTGTCCCTGCCCCTGTCCCTGACCATATTTTCTCCAGCTTCTGGAATGGGATGATACCGAAAAGTAATACAACGATTCACCGTCTGTTTTAACTGTTGTAATAGTTCCAAAAAGAAGGTTAATATAGGGATCAAATGAAATGTTCGCTTTCCCTTTAAACAATTCCGGTGTTTGGAAATAATGAGAGTTTCTCATCTGAAGGTATGCCTGGTTTTCATCAGAGAACAAACCACCTCCTGATATTTTTGTGTAAAGCAGTTTCCAGTCAAATCCCAGTGTAAGGTCGGCGTAAGTGAAACTATTGAAAAGTGTATCTGTCAGCGATGGCACCACCTGATAACGGTATAATCCGGCTGAATAGTCAAACCAGTTGTTGACCGTATGGCTGTAAGTCAGCGATCCCGTATAAAATGCCACAAAAGGTTCCATGCCTGAAAGATGGACCGAAGACAATGATATGTAAAGTTCATTTTTAAAGCCATATGAAACTGCTGCATAGCCATATGGCTGATCCCCGGAAATCGTTGAGCCTAGATAAATGAAATTGCTCCCATAGCCTGCTCCTGCAAAAAGCGAATGATCCTTTTTAATATTCAGGGAATCATTTGCTGAAATATCCCGCGATGAAGCAGCAGGTTGCTGTGCCTGCAAAAAAGCTGGAACGAGCAGAAAGCTGAAAACTCCTATTTTCAGTATATGCTTACTTTTAATCATCAGCTTCATCTACAAGTTACCTGCCGCCCTTTCTTCCAGCACCACCCGGCTTTCCGATACCCTTTGGCACACCCGATCCCGAAGGTCTTACAATTGACGGCGGTCTGGCGCCTTTTGCCCTGGTAAGATCCGGACGGCTTCCACGCACCTGCTTGGCAGCCTTTGATCCGTTATTCCTGACTGTCTGCCCATAGGCATTGCCATTCCTGGCCTGGACCTGATCATCAGCAGTATTCTGTTTCTGCTGGATCTGCACCCCGAGAGTATCATTGTTCTGTGTTACAGCCTGGGAATATCCTCTGTATCCTGCCGAAAGTATTATCAATATAACCAGCAATATCCTGACTGACCTTTTCATTTCCTTCTATATTACAATATCTTAACCTGAATTATTCACAAATCTTTCTCAAATTCAACACAAAGATATTTTATTAATTATGAAGAAATGATGAAAAGTGTCGGTACATTTGTAAAAACCCTGTTAAATCTAAAAAAATAAGTTATGAGCGACACAAAGCCGGCAATGTTTATAGCTGAAAGGAAAAGCAGGTTCAACTTTGAGGAAACTGTCGAAAAGCTTATGGCTGAAGCCAAACGACGTGAATGGAATATCCCGGCAATTCACGACCTTAAGCAATCCCTCGCAAAATCAGGCAAGACTGTTAAGCCTGTACAGGTAATAGAGATCTGCAAGCCTGCCTATTCAGGTCAGATGCTTGAACTAAACGATGAAAGAATAATGTCGGTAATGATGCCATGCAGGATCTCAGTGTATCTTAAGGATGACGGGAAAACCTATGTGGCACTTGTAAACGGATCTGAAATGGCATCAGGCCAGCCTGAGAAAATTGCCCGTATTATGAAGGCAGCATCGGATGAAACATTTGAAATTGTACGGACCGTAACTGATTGATAAAGACAGGCTTCAACTGTTTATACTCTCGATCGTGAGCCTTTCATTTTCAGAAAGTGAATCCATTTCCTGAAGGGCATGCCTGATCTTCTTTCTGAAATTCCAGCATGTCATCTGTCTGAGCGACAGACGCTTTGCATACTCATAAGTGGAAATCTCCTCTTCCCCCCTGCACACGTTGTAGGCGATATAAAAAGCCTTGTGCACGGGGAATTTACAATTATGAAAGATAGTACCTGATGATGCCGATTCTTCCGTCTTGCACTTTGTACATCTCCTTGAGTAAGCAGTCTTCCCTTCGCAGTAATTTGTATTACCACATTTCCTGCACCTGAAACCGTTCTCCCATTTTACTTCGGCAAGAAATCTGTAACATTCATCATCATCGGTAAAGAGCTTTTCAAGCTGCTTTTCCGACAGTCTTTTATTAAATATCTTTCCCATACCGGAACCTCAAAGTAACAAAGATAAAAAATATAGTGATATCAAAAAGATTCAGGTGATACTATTGCGATTTAAAAAGAAAGTTCATATCTTTGCCGCTCAAATCAAGGAAACAATTCGTTTTGCATTATGGAGCCAAAACAGGACTTCACCGAAATAAACCTCAGGTACAGCAGTCTGGCTGAATCGACCTGCTGTCTTTCGTGCGGAGGTGCAATAAACTATTCCGATGCCACGGAAGGGGAAGTAGGTGTCGATCTCGGGAGCGGCAGAGGTACAGATGTTATGCGGCTGGCTGAAACCACAGGCGACCTGGGCTTTGTTTACGGAATAGACATATCTGAAGGTATGATTGAAAAGGCGAAAGCCACGGCAGCCCATCTTGGCATTTCGAATGTAAGGTTCATTCACAGCCATCTCGAGAATACAGGACTTCAGGACGGAATTGCTGATCTTGTAATCTCAAATTGCACAATCAACCATGCAGCCGATAAACAACTTGTCTGGAACGAGATATTCCGTATCCTGAAACCCGGAGGAAGGTTTGTTGTGAGCGACATTTATTCTACAGAACCGGTTCCCGAGGAATACAGGAATGACCCTGTTGCTGTAGCAGAATGCTGGGCCGGATCTGTAACAAGGGGCGAATACCTTTATCAGATTGAAAATGCAGGATTTGAATCTGTCAGGATCATCGAAGAATCGAATCCATACGATAAAGGAAAGATTCAGGTAGCAAGCTGGACTGTCGCCGGGAAAAAACCATCTGATTACAATAAGGATTTAACAAATAAAAACTGAAAATATGAGAAGATATCTTCTTTCACTGCTGATCCTTGTCCCTTTTGCATTCAGTGAATGCAGGGCCGACAAGCCTGATGGATTAAAAAGTGCAGTCGCACCTGAAGGTCCTGTTGCTTATCTTACAAATGATTCCTTTAAAAAACTTATTTTTGACTATGAGGCAAACAAGGAATGGAAATATGCAGGGAAAAAGCCTGCAATAATTGATTTTTATGCCGACTGGTGTGCACCTTGCAGACAGCTCTCACCTCTTGTTGAACAACTTGCAAAAGAATACGAAGGGAAAATCGTAGTTTATAAGGTAGATACGGAAAAAGAAATAATTTTGTCACAGAACCTCGGGATCACGGGATTGCCAACACTGCTGTTCATACCTGTTGAAGGGAAACCTCAGGTAACAATGGGTGCGCTCCCGAAAGAGTCACTGGTTCAGGCAATAAACGAAGTTTTAAAAGTAAAATAATCAACAAATGAAAAGTCTTGTTAAAAACAAAGTAAACCGGGTAAAAACAAAAGTTGCACAGTGTTGTGCCAAAATATCAAAAACCGTTGCCGGTTGTCACGACTGATAGAAAACAATGCAGTTTTCCAGGTATAATATTTTCTCAAAGATCAGGGATTCAGAGAATTATTTCATTGTAAATCTCCTTTCAGGAAATGCCGATATCCTGGATAAGGCAGATGCTCTCAAAATAGAAGCCATCAGGAACGGAGAAAGTTTTCAGGAAGACGGATTCTATAATGAACTTATTGAAAAGGGTTATATAACTGAAGAATCCCGGGAAAAAAAGGAATACAGAAAAAAATATCTTGATTTCATTGATTCCCGTGAAAAAGATGAAATCCAGATATTTTTTGTCCCGAATTACACATGTAACTTCGCCTGCTCCTACTGTTACCAGGATCAGTACGTAAATCAACCAGGTGAATTAAAGACCGGGGTCATCGATGCTTTTTTCAGTTATTTGCAGGAAAAGTTCGCAGGCCGGAAAAAATATATTACAATCTTCGGCGGTGAACCTCTCCTCAACAGCCCAAAACAAAAGCAGATAATTAGCTATATAATTGATAAAGCTACACTTGCAGGGCTGGAGCTTTGCTTTGTAACCAACGGTTATTATCTTGAAGAATATATGCCTGTTCTTCTTAAAGGTAAAATCAGGGAAATCCAGGTCACCCTCGACGGCACTGAAAAGGTCCATGATTCAAGAAGGTTCCTGAAAGGAGGAGGGAAGACATTTGAAAAGATCTCAAAAGGCATTGACCTTTGCCTGCAAAATAAGATAAATGTAAATCTCAGGATGGTAATCGACAGGGACAATATTGATAACCTTCCGGAACTTGCAGATTATGCAATAAAAAGGGGATGGACAATAAGTGATTATTTCAAAACCCAGATAGGCAGGAATTATGAGCTCCACCATTGCCAGTCGGCTCCCGGGCGGCTCTTTGACAGATTAAGCCTTTACGAATCAATTTATGAGCTTGTAAAGAGGCATCCTCACATTACCAAATTTTATAAACCGGCTTATTCAATATCAAAGTATCTTTGGGAGAACGGCGAACTTCCTGATCCGCTTTTTGATTCATGCCCTGCATGCAAGACAGAATGGGCATTTGACTATACAGGCAATATTTATTCCTGCACGGCAACAGTAGGTAAAAAAGAGGAATCCCT
The DNA here is from genome assembly GCA_012517605.1 of Bacteroidales bacterium. Taxonomy (GTDB): domain Bacteria; phylum Bacteroidota; class Bacteroidia; order Bacteroidales; family VadinHA17; genus LD21. The sequence goes on from JAAYUS010000241.1 coordinate 8,231, forward strand.
GGGTACATTTTTTCCTGACATTAAGCTTAAGGAGGAAATTATAGAACAATGGGAATCGCGTGATGTCACCTCAATACCCGGATGCAGTGACTGTTCGGTACAGCTTGCATGCGGAGGCGGTTGCGGTTCGTTAGCAAAAAATAACACGGGTTCAATATGCTCTGCTGACTGCAGGCCTGTAAAAGAACTAATGGAACTGGGTTTCAATGCCTGGTTTGAAAATTATAATTCATAACATGAAAGAAATAAATTCATCAGAATTCGAAAAGGAAGTCTTACAATCTGAAAAGGTTGTTCTCGACTTCTATTCAACAGAATGCCCTCCCTGCGAAGCACTCGCATCCAAATTTGAAGACCTGTCACACCAGTATGGCAGTGATGTAAAATTTCTAAAGATATATCGTCAGGGCAACCGTGAACTGGCAGAAAAACTCGGTGTCAAATCATCACCTACCCTCCTGTTTTTTTCCGGAGGAAAAGAAGTTGCACCAAGGCTGACAGGCGGGATCAAAAGAAGTGAGATCATCCGCAGCCTCGACAGCATGCTGCCACCAGAAAAAGTAAAAGAAATAAAATCGACGATAAAGCCTTCCTATTCCGAATTTGATGTCATAATTCTCGGAGCCGGTCCGGGAGGACTGACAGCAGGGCTGTACCTGTGCCAGTCGAAAATCAATACTGTACTAATTGATATTGCACTTCCGGGCGGCCATGTGTCCACCACGCACGAGGTCTCAAATTACCCTGGATTCATTGAACCGCAGGCCGGTTATATGCTTTCACACAACATGAGTGAACAGACAAAACTCTGTGGAACCATTTATAAAGTTGCTGTTGATGTAACTAAAGTTGATCTTGAAAAGAAAGAGGTGATAATCGATGAATACGAAACAGTAAAGGCTAAAAGAATAATAATTGCCACTGGAACAACACCGAATCTGACAGGGGCTCCTGGTGAAAAGGAACTTAAGGGTAAAGGCATCTCCTATTGCGCCACCTGCGATGCCAAATATTTCAACGATAAGGAAGTTGTGGTAATAGGAGGCGGCAATTCAGCAGTCGAAGAATCAGAATACATAACAAGATTCGCCAGCAAGCTCACCATTGTTCATCAGTTTGATAAACTTACTGCCAATAAAAAGGCTCAGGAAAAGGTCTTCAACAACCCTAAGATCAATATACTATTCAACAATGAACCAAGAGCTTTTAGCAGGGAAGGTGAAAAGATTATAACCGAAGTCGAGAATGTAAAAACCAGGGAACGCAGCAGGCTTGTGAGCGACGGCGTTTTCATTTTCATCGGAATGAAGCCCAATATAAGCCTTTTCAAAGATAAGCTTGAGCTCGATCAGTGGGGCTACATAAAGACCAATGAGGATATGATGACCAGCATACCTGGCGTCTATGCTGTCGGTGACGTTATCAGTAAAAAATACAGGCAGATAACAACTGCAGTTGCTGATGGCACAATTGCTGCCATGGCAATTGCAAA
>JAAYUS010000242.1 GCA_012517605.1 Bacteroidales bacterium
ATATTTGCACATCCGTTCCCGAGGTGGGTGGAAAGCCTGGCTCCTTTATCCACAGCCTTATTTATCTGATCGGTTGAAGCATTCGTATGCCCAATTGCAACTACAACCCCTGCATAAGTACATTTTTTTATGAATTCAAAGCTCTCATCAGTTTCAGGGCTTATTGTCACCTGCCTTATATTTCCGTCTGCAGCTTCCTGATACATAGCAAACTCATCCCAGGATGGTTTTCTTATAAAATTGGCAGGATGACAACCATAATAACCGGTTTCAGGGGAAATGTAAGGGCCTTCAAGATGAAAACCCGGTATAGAATCCCTCACCCTTTCATCGCTTAGAGAAGCAGAAAGATTCGTGAAGATCCTGAGGAGATTTTCATGGCTGTTTGTAAGCACTGTCGGGAAGAACGAAGTTACGCCTTCCGCATTAAGGGCTTCAACAGCCTTTCTCATTTCATGTGTTTTGAGGTCTGTATCAGAAAAATCAATCCCCCTGAAGCCATTGACCTGGTTGTCGAAGAGGCCGGGAGCCACAAACAGGTCCGGCACTCCTTCATTCTGGCCTGCCTCCATTATATTTTGAATAAGGCCACCGGATATTCTTATCCTGACAGGCTGTCCCGTTGAAAAGCTGATCGCCTTTATTTCAATTATCTCATTCATTTGCAGGCTCTTAATAACTTACAGATGCACTATTTCCGAAGCCGAATCCAGATCCAGGAACAGATACCAGTCGGGATGGGTTTTCAGCATAGTAGCTGGGACATCAGGAGTCAGGCCCGTGGTAAGGGTTTTGTAAACCGCATGAGACTTAACCTTATGCGGAACAACAGAAATTATCGTTCTGCACTGCATTATCTGCCACACACTCATTGAAACAGCATTTTCCGGCACCTCCGAAACTGAACCGAACCATCCTTCATCAACCTGTTGTTTCCTGCACTGTTCATCAAGCTTTACAATTATGTATGCATCCTTGGTATGAAAATCAGCAGGAGGATCATTGAAAGCAATGTGCCCGTTTACACCTATTCCTATAATACCAAGGTCGACAGGTTTCTTTCTTAATTCTGAGGAAAGCATCTTTATCTGATAGTCAATATCACCTTCGGTGTCGACGCCATGAAATTTCCTTACAGGAACCAGATTTATGAATCTTTCAAGAAGATATTTTCTGAAACTCGCATTATGAGTAACAGGTAAGCCTATGTACTCATCAAGGTGAAATACCTCAACCTTTTTCCAGTCGATATTCTCCCTGACGAGGGCCTGGAACATGTCAAACTGGGAACTCCCTGTTGAAACGACAATTCTTGCTTCCCCTGCCGATTCAATGGTTTTATTCAGAACACGCGCGATAAGACCCGCAGCTTTTCTGCCGGAGCTGGCCGAATCATTCGAAATATCTATTACCATTCTGTTAAAAATTATTAAAAACAACATTCGATCCGGCAATTATGGATCATCCATAAAAGTAGGGCAATAAATTCAAAATTCAATTTTCTATCTTCACGAAAAAATTTTGTGATGCATAAATGTCGTTTGTTAACAGTAATTGCTTTAATTGTTATCTGCGGAAATTTTGTATCAGGTCAGAACGGGGGAGTTAACCGCGGAAAATACCTTATTCATATTTCAGAGACAGATGAGCCCATTACAATTGATGGAATTCTTGATGAAAAGACCTGGGAATCAGCAGAAACCACCGGAAAGTTCCAGCGTGTCACCCCTACTGACACGGGTTTTGCAGCAGCACGTACCGAGGTAAAATTAGCATACG
>JAAYUS010000243.1 GCA_012517605.1 Bacteroidales bacterium
AATGATATGGGGAGTATCGCAGGCCGCTCCCATGAGAAGAGTTCATGTCAAAGGCGATCTGCAGTTATTCGACAAGGGATACGCCAGCGGGGGTTTTCTGGCCGACTCAAAGATCGACGGTAAGATAAGTTCAGGACCCCAGCAGCAATGGTTCACAAGGAACACCGACATGGGCCTTTGGGTCGGAGGCAACTGGAATATGATGTTTGTAGGTGTCAACGGAGCTCCGGCAGAAAACTGGCCCGAACTTCCATATACAACTATTGCCGCAACGCCAACCGTTCGGGAAAAACCATACCTGGCACTTAAGGGAAAGGAATTCATTGTCTGCATTCCAGCTCTCAGGCAGAACAGCACGGGACCTGAGTGGCTTACGGGCAATAAACCAGGAAAGACATTGAGCCTGAACAAATTTTATATTGCACATCCAGGTACCGACAACGCGGCAACAATTAACCTGGCCCTTTCAAAAGGGAAAAACCTTCTTTTAACGCCGGGAAGGTACTTTCTTGAAAGCAGCCTTAAGGTAACAAAACCAGGGACAATTGTAATGGGTACCGGTCTTGCAACCCTTATTCCGGTGAACGGCAACGCAGCCGTGGAAATAGCTGATATTGAAGGCGTTACTGTTAGCGGAATAACAATAGATGCCGGTAAAAAATTCTCAGAAAAACTTTTTGAGGTCGGCAAGCCCGGATCAGCGAAATCTCACACCGGAAATCCTGTGTTCCTCTACGATATCTTTTTCAGGGTTGGAGGACCTGCTGAAGGATCAGCTTCCGCATGTCTTGTGATTAACAGCAGTGATGTTTTTGTCGATCATGTGTGGCTTTGGAGGGCCGATCACGGGAACGGAGTCGGATGGGATAAGAACAGATGTGCCAACGGTCTTATAGTGAACGGAAATAATGTAACTATCTACGGCCTTTTCAACGAGCATTTCCAGGAATATCAGACACTCTGGAATGGTGAGAACGGGAGGGTATATTTCTACCAGAGCGAGATGCCATACGATCCTCCTTCAGTTGATGCCTGGAAGCATAACGGGACCTTTGGATATGCCTCCTATAAAGTGTCGGATAAGGTAAAGAACCACGATGCCTGGGGAATCGGAATATACAATGTCTTTTATGATGCACCTGTGATCGTCGACAATGCAATCGAGACCCCACCGCACCTCGAAAACAGGATACACAACAAGATAATCTTCTGGCTGAACGGCAATAAGGAGAGCGTGGTGAGAAGTATCATAAACGGTAAGGGAGGACAGATAGATGTAAATAACAGGAAAGCGGTGATGAAATGAGGTTTCATGGTCTGATGGTCTGATGGTCTGATGGTCTCATGGTCTGATGGTCTCATGGTCTCATGGTCTCATGGTCTCATGGTCTCATGGTCTCATGGTCTGATGGTCTGATGGTCCTGGGGTTTGGAAGGATCTGGAAAATGAGCCTTAACTGAAGCTGTTCCTGAATCAATTATTGACTTTCAACACAATAATTTTAAAGAAATGAATAACGAAAAACAGGCAATAATTATAGGTGCCGGATTTGCAGGACTGGCTGCCGGGATATATGGCCAGATGAATGGTTACAAAACGACCATATTTGAAATGCACGACAAACCAGGGGGTTTATGCACTTCGTGGAAAAGAAAAGGATATACTGTCGACGGCTGCATCCACTGGCTTGTAGGTTCTAATCCTGACAGCGCCATGCACGACTACTGGGAAGAGGTTGGCTTAATTCAGGGCAGGGAGTGTATTTATATGGATTCATACATGCATTATGAATGCCCTGACGGGAGAGTGATTACATTTCACAGGGATATTGACAGGCTGGAGAAACACCTCATTGAATTTTCACCTCAGGATGAAGCCCACATAAGGCGTTTTATAAACGGTATTAAATTATCCATACCTTTTAACCAGCCGTCTAAAAATGTTTCCTTCCCTGAGCGGGTTTACAAACAATTAAAGCTTTATTCAACATTTGTCACTAAAGGCAAACAGATGCAGTACTGGATGAAGGTGACAGGAAAGGAGTTTGCCGATGGCTTTAAGGATCCTGACCTTAGAAACGCCTTCAGTGAAATGTGGATCCCGGAGTTTTCAATACTGTTCATGTTCTTTACCTTTGCTTACCTCAGCGCAAAGAATGCAGGCTACCCCCTCGGCGGCTCAATGCCGATGTCGAAGGCTCTCGAGGAAAGGTATAAAGCTCTTGGAGGAACAATTGTCTATAATAGCCGGGTTGCCAGGATAATAACTGAAAACAATAAGGCATCAGGTATAGTACTTGGTGACGGAAAGGAATACAGGAGTGATATTGTTATTTCAGCAGCAGACGGATACTGCACTATTTTCAAAATGCTCGACGGCAGGTATGCCGATGATAAGATAAGGGATATATACGAAAAATGGATCCCTTTCCATCCGCTTTTAATTGTTGGACTGGGAGTGAACCGCCGCTTTGATGAGATTCCGCTGTCGGTGTCGGGATTCAGCTTCCCTCTCCGCGAGGAGGTGGTGATCGCAGACAAAAAAAGGAGCCGCCTGCCCGTGCACCTTTACCACCATGATCCATCTATGGCTCCTGAAGGGCATACGACGCTTACGGTAATGCTTGAGACAAATTATGAATACTGGAAGGAACTGCATTCTGATAAAAAGGCATATGTCAGCAAAAAAGATGAGATCTCTGCTCAGGTGATAAACCTTCTTGAACAGCGTTTCCCTGGCATCTCATCGCAGGTAGAGATGGTTGATGTGGCAACACCAATGACTTTTGAAAGATATACGGGCAACTGGAAGGGAAGCTTCGAAGGATGGCTTATAACACCCGAAAACTCAAATACAATCATGAAGCCAATGTCGCAGACGCTTCCGGGACTTGATAATTTCTACATGTGCGGACAATGGGTCGAACCGGGAGGAGGTCTGCCGACCGGCATTTTGTCGGCCCGAAGGCTTTTTAAGGCAATATGCAAAAAAGATGGTAGAAAATTCCGGGCAACAAAAGCCTGATCCTGCATAGAATCATGTTCATGAAATAAAACAATGGTTACATTTGTCTGAATGTAAGAACCATTGTTACATAAACAAATCCATCAAATATGAAAAAACTTCTATTGTCTTCCGTATTGGCATTTTTTATCATTAGCCATAATATATTTGCTCAACAGGCGCTATTCGGAGGAACAGACATCACATCTCCGGAAATCAATCCCAGCAATACCGTGACCTTCCGCTTTCAGGCACCGGATGCAAGGGAGGTGAAAATTACAGGCGACTGGATGCCTGCACAGGGCTGGACTCCCGGTTCTGAGGCAATGAAAAAGGACGAAAAGGGTATATGGACATATACAACCGCAGCCCTTCCATCCGATCTTTACAGCTATTCATTTCTCGTCGATGGAATTAAATGCACCGACCCAAATAATGTTTACCTAATAAGAGATGTAGCTTCCGTTACAAATGTATTCATTACAGGTGGAGGCAAGGGAGATCTTTACAAGGTAAACAATGTTCCCCACGGGTCTGTCACAAGACGCTGGTACAACTCCCCTTCACTTGGAATGACGCGACGTATAACAATTTACACTCCGGCAGGATATGAAACGGGCAAGGAAAGCTATCCGGTCCTTTATCTTCTTCATGGAATGGGAGGCGATGAGGAGGCATGGATAAATCTCGGAAGAACGTCCCAGATACTCGATAACCTTATTGCACAGGGCAAGGCCTTACCAATGATAGTCGTGATGCCGAACGGTAATGTCGCACAGGAGGCAGCGCCCGGTGAATCAAGCCTTGGCTTCTACAAACCCACCATGCAGCTTCCAAACACCATGGATGGAAAATATGAGGAAACTTTCGGGGATATCATAAAATTTGTTGAAAGCAACTACCGGGTTATTGCAAAGAAATCAGGACGCGCCATTGCTGGATTATCGATGGGAGGATATCATTCCCTGCATATATCAAGATATTATCCAAACACATTTGATTATGTCGGTCTGTTTTCAGCAGCCATCACTCCCGATGCTAAGGTAGTCTCAAAAGTGTACGATAATTTTGATGCCACCCTGAAACAGCAGAAGGACAACGGTTACAAGCTATACTGGATTGGCATTGGCAAAACCGATTTCCTGTACAAATACAACGCCGAATTCAGGAAAAAGCTTGATGATATCAAGATGCCTTACGAATATCGTGAAAGTGAAGGCGGTCATACCTGGACAAACTGGAGGGTATATTTGTCGGAGTTTGTGCCTAAACTTTTCAGGTAAGGGAATGTTGCAGGCTGCAGGTTGCAGGTTGATGTTTGCCAGAGTCTTAACCTGTACACTGCAACCTGCACCCTGCAACACATAACACCTACCTCCTCTTCAGCCATTCGTCGGGAACCGGTATTATACAAATATTCATCGACCTGCCGTTTTCCGACAGCATCGCCGACTGGATTTCGATTCTTGTACCGTCGGGACTGAATGTAGGATGAGGATGATCGGCGGAAGTGACCTTATGCCCCGCTGAAAGAAGTACCATCTCATGCGTCTTCCGGTCGATCAGATAGATGTTCCTTGCAAAATCATCGCCTGCCGCCCATCTTCCGTCGGCAGAGCCATTTACATGCCACAGGCCGCTTCCCGAGGGAGTCTGCCCTGCAATTGTCATTTCTCCGGTCCGGATGTTGACGATAGCAAGCCCTGTCGGCTTCTCAC
>JAAYUS010000045.1 GCA_012517605.1 Bacteroidales bacterium
AGGATTGTAAAGACCTCAGGAAAGGAACTTGCCTTAGAGCTTGAGGAAAAAGGATATGACTGGATTAAAAAAGAGGTTGATAATCAGGACTGAGATGAACGGTATTTCTGAAGTAACAAATTATTATTCCGAATTATACGAGGCGAACATCAAAAAGATCACTGATGATTCCTCTGCTTTCATAAATTCTTTCAGAAGCAGCGCCTTCGGGGAGTTCAACAGACTGGGCGTTCCGACAAGGAAAAACGAAGCATATAAATACACAAATCTTGATCTGTTTTTCAAGCACGAGTATAAAACTTATTTCATACCTGAAAAGGCCGACTACGAAAAAGCTGAAGATTTCAGATGCGATGTTACGGACCTTGATGCTCACGGCATTGTACTGATGAACGGATTCTATCCTACGATTAACGGCAAGCTCAGGGAGCTTCCCGGCGGAATAACCATAGGAAGCCTTAATGAAGCTTCAAGGAAGTTTCCCGGGATCGTTGAAAAGCATTATTCAAAATACGCGAAAAGCACTACCGACGGTTTGATCCACCTTAATACAGCAATGGCATCCGACGGTGTGTTTGTCCATGTCCCCCGCGGCGCCAGGCTTTCAAAGCCTGTACAGGTAGTTAATCTTGTCGATTCTGATGAAGATACTTTCAATCAGCACCGCAATTTAATTGTCGTGGAGGAGAATGCCGAGATGACAATAATAATATGCGACCATACTCTTTCGCCAAGGAAGTTCCTCACAAACGCGGTGACTGAAATCCATGTGGGTGAAAATGCCCGCTTCAACATCATAAGAGTACAGAATGAGCATAATAATGCCTGTAAAATCACACATACATTTATACATCAGGAGAGAAACAGCTACGCTTCATCAGCCAATATTACACTTCATGGAGGACTTGTAAGAAACAGCACATATCATTATCTCGGGGGAGAAGGAGCGGAGACCAATTCATTCGGATTGTTCCTTGCAGATAAGTGGCAGCATATCGACAATTTTGTGAACGTTGACCATGCTTTCCCCAAATGTACAAGCAACCAGCTTTTCAAGGGAGTTCTCGATGAAATGGCAACAGGGGCTTTCAATGGACGTATTTATGTCGCTCCCGATGCCCAGGGTACTCAGGCATATCAGAAAAACAACAATATCCTGCTTACTGATGACGCCAAAATGGATACAAAGCCACAGCTTGAGATATTCGCTGATGACGTCAAATGCAGCCACGGAGCAACAGTGGGACAACTCGATGATAATGCACTCTTCTATTTGCAGTCGAGAGGCATCGACAAGCGTCAGGCAAGACTCATGCTTATGTTTGCATTTGCACATGAGGTAATACAGAATATCAATGTTGAGGCTCTTAGAGAAAGAATGGACGGGCTTGTGATGCAAAGACTAAAGGGTGAGCTTTCGAGATGTGCAAGTTGTATGGTGAAATGCGGTTAATTACAGGTTACTGTGAAAGATATTTCTGAAATACGGGCCGACTTTCCCATCCTGAGCAGGAAAGTATATGATAAACCACTGATCTATCTTGATAATGGTGCCACGACACAGAAACCGCTTTGCGTACTCGATGCAGTCAGGGATGTTTATATAAGATACAACGGCAACATTCACAGGGGAGTTCATGCAATGAGTGATATGACTTCCGAAGCTTATGAAAATGCGAGGGAAATTGTACGCTCCTTCATAAATGCATCACAGCGCGAAGAGATTATATTTACTTCAGGTACAACCGGATCAATTAACAGTATAGCATTTTCTTTCGGAGAGAGATATGTAAAGGAAGGCGATGAAATACTTGTCAGCAACCTCGAGCACCATGCCAACATTGTACCATGGCAGATGATGTGCGAAAGAAAAAGGGCAAAACTGAAAGTAATACCGGTTAACGACAACGGAGAGATAATTTTCGATGAATACCTGAAGCTGCTTTCTCCACGGACAAAAATCGTCGCCGTAACACAGGTGTCAAATGCTCTCGGTACTATAGTTCCTGTAAACGACATCATTAAAGCTGCCCATTCCCGGAACATACCTGTACTGGTTGACGGCGCACAGGGGATACAGCATGGAACAACTGATGTGGCATTGATGGATTGTGATTTCTATGCTTTCTCGGGACATAAGATCTACGGGCCGACAGGTATAGGTGTCCTTTACGGGAAAGAAAAATGGCTTAGAGAACTTCCTCCATGGCAGGGCGGAGGCGACATGGTTGATAAGGTGACTTTTGAAAAGACTACATACAATGAGCTGCCCTTTAAATTTGAGGCCGGAACAATGAACTATGCAGGGGCGATCGGACTGGGGAAGGCCCTTGATTATGTTTCAGGTATCGGCAGGGAAGAAATAGCATTGCGGGAAAGGCAGCTTCTTGAATATGCAAACAACCGGCTTTCAGGAATAAAAGGCCTGAAAATCTTTGGAAATTCTCCGGACAAGATTGCGACAATTTCATTTTTGCTTGACGGCATTCATCAATACGACACCGGAATGATACTCGACAAGCTTGGCATTGCCGTCAGAACGGGTACACATTGCGCACAACCTGTGATGGAAAGATTTGGAATTGAAGGCACCGTGAGAGTTTCGATGTGTTTTTACAACACATTTGACGAGATCGATGCTCTTGGCACAGGAATTGAAAAGGTTATACAAATGTTTTCATGATATTAAGGCATGACGGTTAACGAGGTTCAGGACAGCATTATTGAAGAGTTTTCGGTAAGTGACGACTGGATGGATAAATACAACCTCCTTATCGATATGGGAAAGGATCTTCCGGCAATAGACCCGAAATACAAAATGAAAGATTTCCTTATTGAGGGATGCCAGTCAAAAGTGTGGCTTCATCCCGAGTATAACGGGGAAAGAATAAAATTCACTGCCGATAGTGATGCCATCATTACAAAAGGGATTGTTGGTCTGCTTGTAAAGGTGCTCTCAGACAGGACCCCCGAAGAGATCATAGGGGCAGATCTGTATTTTATCGACAGGATAGGGCTCAGACAGAATCTGTCTCCTACAAGGTCGAACGGTCTGCTGGCAATGATACGACAGATGAAATTATATGCGATGGCATATAAGGCAGGAGCTAGATGATTTCGGATTTCGGATTTATGATTTCGGAATGGTGGTTGAATTTCCTGTAAATCCGAAATCACAATCCCGAATTTCGAAATATAGAAATCATTAAATTAACAGGAATTATAACCTTAATAAAGATGGATCCTACAGAACAGCTTGAGATAGAAACCAGGATCGTAGGGGTGCTGAAAAGCATTTACGATCCGGAGATACCAGTGAACATTTATGATCTTGGGCTTATATACAGTATTGATCTTGACGATGATCATGTTGTGCACATCACTATGACGCTTACTGCGCCAAACTGCCCTATGGCGGATGACCTTGTGGAGGAAGTAAAATATAAGGTCACTGGTACGAAAGGCGTAAAGGACTGCGATCTGAAACTTACTTTTAAGCCTCCATGGGATAAAAGCATGTTAAGTGATGAAGCTAAGCTTGAACTGGGATTTCTATAGAATATTAAATGGCAGGCCCCTACGACAAGGATGAATTCACGCGGCGCTTAAAAGCCAGGGCATCAGAACTCGGCTTCAATCTGTGCGGGATCGCCAGGGCACGCAGACTCGAGGAGCTTGCCCCGCGGTTCAGGGCCTGGCTCGATGCCGGCATGAACGACATTATGAAATATCTCGAAAGAGACCTGGATAAAAGGATCGATCCATCTGCCATGCTTCAGGATGCAAAGTCACTGGTAGTCACTGGAATGAGCTACTATTCCGAAATTTTGCAAAAGGATCCCGATGCTCCCATTCTATCAAGATATACATATGGTAGAGACTATCATGAAGTAATTAGGGAAAAACTCGAAGACCTGCTTTCCTGGATAAAAAAACAGGTACCTGATGTTTCCGGAAGAATAGTTGTCGACAGTTCAGCAATGACGGAGAAGGCCTGGGCAAGGGAAGCCGGCCTGGGCTGGCAGGGCAGGCATTCGTTAATTATCAATAGGGATATAGGATCATTCTTTTTTATCGGGATACTGATCCTGAATACTGACCTCAGCTATGACGATCCGGTCACAACGGATCATTGCGGAGAGTGCAGGATCTGCCAGGATCAATGTCCAACCGGGGCAATTAACGGCGACAAGACAATTGATGCCCGGAAATGCATCGCAAATTTAACTATCGAACGGCGAGGACCTGTTCCTGAAGCACTTGTCCCTTTGCTCGGAGGCAGAGTATACGGATGCGATAAATGTCAGGAGGTTTGTCCATGGAATAAGGCGCCAAAAGTAAAAAGCAGCCAGGAATTTGCAATTGATGAAGAGATTGCAGAAATGACAGTTGATGAATGGAAAAACCTGTCAAAAGAGCGGTTTATGCGGCTTTTCAGGACTACATCCATGAAAAGGGTATCTTATGAAAAGATGAAGTCAAATATTGAAGCTGTTTTTAAAAGATAGCCCGGCCTGGTTATTTCTTAATAAAATCAATCCATTTCTTTTCCTGTTAATCTTTTAACAATTCCGCATGGCCGGAAAAATATTCCCCAGTACTTTTTACCTTTAACCAGTTAATACGTCTTATATACAAACTATACAGGAATACTGATCGAAAAGGAGCTTATTGACGAGTTCAGAAATGGGAATCTGCAAAATTTCCGGAAGGTCTTTGAAAAGACTTCACCCATGGTATTTTCGGTTGCATTCAGAATGCTGGGCGATGAGGAAACAGCAAGGGATATTGTTCAGGAAATCATGGAATGAGCCGGACAACTATAAAGGCAAAACCTGCTCTGCCACACCCTGAACTTCTTGAAAATGTGGTCATCGAAAGGATAAGGAGCAAGGATAACAGAAGTACCATGCTAACGGGTTTGATTGAAGCAGTTTATGGATGGATCTACGTCGGATGGGTAAGAAGGAGTTTTATCAGTGCAGCTCTGGCAATATTTGCCGTATTTGTATACCAGCAGGCAAATATTTTAAGATCTGTAAGAAGTCTGCAAAAGGAAGTTGTGTCAATAAGGAGCGGGCAGCCATCTGTAAATGTCCGCGATCTTGAAAGGAAACTGACACTTTTTAAAATTTCGTC
>JAAYUS010000046.1 GCA_012517605.1 Bacteroidales bacterium
TGTTTCTTCGGAGCAGCAGACGTGCTGAATGTAAAAGATGTTACAATCATAACAAGTAATGCTGCAGCAGCTAAATGGAGGAATCTTCTCATAATGTAATTTTTCTTAGTTAATTAATTAAATTTTAAGGTGTTACAAAGGATTGTCAGGTTTTTCTGACTTTTTCTAAAGCAACAAATGTAGCATTTTAAAGACAGGTCGAAATGGAAAATTATTCCCGGAGGTGAAAAAATTTCCCTACAGGCCATTTTTAAATATCCTTAATGCACAGCGTTCTTCTGATATTTGAAAGAAACCTGTGACGCAAAAGAACGGTAGAAGGAAGCAGTATTATGATCCGATTAACATATCTTTGCCGCATGGTTTTAAAATGAAGGAGCGGCATTTGCATATGGATAAAAGCACAAAAACAATAGGATCAATGTTTGATTCCATTGCACACAGATACGACTTTCTGAACCATTTTCTCTCATTCGGAATTGATAAATACTGGCGAAAAAGGACGGTTAGGATCATCACAGGCCATCAGGAAAATCCGTCAGTTTTAGACGTGGCAACAGGTACCGCTGACCTGGCGATAACAGCCGTGAGAATGGGAGCTTCCCGGATAACTGGCATTGACATCTCTGAAAAAATGCTGGAAACAGGAAGGCAAAAGATCAGAAAAATGGGGATGGAGGATAAAATAGAGCTGATAAACTGCAGTTCCGAAAGTATCTGCTTCAATGACAATACCTTCGATGCCGCAATGGTGGCTTTCGGTGTCAGGAATTTTCACGATCCTGTTCTGGGTCTCTCCGAAATGAAAAGAGTGGTGCGACCAGGTGGAATTGTTGCAGTCCTTGAATTTTCAAAACCTGAAGGTAAACTGTTCAAACATGTTTATAACTTTTATTTCAGGAATTTGCTGCCGGTAACAGGTGCTGTTTTTTCAGGAAAAAAAGACGCTTATAGCTATTTGAATCAATCTGTTATGGAATTTGCTGACAAGGAGAAATTTACCGGAATGATGGAGGAGGCAGGCTTTTCAGAAATTAAGCAAATCCGCCTTACACGGGGTATTGCTACAATTTATACAGGGATTGTAAAATAAATGCAATATTTGCTTTTTTATCAAGTTATTAAGGAAGATTGCCTGTTGCCGGGAAGGGCAGCCATTTTGATGATTCGGGTCAGCAGAACTGTTAAAATGAGCAGGAAATTTAAGGATCAATCAAACCAAATTACCGCCGGGGATTATTTGAGAAAAAGACTCCTATATATAATATTTGCCGGTCTGTTCATCATCTTGCACATTGAATCTTTCGGCCAGAAACAGAAACCGAAAAATGATTCGTGGTACGATGACAAGCTGCTTCATTTCGGCTTCAGCCTCGGGATGAACCTGATGGATTTCAATATTACACCCAGCAAAATGCCGCTTCCTTCCGACGCGGGGAAATATCTGAATCCGGAAGTGTCAATATTGAACCCCGGAATAAATATACAGATTGTTACCAATCTCAGGCCGGCGAAATATCTTGACTTCAGGTTTCTGCCCGGGGTCTCTTTCGGGCAGAGGAACATCCGTTTCTATACCATAGTGAAGACTGAGGACGGTGATCTATATGAATCGATATACAATGATAAACAGAGAGTTGAGTCATCATACCTTGAATTTCCTTTTCTGCTGAAATACAAAGGCGACAGGCTTAACAACATTCGACCATACGTTATTGGAGGGTTGAACTACAGGTACGACCTGGCCGGGAAAAAGGAGTATGACGACGAAAGACCTGTATACATCCGACTTAAAAGATCAGATCTCTATTATGAAGCAGGTGCAGGCCTTGATTTTTACCTGCCATATTTTAAATTTTCTATTGAGCTCAAAATGTCGAACGGACTAAGGGATGTGATGGTCCATGATCCGGCTCCGGGCTTTCCCGAATATGCAAATGCCATTGAAAAGATGCGGTCGCAGATCTGGATAATTGCATTCCATTTTGAATAACAATGCCGAAGATCGTAAATCTTACACTTGATCCGGAAACTTCTGCTGACGAATCAGCTATAATCCGACTTGCTGCATCCGGGGCAGGTCTGAAAGCTTCAGGAGTATCCTTCTTACGCATTATCAGACGATCGGTCGATGCGCGCAGGAAAGATATTAAGGTGAATCTTGAGGTGGAGGTTTTTACAGGAGATGAGGAGGTAAAACAACAGATATTCCCTTACAGATCTCAGAACGTTGAAAGAAGTCAGGAAGTAATTATTATCGGAGCAGGACCGGCAGGTATGTTCGCTGCCCTAAGGCTTATTGAACTCGGGTTGAGGCCTGTTATACTTGAACGGGGAAAGGATGTCTCATCGAGAAAAAGGGATATTGCAAAAATAAGCCGAGAACAGACTGTTGATCCCGACAGTAATTATTGTTTCGGAGAAGGTGGTGCAGGGACTTTTTCAGATGGAAAACTATACACCCGGTCGAAAAAAAGAGGAAACAACAGAAGGGTACTGGAACTTCTTTGCCTGCATGGTGCAAATGGAAATATACTTTACGAAGCACATCCTCATCTTGGCACTGACAAACTTCCAGGAATAATTACAAACATAAGAAAATCGATATGCGATGCCGGTGGCCTTATACTTTTTGAAAAGAAGGTCACAGGTTTTATAACTGAAGGCGGTACAATAAAAGGTGTGGTCGCACAAGGTAACGAGAAATACTTCTCTCAGTCAGTGATTCTGGCAACCGGTCATTCTGCCAGGGATATTTACTCACTCTGCCTCCGGAGCAATATTTTGACAGAACAAAAAGCCTTTGCCATGGGTGTGAGAGTCGAACATCCACAGGAACTTATCGACAGGATACAATATCATGGCAGATCAAGAGGCTCTTATCTTCCGGCCGCGTCATACAGTCTTGTAAGACAGGTGGATAACCGCGGAATATATTCATTCTGCATGTGCCCGGGAGGGTTTATAGTACCTGCAGCAACCTCTCAGGTTGAAATTGTCGTTAATGGCATGTCTCCTTCAGGCAGGAATTCACAATTTGCAAACTCCGGGATTGTGGTTGAGATAAGGCCTGAAGATCTGACAGAATATGGAAAGTTCGGAGATCTGGCAGGCCTTAAGTTCCAGATGGAAACTGAAAGACTGGCCTGGGAGAACAGCGACAGAACCCAGCGGGCGCCGGCCCAGAGACTTACTGATTTCCTTGCCGGCCGTGTTTCAGGAACACTTCCCCGCATTTCATACTTTCCCGGAGTAATATCATCACCGTTGCATGAATGGCTGCCAGGGATTATCGGCAAAAAGCTTCAGAAAGGATTTGCTGAATTCGGAAAGATGATGAGGGGATTCATCACTGAAGAAGCTGTAATACTTGGTGTCGAATCGAGGACCTCATCGCCTGTCCGTATACCGAGAAATGCCGGAACCATGGAACATGTTTCACTCCGGGGCCTTTATCCCTGCGGTGAGGGATCGGGGTATTCAGGCGGGATAGTATCGTCGGCAGTAGATGGCTTAAAAGCAGCAGAAGCAATAGCTTCTAAATATAACCTGGCCTGATAGACCGCATGGCCATTTGTAAAACTAAGTTTATGGCCGTGTTTCGTTAAGCAGCTTTTTTCTCCTTGCAAATTCTGAAAAGATTACTGATGCCGCCATGCTTACATTAAGAGATTCTATGCCATACATTGCATCACTGAATTTTGGAATGGAAATCCTGTCTGTAATATATGGCAACAATTCCTCCGATATACCTTTTGACTCATTTCCCAGAAGGATCACTCCTCTTCTTTCTATCATAATATCGTAAACTGATCTGCCTTCCAGAATGGCTCCGCAGACAGGCAATCCGCAATCATTTGCCGTTTTAAGGAAATCATTAAGGCTCATATAATGAACATTAACGTTAAGTATGGCTCCCATTGTAGCCTGAATGACCTTTGGATTGTACAGGTCGACGCAATTGAAAGAACAGACAATGTTTTTTATCCCGAACCATGCAGCTGAACGTATTATTGTTCCGAGATTACCAGGATCCTGCACAAAATCGAGGGCAACAGATAACTCACTGAGAATTTCACCAGTGTCGGGTGTGTTTTCCGGGTAGGGCACAAGGGCCAGTGCATTATGCGGAGTTGTCAATGTGCTTATTTTCTTCAGTTCATCATAGTTGCATGTTACAACCTCATCGATTCGTTCCCTTTCATACGGTCTGAGAGAGGAAATAAACTCAGGCTTGGCTGCAAGCAGTTTGATCCTGATTCCCGATTTCAGATATTCCCTTACTATCTTGTCACCTTCAATCACATAGGTCCGGTTTTCATCCCTTTCTTTCTTTTTCCGCAGGGCTGTAATCTGTCTGATCCTGTTCTTGCTGATCATATGGCTTTTTTGGTTTAAATCGGGCGGAGGATACTGTAGCTATCAATAATGATAATGACACTTCAAAGTTATTTTTTTATTATTGATATATTTGCTTCCGGCATTCAGATACAAATTTTGGAAAAAAGCTGTTTAAATAAAAGAAATATTTTCTTCAGGGCTTTTCTGCCCCTTATTCCGCTTAGCTTTTTTTTGTACTCATGCAATCCTACCAAATATGTTCCGGAGGGAAAGACACTGCTTAACGGCAATCATATTGAGATCAACAGGCAGGGGATGACACAGGCCGAGCTTTCTCCCTATATCAGGCAGAAACCAAATAAAAAGATCTTCGGGGCAAGGTTTCATCTCGGATTATATAACCTTTCGAACATAAACAAGGAAAAATGGCCTCATGGCTGGCTTCGCAACATAGGGGAGGAGCCTGTTATCTTTGACTCCCTGATTGCCGAGAAAAGCAGGGAACAGCTTCTGACATACGTAAGCTCCAAAGGTTACTTTGACGGTAGAGTAACTGATTCTGTAAAAACAAATAAAAGGAAATCAGATGTTTATTATAAAGTCGATCTTAAATCACCTTATACCATCCGTAATCTATATTATGAAATTGAAGATACGACTATAAGGAAGCTTGTTTATTTTGATTCAATCAATTGTATGATCCAGAGGGGCAGGCCTTATGATGTAGATGTCCTGCAGTCTGAGATGAACAGGGTTCAGCGATATATAAAAAATCATGGCTTTTATGGGTTTTCTTCCGACTATATTTCATTCAGGGTCGACAGCACGGCAGGCAGGAGACAGGTGAATATATATTACGATATCAGGGCTTATTCAAAATCAGATATGTATGGAAGAGTGACATATCTTTCTCATCCCATTTACAAAATCAAAGACATTTATATCTATCCTGATTTTGTTCCCAAGGATGTTCTCGAAGGCGGGGCAGAATATCTCAGCAAACTCGACACTGTCAACTACAAGGGGTATTATTTTGTGACTTCACAGGCCAGGTCGCAGCTTAAATACGATCTTATCCTGCAATCGCTATATCTGAAGCCGGGTGCTGTATATAATATTACTAACACGGAACAGAGCCAGAGTCATCTTATGTCGCTTAAAGCCTACAGGCTCATAAATATTTTTTTCAGCGACACGGATGCTCCGGAGGATAAAACGGGACAGGACCAGTATCTAAACTGCCATATCCAGCTCACTTTATTAAGTCAGCAGTCGTTCAACGTTGAAATTGAAGGGACCAACACTGCAGGAGATCTGGGTGGCGCCCTTAACCTTATCTATCAGCACAAAAATCTTTTTCACGGCGCCGAACAATTCAGCATGAAACTCAAAGGGGCATTTGAGGCTATGACTCAAAAAAATGCACGGCTCAGAAGCACACAGGAATACGGGTTTGAAACAAGCCTGAGAGTGCCGCGTTTTCTTTTCCCTTTTCTCAGGAGCGAGGAATTTGTAAAGAACTATAACCCCACATCGACAATCCTGGCGGCATACAACTATCAGAATATGCCCTTTTATACAAGGACGATTGCAAATGCCACATTCGGATACAGCTGGTCGGGCCACCGCTACAGGTCTCATATAGTAAATCCGCTGCAGCTGAACGTTGTCAAGCTATTAAAGATCGATACGGCTTTTAGGGAGAAGATAGAGTCATCATCATACCTTGCATACAGCTACAGGGATGTTATGATACTCGGTGCCAGCTATTCATTCATATTCAACAACCAGAAGATACAGAAATCGAGAGACTACTGGTTCCTTCGCCTTAATGCGGAGATGGCAGGGAATATGCTTTCGGCGGCGAGCCGGATGGCAGGCGCCGGCAAGGTTGACGGATCATACAGGATTTTCGGACAACCCTTCGCGCAATATGTGCGTACAGATCTTGATGCCCGGTACAATGTGGTATTGAATGATGTTAGCTCAATAGTTTACAGGGGTTTTGTCGGACTCGGAATTCCGTATGGAAATTCGAAGGCAATACCCTTTGAAAAACAATATTTCGGAGGCGGAGCAAATGGCATAAGGGCATGGCAGGTGAGATCACTGGGCCCCGGTTCATATGTTCCTGAAGAGGCCGAATTCCTGAACCAGACTGCAGATATTAAACTGGAGGCAAACGCCGAATACAGGTTTAAATTGTTCTGGATACTGGAAGGCGCTGTTTTTGCAGATGCAGGAAACATCTGGACCTTTAACAAGGATGTTGCAAGACCAGGCGCAGAATTCAGGTTTGATAAATTTCTGAAGGACATTGCTGTCGGGACAGGAACAGGACTGAGGTTTGACTTCAAGTTTGTAACCGGAAGGGTTGATATGGGTGTAAAGCTACGCGATCCTTCAATTGCAGAGGGCTCCAGATGGATCATCTATAACCGGCCTTACAGTTTCAGGAACGATTTTACCGTGGTACTGGGGATCGGCTATCCTTTCTGATCGGTTTTTTCTATCTACCCTCAGGTTTTTCCCATTCAACCACTTGATTTACCATGGAAATTGCATAAATTGCATCCAGTCTCTCTGCTTTTTTCATTATTATGTCAGCATTGAAAAAAATTGCGGGCAACTGGCTTGGCTTTACAAGAAGGGAAAGAAGGTCAACGTTCATTCTTCTTGTCATTATAGTTTGTGTTTTAAGCATAAGATATATTGTCCCATCCCGCAAAATAAAAATTGAAGAAATACCGGTTGACATATCCTGCGCATCATTTTTACAGGACACTGTTCCAAAGCCGGCACGAAACAGGGCAATACCGTATAAAGTCAGCAGGCAGGCAGCAAGCAGGCCGCTGACAGATCTTAACCTAAGCGATTCCTCCGCCCTGGTGGCGTTGCCCGGGATAGGTCCTGTTCTGTCGGTAAGGATTATCAAATACAGGAACCTGCTGGGAGGCTTTGTTTCGGTGGAGCAGCTGAAGGAAGTGTACGGACTGCCTGCCGAAACCTATGATTTGATCTGCAAAAGGGTGTTTGCGGATTCTCTTTCTATTAGGAAAATAAATGTCAATGATGCAAAATACAAGGATCTTGCACGACATCCGTATTTTAAAAAGAATGAGGTTGAGGCAATCCTGAAATACCGTCAGTTAAGCGGCAGGATTAATGGACTGGAGGACATGATGAAAAACCATCTCATCTCGGAAGAAACATGCAGAAAGATTAAAGCATATCTGGAATTCTGAAAACGGTACAAATGATGTTTTCCGCCGAAA
>JAAYUS010000244.1 GCA_012517605.1 Bacteroidales bacterium
ATGGGAATGTCCGGCGATTTTGCCATAGCAATAAGCGAAGGGAGCACAATGGTTAGGATCGGAAGTCTTATATTTGGGGAACGAAATTGATTATATTAAAAATATTGAATATGGAAAACCTGACTACGGAATACCTCGGCCTGACATTAAAATCTCCTCTTATCGTAAGCAGCAGCAGGCTTACATCAACAACCGGACAGCTGAAGGAAGCAGAAGAAAGCGGTGCCGGTGCTGTCGTTCTGAAATCTTTGTTCGAAGAACAGATAAACCACCACATACATTCATTCCAGTCTGCTCCGGGCAGTTATCCCGAGGCAGATGATTATCTGTCAAATTATATCCACGACAACTCGGTCGAAGCATATCTCGAACTCATACGAAGCGCGAAAAGAAACCTTTCAATACCTGTTATACCAAGCATAAATTGCTATACTGCAAAAGGATGGACAGGCTTTGCGAAGAATATAGAAGATGCGGGAGCCGATGCAATTGAAATCAACGTTTTCTTTTTGCCTGTCGACAGGAAAAAGTCAGCAGCCGAATCGGAGAAACTCTATTTTGACCTTATCGAGAACCTGAAAAGGACAGTCAAAATACCCATAGTGCTGAAAATAGGATACAGGTTTTCAAATATTCTGTATATGATAGATCAGTTTTATATCAGAGGCATAAGGGGAGTAGTTATGTTCAACAGATTCTATGAACCGGATATCGATATAAACAGGATGGAGGTTATTCCGGCTTCGATCCTGAGTCAGGATAATGAACGGCGTTATGTTCTCAGATGGATAGGTATGGCCAGCGCCCAGGATATCAAAATCGACATATCTGCCTCAACAGGCGTTCATTCGGGCCAGGATGCAGTAAAATACCTGCTTGCGGGCGCCACTACTGTCCAGGTTTGTTCTGTATTATATAATAAAGGTATATCCTATATTAAAACAATGAACGGACAGATCTCTGACTGGATGTCCTCCAAAGGTTTTAAAAATATACATGATTTCAGGGGAAAACTAAATTATCTCAATTACGAAAAACCGACAGTATTCGAACGCACCCAGTTCATGAAATACTTCTCATCCTTCGAATAACATCTTCAGGCTCTGCATTTAACCCGAAACCCGAAACTTCCTGTTTCGAGCGTCACGCCGCATGCCCCACCCATCACGCCGTGCGCCGCCTGCCGTAATTCATTCCAGCACCGAAATCAACTCCAGTGCCAGCGACCGCTTGTCGCCCGTACCTGTCGAAATGCCTTCATTAATGATCCTTATAAGCTCATCTTTTTTTGACCGCTCCAGCCTGTCTGCATTCGATTCAATTACTGTGAAACACTCAATTGCAGTCATATAATCCGAAGAAAGGAACAATTCTGCAAATACTTCTGAGAAATCCGAATAATCAAGGCCCGACTGCCAGCATGATGAGATAGCCATCCTCATGGTTTCGGCCTTAAGGTCTTTTCTCAACTCTTCAACGACTTCCGTGCACGACGCCTGGTCACGCAGATCATTCATGAAATCCCTGATTAGTCTTTTTATGGAATCGTTGTCGGTATCATTGTAAAATGAAATAAGCAGGTTGATGGCACCGCTGAAAGGAGGCTCTTCCCTCATAGCCTTGATAGCCCCTGTTATTTTAACAAAGTTTCCTCCTGTTAAAATATGTTCAAGTTCTTTACGTTTATTTTCTGTACTGCTCATTTTGAATGATTTCTTGCAAAGTTAAGAATCCTTCAATTTGGATTGTTCAGTTGACAGATTAAAATAATGTACTAATTTAGCGTTAATTAGAAAGGACAATAAATCACTCGATCATGAATAAACTTCTTAAAATCGGTAACGGTGTTCCTGCATTGTTATTTCTTTTTTCACTGGCATTCACCGGTTGCCGTTCAGGCGTCAAAGGTGAAAACAAGGAGGCTGATTCACTTGCTGTCACACGTTCTGATGCAGCAATATATGAAAATATTAAACAGGCTGAAAAGATATTTTATACCCTCCCGTCTCCGCTTGAGTCTGCAATGCTCATTAAATCGGCCGGGGCAGTTTTTGATGAAGACCTTCTGAATCCGGTCGACAATACCAGGAATTACAATACAAACAAGAGCATGGCTCTTAACCTCGGCATCTATACATGCGACCTGAGCTTTGCAAGTCTGTATGATCAGACCCAGCTTATCATAAACTATATGAATGCTGCCAAGAAAATGGCTGACGGACTGGGTATCCTCGATGCAATCAGTGATGAGGATGTTGAAAAACTTGAAGCCAATATCCACGACAGGGATGTAATTATGGATATTGTCTCCCAGACTTACATGAATTCCAATTCGTATCTCGAGGAAAATGGCCAGCCTGCAATTGCAGCCATTGTCCTTACAGGAGGCTGGATTGAGGGCCTTTATATTTCCACCCGGCTCGTCGACATGAAGGATTTCGACAACAATAAGCTTGTCGGGAGGATTATTGACCAGAAACTTTCGATAGATATTCTGTTTAGACTGCTTGAAGAAAGCAAGGGCCACCCGGCTATTGATGAAATAATAGCACAGATTCAGAAGATAAAAACTGTTTTTGATAAAATTCAGGTTACAACTACTCCGGTACGTCCGGAATACGATCAGGCAGCAAACGTTACAGTTCTGAAATCGGAAGTCAAGGCAGATCTTTCGCCTGATGTATTCACTGAACTTGCAAGGACAGTTACAGAAATTCGCTCAAATCTGATAAAATAAGCTGGATATGAGAATATTAAAGACTGTACCGATCCTGATGCTTTTCATTCTGGCATCAGTGGCGTCTGTTAATGGTCAGTGCAAGGCTTTTGCGAAGAAAACCTGCCTGCCGGAACTCGGATCGTATACGCATGACGGTAATTATCATGCCACTACTCTTACTGTTGG
>JAAYUS010000047.1 GCA_012517605.1 Bacteroidales bacterium
CTTTGTACGAAGGATCTGTAAGACTTTCGGGGTACCCGGTCATTGCAGTGTTGAAAACAACCTCGCCGGCAGCTGCAACAGGAGCTCCGAATGATTTCCCGTGATAGACAGTTCCGTCTTCGAGAGTAATCTTTACTTTAATAGTGTTATTCATCTGTCAACTGTTTTTATTCATTACCTGTACTCAGCCACTGCACGTTCTATCTGGTCAAAAGCCCTTTTTACAACATCCCTGGCGGTGGCAAGGTTCATCCTCATAAAACCTTCACCTCCGGGACCGAAAGAGATCCCTTCATTAAGGCCTACCTTCGCTTTCCTGACAAAGAAATCACGGAGACCTTCGCTATTAAGACCAAGCTTTCTGCAGTCAAGCCAGATCATATATGTAGCCTCGGGCGTTGAAGGTATTATTTCAGGAATATTTTCCCTGCAGAATTCAACGGCGTACCCTGCATTGCCTTTGAGGTAGTCGAGCAACTGACCTAGCCATTCCTCTCCAAAGGAATATGCTGCTGTCGAGGCAGTTGTGCCGAAAATATTTCCGTGTTCGATGTGGAGATGCTCCACTTTTGACCTGAAATATTTTCTTAGAACCGGATTTGAAATAATTACTGACGATGTTGAAAGTCCTGCCAGATTGAATGTCTTGCTGGGTGCTATGCATGTGACTGTTATTTCAGCGATTTCCTCTGACAGTGTTGCCACCGGGGTGTGTTCAAACCCGGGCAGAACAAGATCGCAATGTATCTCGTCTGAAAGGATCAGGATGTTGTTTCTCAGGCAGATATCAGCAAGTCGCGAAAGTTCCCCCCTGGTCCATGATCTGCCAACCGGATTGTGTGGATTGGAGACAATAATCATTTTTACTTCGGGGCTGATAGTTTTTTCCAGTGTATCAAAATCCATTGTCCATCTGCCGTTCTTTTCAATCAGCTGATTATAAACAAGATTACGTCCATGGCTCTCCACTGCAGGGAAGAAAGGCGTATAAACCGGGGGCTGTACCATTACCGAATCGCCGGGACGTGTGAACGACAATGTGCATAGATTCAGTGCCGGCACAATACCGGGACTGAAACAGATCCACTCTTCATTTATTTTCCAGTTATGTCTTTTCTGCTGCCATGATGCGATGGATTTATAATACTGTTCAGGCCTGAATGAGTATCCCATTATCTCATGGTCAAGCCTTTTCTTCATTGCAGATATTATAAAATCAGGGGTCCTGAAATCCATATCGGCGATCCACATCGGGATGACATCATCTGTGCCGAACACTTCCTTTCTGCGGTCATATTTCAGACAGTCTGTTCCTTCCCTCGGGACAAATTCGTCAAAGTTCCAATACATTAATACAAATGGTTTTCAGGGGCACAAAGATAAATAAAAATGACATCCGTTTGGTTAAAGATTTTTGGTGAATTAACTGAGGCGGAATGATTGATATTGTAGTTATTATAGTATTTTGCAAAATAGATTGAAGTGAGCGGGCTATATTAATATTATTTATTATTTTTATAACCGTTTTTAAAGGATTATAATTTTAAACTAACTACGATGAAAAAGGCTATAGCAGTTGTCATTATTCCAATGCTGATATTTTGCGTTACCGGTCTTGGTTCATGCAAAAACCGGGCTGAAAAGAAGGAACAGAAGAAAATAGAACTTGAGGAGGTCGATACGCTGAGAAGTGAGATTGAAAAGAATGTTTATCCTCTGCCTACATCAGCTGAGGTAATCAAAATGCTTTCAGACCTTGAGGTTGGTTATATTCTCGGTATCTCAAACCCGGTTGAAAATTCAAAAAAATATCTTACAAGTCCCAGCAAAGCTATTAACCTTGGAAGCTATGGAGCTGATCTCAGTTATGCCACTTTGTATAATATTCAGCAGGAAGTTATCAACTATCTGGATGCAATAAGGTCGCTTGCAGCTGATCTGAACATGTCGAAGATCTATGATGAGACACTGTATGACAAGATCAAGGAGAATTTTGACAATAAGGATAAGCTTGTTGAGATTCTCACGGATGCCTTCAATAATACATATTCATATCTGAGCGACAATGACCAGCAGCCTCTTGCACTGCTTGTTGTCGGAGGCGCCTGGGTTGAAGGGATGTATCTGACAACACACGTTTCGGAAGCAGCTTATCAGATCGCCGGCATTTCAAAAGTCCTTATCGAGCAGAAGAAATCATTCGATCTTTTCATGGATATTACAAAGCCATATCTTGATGATCCCAATCTTAAGGATTTTGTTGATAAGCTCGAACCTGTCAGGCAGGTTTATTCCGGCCTGACAACAAGCCTTACAAACCAGGATATAATGAATATTACAAAAGCGATTACAACAGTTAGAGGTCAAATATTATAATATCATATTCATAATTAAATGACCGCAAAGATTAATATTTGCGGTCTTTTTTTCATCATTTCTCTATGAGGGAATCTGTACTCCTGGCTCTGATACATATTTTTGCCATTGTTTCCACCATTAATCCGGGCGGTATCTCGACAAGAGGTAAAAAGATCCTTCGCAGTTACCTCAGACGATATCTTAACCGTGAGCTTGAGGAGGAGTACTATGCTCTTTTTGAAAACAACCTTGAGTTTTACTCAAATGAACTAAAAAGCGTTGACAAAGCCGAATTGTCGGATGAGGATTCCCTCATCACCTTTCAGATCACGAATATATGCAGGCAGATAAAAAAAGGACTTTTCCTCGAAGAAAGGATGATAGTGTTCCTGCAGCTTCTTGAATTTGCATTTGAAGACGGACTTATCTCCGAACAGGAAAAGACGATCATTGACATTGTAGCAAGAACCTTCAATATCTCGAAAAAGGAATACGACAATGCGATGGCTTTTATGATCGGCAGGAATTACGATGAGGTTTCATCGGATTGCCTCCTGATCATTGAAAATGAAAATCCCAAATTCTGGGCCTCGGGAAGTTTTGCAAATTACGATAAATGGCGCCATATAAGGTTAAAGGGATTCAAAGGTCACATGTTTATTCTTCATATCGAGAGCACAGGATCCCTGATTCTTACGTATGATGGAACTCTTACCCTGTATTTCAAGGGGCGTGATATAATTGCCTGCCGGCCCTATCTTCTTGAAAGAGGTGTAAATATAAAAGGACAGGGAATAGATCCGATTTATTATTCAAGGATATACAAGAAGTTTGTATCGAGAAAATTCCCTGAAAAGATAATTTTTGATGGTCGGGAAATAGAATTCATATTTAAAAACTCCGATAACGGAGTCAGAAAAATGAATTTCAGGATCGAGTCGGGCAACCTGATAGGCCTGATGGGAGGCAGCGGCGTAGGCAAAACCACAATGCTAAATGTTCTTCATGGCAAAACCAGGCCCACTTCCGGAAATCTCTATATCAATGGTTATGATCTTTACGACGATTCGGAAGAATTGGCAGGGCTTATAGGTTTTGTCCCACAGGATGATATGCTTATTGAGGAACTTACTGTATATCAGAATCTCTATTTCAATGCCCGTCTGTGTTTCGGCGATTATAATGAGGAACAGCTGAAGCAGACGGTCGACAAAGTCCTTATTGACCTTGACCTTTATGAAATTAAGGACCTTCAGGTAGGAGATATCCTTAATAAAAAAGTGAGCGGAGGGCAGAGAAAAAGG
Organism: Bacteroidales bacterium; assembly: GCA_012517605.1. Lineage (GTDB taxonomy): Bacteria > Bacteroidota > Bacteroidia > Bacteroidales > VadinHA17 > LD21. Next base: position 3,663 of record JAAYUS010000047.1, read on the forward strand.
CTGAATATCGGCCTTGAACTCATGAGGGAGCCGGGTATCCTGTTTGTCGATGAGCCCACATCAGGCCTTTCATCGTTCGATAGTGAAAAGGTCATGTCGCTTTTGAAAAATCAGGCATTGTCAGGCAAGCTTGTATTTACCATAATCCATCAGCCTTCATCGGATATCCTTAAGATGTTCGACAGGCTCTGGATTCTTGACAAAGGCGGTTATATGATCTATGACGGAGACCCCGTTGAGGCGCTCGTCTATTTTAAAACCGAAACATCACAGGCAAATGCCGCAGAAAGCGAATGCCCAAGTTGTGGAAATATAGAGACTGAAAACATTCTGCACATTATTGAGGTAAAAGTTATCGACAATGCCGGATATCCTGGAAAGGAAAGACAAATAAGCCCTGAGGAATGGTATCAAAGATACCGTAAGAAGATGATGCCTTCATTCGGCGATATTCCGGTCAAAACGGCTCTTCCTAAAAGCAATTTCCGTGTTCCTGCTAAATCTGAACAGCTTAAAACATTCATAATAAGGAATGTAAAACGCAAATTGGCCGACAGGCAATACATGACGATAAACCTGCTGGAGGTTCCGGTTCTTGCCTTTATCCTTGGATATCTTTCAAAATACAGCGTCAACGCCGATTATACATTCGGCGGAAATAAGAACTATGCTGTCTTTCTTTTCATGTCGATTATTGTCGCTCTTTTTGTAGGCCTTACAGTAAGCGCAGAAGAAATTTTCAGGGACAGAAAGATACTTGAAAGGGAAAAATTCCTCAACATAAGCAGGTCGAGTTACCTGATGTCAAAAATCGTATTCCTCTTTTTCATGTCAGCCATTCAAACCCTCTCGTTTGTTGTTGTTGCAAACACCCTTCTTGAGGTAAGGGGAATGCTTTTCCAGCAATGGCTAATCCTTTTTTCAACAGCATGTTTCGGGAACATGCTTGGATTGAACATTTCGGCAGGACTGAGGACTGCAGTAAGCATATATATTCTGATACCGCTTCTTCTGGTTCCCATGCTGCTTCTCGGCGGTGCAATGATCAAATTCGATGATCTGCATAAATCGTTGACTAAAAAGATTTATGTTCCGATAATCGGAGATTTTATGGCTACAAGGTGGGCTTATGAAGCTCTAATGGTAGAAGAGTTTAAGAATAATAAATACGAAAAGCCATTTTTCAACTATGATATGGAGATAAGCCGGACGGGATGGTATAGTTCATTCCTTCTGCCTATGCTCAAGGTAAAGGTTGAAGAATGCCGTGTTGCAGGCAGAAATCCTGATTATGAAGAAGATGCCAGGAATAATTTCAGAAAGCTGAATTATCATTTTAATATTCTTGCATCTGAAACAGGTGTTCGTCCCGGTACATGGATTACAAAGCTCAATTATGAGAATTTTAATGAAACAATATCCATTCAGGCGAAAAGCTATGTTGATTCGCTAGCCACTTTTATCAGGGTAAGAAACAAAACAGTTCAGGACAGGAAAGACTCGCTTGTAAAGGCAATCGTAGCCAAAATGGGAGAACCTCAATTTCAGAAGCTAAGGGAGGCTGATTACAATGAAACCCTTGCCGATATTGTCCTTAACAGGTTTGGGACCATTAAAATATACGAAACCGATAAAAAGCTTATTCAGAAAGCCGATCCGGTGTTAATGAGGCCAGGATCACGTTACGGGAGGGCTCATTTTTATGCTCCGTTCAAAATGCTTGGTAATACGGTTGTGGATACCCTGTTATTCAATACTGGTGCTATTTGGTTAATGACAATTGTATTATTTGTTACATTATATCTTGATGTTCTGAAGCGGTTCATCTACTTTCTTGAAAGCCTTAGGATCCCGATATGGAGAAAATTCGGAAGAGAACTCCTTCCCGTATGAATATGAACAGAGTTTTTCCAAAGAAAAATCTCGGTCAGCATTTTCTTAAAGACAGATCGATAGCCCGGAAGATAGTTGGTTCGCTTACTGGTGAAGGATATTCGGGAGTGCTTGAGATCGGTCCGGGAATGGGCGTACTGACGGAATACCTGTTAAAAAGAGACTTTCCTGAATTTGGCGTGATTGAAATTGACAATGAATCAGTTCATTATCTTAAGGAGAATTTTCCGGGCCTGAAGAACATCATAACAGGTGACTTCCTTAAACTTGACCTTGAAAGTTTTTTCGAAGGCCCGATAGCGCTCATAGGCAATTTCCCCTATAATATCTCAAGCCAGATCTTTTTCAGGATACTTGAACACAGGGATAAGATAGTTGAGGTATGCGGGATGCTTCAGAAAGAAGTTGCAGAAAGGATATGTGCCGGACCTGGAACAAAAACCTACGGCATATTGAGTGTGCTTATTCAGGCCTTTTATACAGCGGAATATCTTTTCACTGTGCCGAATACTGTTTTTTCGCCTCCGCCAAAGGTAAGATCGGGGGTAATAAGGATCAGAAGGAATGATGTAAAAAGCCTTTCCTGTGATGAAGGTCTGTTTTTCAAAGTTGTCAGGGCCGGCTTCAATCAGCGGCGTAAGATGCTGAGGAACTCCATAAAGTCGGCGTTTGATATCAGATCAGAGGAGTATCCTGCCCTTCAGCAAAGGCCTGAGCAGCTTTCCGTGGATGAGTTTGTAAGCCTTACAAACTGGATATCGGAAAACCTTGCAGGGTCAGAATGAGAAACCCATGGCATCGACCGGATTCATTCTGGCAGCAGCATTTGCAGGAGCATATCCGGCTATGATACCGATAATACCGGATATGAAAAGCGCTAGAAAGATGTTTCCTACTGTCAGGAACATCTTCAGGTCATAGAAATAATTCACTATAAGTGTTCCGATAAAGATAAGCAACAATCCAAGAAATCCTCCGGTTATGGAAAGCAGTACCGATTCGGTCAGAAACTGCTGAAGGATGAATGACCGTTTTGCTCCCAGAGCCTTCTGTATGCCGATAATGTTCGTTCTTTCCCGTACCGAGACAAACATTATGTTGGCTATTCCGAAACCGCCAACCAGGATCGCAAAGCACCCGATTATCCAACCTCCGATATTAATCCCCTGGAATACGGCATCAAAACCCTGTGACAGCATAGTGGCAGTGTTTACAGAGAAATTTGTTGTTTCAACAGGTTTAAGTCTGCGGGCGGATCTTAGAATCATAGTTACCTCATCGGAAAGTTCCTGTACCGACACATCCGGTTTGGCTTTTATCATCATCTGTGAATCGACGAACCTGTTTTTAAGGTTTATAAAGCTCCTGCCGAATTTCAATGGTATAAGGGTTATCTCGTCAGTATTGCTCAGGCTTATTCCTCCTTCTCCCTCCTTCTTAAGAACACCTATTATTGTGGCCTTATGACCTGCGATGGTTATAGTTTTACCCAGGGGATCGGCATTTTCGAAAAGTCTTTCGGCTATATCGGCCCCGAGTACTGCTACATTTGAACCGCTGGCATATTCAAAGGGAGAGAAATACCTGCCCTTACCGATTTCAAATGATACCACCTTTTCAAGGTTGTCGGTTACGGCAGCAATTACAGCATCATTTGCAACATTGCTTTTATATTTAATCCTGTCGCCACGAGCAGCAAGAAATGATGCTGCTTCCACTTTGGTCGACCTTGTCATTACAGCCTGATAATCCTCGAGTGAGATGGTAGGCCATTTGATAATATCCCACCATGCCAGGTTGCTGTTGAACGACCATGGGAACTTCTGCACATAAACAACATTGTTCCCCATGGAATTAATGCTGTCGCGAATCGACTTTTCAAGCCAGTCGAGGACAGTAAACACTGAAATAATGCAAAATATGCCAATTGTTATTCCAAAGAGCGACAGAAATGTCCGTAACTTGTTGGTAGTAACTGCACTGATCGCGAATAAAAACCCCTCCCTGAATAGTCTTAATGACATATTTTATTTTTTAAGGAATAAGTGGAAGCCAAAGGTAAAAAAATCATTTGATTTTCCTGAAGCTGTTGCACGACAATAATATTCCTAATTATTTTGTATTGAGGATAATAAAAAAATGTCTATTTTTAACCGCCTGGATCTGAAGGGGTGGGCCCATCATAAAAATCAGATTATGAGTAATAAACGAATCAAAAGTGCATTGATATCGGTCTATTATAAAGACCAGCTTGAAGATATTGTAAGAAAGCTTCATGAACTTGAAATAAAAATTTACTCGACAGGCGGAACTTTCAGTTTTATAAAAGATCTTGGAATTCCTGCCGAAACTGTTGAAAGTCTTACGACCTATCCGTCAATACTCGGCGGAAGGGTAAAAACACTTCACCCGTCGGTATTTGGCGGTATTCTTTCCCGCCGTGACAATCAGGAAGATGCTCTTCAGCTTTCAAAATACGGGATCCCGGAGATAGACCTTGTTATTGTGGATCTTTATCCTTTTGAGGAGACGGTGAAAAAGTCGGATGATGAAGGCGAGATCATCGAAAAAATAGATATCGGGGGTATATCTCTTATCCGTGCAGGTGCAAAGAATTTCAACGACGTACTGGTTGTATCATCAAGCTCACAATATGGCGCTCTTCTTGATCTGCTGAATGAAAAGAACGGGACTACGTCGATAGATGACAGGAGATATTTTGCTGCCATGGCCTTCATGACCTCCTCAAATTATGATACTGCAATTTTTAAATACTTTAACCGTAATGCCGGAATTTCCGTCTTCAGGGAAAGTATAAACTCATCATATCCGTTGCGTTATGGTGAAAATCCTCACCAGAAAGGAGTTTTTTTCGGCGACCCGGAGGAAGTCTTCGATAAGCTTCATGGCAAGGAAATTTCCTACAATAATTTTCTTGATATTGATGCAGCTCTAGGGCTTATTGATGAATTTGACGAAACTACGTTTGTGATTATCAAACACAACAATGCCTGTGGCGCAGCTTCTAGAAGAAATCCATCAGATGCCTGGAAGGATGCACTCGCATGTGATCCGGTTTCAGCATATGGCGGTGTTATAGCATGCAACGTTCCGGTTACGGAAGCAGAAGCCTCCGAGATCGACAGGATATTTTTTGAAATAATTATTGCACCTGATTATTCAGAAGCAGCCCTGAAAATCCTGATGCAGAAAAAGAACAGGATAATCCTCAGGAGGAAAACCTGGGCAGATAAGAAATATTATTTCAGGTCGATGCTCAACGGAGTCCTCTGGCAGGAAAAGGATCTAAGCACAGAAACTGCTGCTGATATGACCCCGGTTACTCCAAAGGTTCCCACTTCAGTGGAAACAGAAGACCTTGTTTTTGCAAATAAAATTGTCAAGCACAGCAAATCCAATGCTATAGTGCTCGCAAAAAACAGGCAGCTCTGCGCAAGCGGGATCGGACAGACCTCAAGGGTTGATGCATTGAAGCAGGCTATCGAAAAAGCAAGGGCTTTCGGATTTGACCTTAAGGGGGCGGTCATGGCATCAGATGCTTTTTTCCCGTTTGCCGACTGTGTCGAAATCGCATTCAATGCAGGCATTACTGCAGTTGTCGAACCCGGAGGATCTGTAAGGGATAAGGATTCGGTCGATTTCTGTACATCGCATGGAATGGCAATGGTTTTCACAGGTAAAAGACATTTCAAACACTAAATAACAATTAATTATCTCTATAAATGGGACTATTTTCATTCTTGACGCAGGAGATTGCAATTGACTTGGGAACAGCAAACACAATAATAATCCACAATGATAAAATTGTTGTTGATGAACCTTCAATAGTTGCAATTGACAAAAATACGGGGAAGCTTATTGCGATTGGAGAGGAAGCCAGGCAGATGCATGGTAAAACACATGAAAACATTAAAGTTGTACGGCCACTGCGTGACGGTGTTATAGCCGACTTTAATGCCGCTGAGCTTATGATAAGAGGCATGATAAGAATGATAAACACAGGCTCAAAGTTTTTTTCTCCCTCGCTGAAAATGGTTGTATGCATACCATCCGGAAGTACAGAGGTTGAACTGCGTGCTGTTCGTGATTCATCTGAGCATGCCGGCGGAAGGGACGTTTACATGATATATGAGCCGATGGCGGCTGCAATCGGCATCGGTGTAGATGTCGAAGCTCCTGAGGGATGCATGGTCGTTGACATCGGGGGCGGAACGACCGAAATTGCAGTCATTGCCCTCGGAGGTATTGTCTGCAACAAGTCAATAAGGATCGCAGGCGACGGATTTACGGCAGACATTCAGTCATACATGCGCCATCAGCATAACATCAAGATCGGCGAAAGAACGGCTGAAGATATTAAAATCGCTGTCGGAGCCGCATTGCCCGACATTGACAATCCTCCGCCCGACTATATTGTCAGGGGCCCCAATATCATGACATCGCTTCCTATCGAAATCCCTATTTCATACCAGGAAATAGCATACTGCCTCGATAAATCCCTGTCAAAAGTTGAAGCTGCCCTTCTTAATGTTCTTGAACAGACACCTCCCGAACTATATGCCGACATAGTTAACAAAGGCATTTACCTGGCCGGAGGAGGTGCATTGCTGAGAGGGCTTGACAAGAGGCTTGCAGATAAAATAAATATTAACTTCAATGTTGTGGAGGATCCTCTTCATGCTGTTGCAAAAGGTACAGGTGTGGCATTGAAGAATGTGGATAAATTTCCATTCCTGATGAGATAATATATCGCCGTGAATGAGAAACCTGCTAAACTTTCTGCTGAAATACAATAACCTTATTGTCTTTCTGATCCTGGAGGGGATAGCATTATACTTGCTCGCAAACGGCAACCATTATCACAATTCGAGGATTGTGAACGGAGTTCAGGGTATAACGAATGGCATAAATGAACGTATCAGCAATACAAGATCATACCTGAGCCTTCGTGAAATAAACTCCGACCTTGCATCCCAAAACAGCTCACTTCGAAACACAATAAGCGAGCTTGCACAGGAGCAAAGTATTGATTTTACTGATGTCAACGATACTGTCACCGGTCAGCAATACAGTTATACTCCTGCCAGGGTGATAAATAATTCTGTCAACAGGCAAAAGAACTTTTTCACAATCGACAAGGGTACACGACAGGGTATTAGGCCTGATATGGCAGTTATCTGCGGCAACAGTGCTGCAGGTATGATAGTCGGATGCTCTGAGAATTTTTCAGTTGCCATTTCAATGCTGAACCTTGATTTTAAACTTAGCGCAAGGCTAAAATCGAACGGTTATTTCGGATCCCTCACATGGGACGGAAAAAACTACAGATATGCATTGTTGAATGAAATTCCCCAGCATATTTCAGTAAATGTCGGAGATACAATCGAAACAACAGCATACTCTGCAATATTCCCTGAAGGAATACCAATAGGAACAGTTGTTGAGCCTAAGAAGAGCGGCAGTGATTTTTATGTTATTAAAGTAGCACTTTTCACTGATTTCAAAAAGCTTAATTATGTTGACGTAATCGCCAACCTGAGAAGGAATGAAAGGTTAGAACTAGAAAACAGGTTTAAATGATCAATTCTGCGCTGAGGTTAATATTGTCAGGAATACTGTTGATTTTTTTCCAGATTCTGATTCTGAACAACATTCAGTTCAGCGGGTATGTCAATCCTTATGTGTATATCATGATAATCATGATGATCCCGTCAACGACACCGGCATGGCTTCTTTTGATAATATCATTTTTCACCGGGCTGATAATCGATCTTTTTTCAGGGTCTCCGGGCATGCATACGGGAGCAACCGTACTGGCAGCTTTTTCGCGGCCTTTAGTTTTAAGGCTCATCGCTCCAAGGGACGGATATGAATCAGGATCAGACCTGTCGCTAGCAGTTTACGGATTAAGGTGGTTTTTTATTTATGCTTCTGCAATTGTATTGATACACCATACAGCGCTCTTTTTCCTTGAGGTTTTCAGATTTGAAGGTTTCTTCAGAACAATATTAAGGATACTTGTAAGTTCTGCCTTTACACTTGGTTTCATTCTCCTTCTGGAGTATTACAGGAAAGGAAAGTAATATTCTGGCATGAAAGACGCATTCATCAACAGAAAATATGTGATAATGGCTGTCGTTGCTCTGGCAGCTTTGGTTCTTCTTGTCAGGCTTTTCATCATACAGGTGGTCAAGGATACCTACCGCCTGTCGGCCGACAATAACGTATTAAGGTATGTTACTCAATATCCTGCAAGAGGTCTTATTTATGACAGGAACAAAAGATACCTTGTATATAACCAGGCTGCCTATGACATGATGGTCGTTCCTGCCCAGGTTACAAGGATTGACACTGCAACATTCTGCAAGCTTCTCGAAATTTCAACCAGCTCATTCAGGGAAAGGATGAACGCTGCAATATCTTATTCCAGAAGGGCCCCCTCCGTATTTCTGAAACAGATCTCGGCTGAGACCTATGCCGGATTGCAGGAGAAAATGTTCATGTTCCCGGGTTTTTATGTGCAGCCAAGGACTTTGAGAAAGTATTCGAAGCCGATTGCTGCGCACCTTCTGGGATATGTCAGCGAAGTTGATGAAGGCATAATCAGAAAAGATCCTTATTATAAGGCTGGAGACTACATAGGTAAGCTGGGGATCGAAGAGGCATATGAAAAAGAACTAAGGGGCCGCAGAGGAGTGAAAATTTACCTCGTTGACGTATACAGCAGAATTAAGGGATCATATGCTGACGGCCGTCTTGATACCACAGCCTTACAGGGCAAAGATATCATTTCCACAATTGACATGGATCTTCAGGAATATGGGGAAATGCTGATGCACAATAAAACGGGAAGCATAGTAGCGCTTGAACCAAAAACCGGAGAAGTGCTCACCCTTGTTTCATCACCGAATTATGATCCTGCCTTGCTTGTCGGAAGGGTGCGATCGGAAAATTTTGCAAGGCTAAACGCCGATACGCTGAACCTTCCACTGTTCAACCGGGCGATTCAGGCCAAATATCCTCCTGGCTCGACTTTCAAGCCAATCAACGGTCTTATCGGACTGGCTGAAGATGTCATAACTCCGTCGACAATGTTTGGATGCAACAACGGGTATCTTTTTGTCGGATGCCATTCACACAGTTCACCCCTTGATCTTGTCCATGGTATTTCAAATTCGTGCAATTCATATTTCTGCCAGACTTTCAGAAGAATACTTGAGAATCCAAGATATGGGTCAGTTTCAGAAGCCTATACCAAATGGAAGGAGTACCTTAACGAATTCGGCTTCGGCAAGAAGCTGGGAATAGAATTGACAAACGAATTGCCGGGACTTATCCCTTCTCCTGCATATTTCGATAAATACTATGGAAAAAATAAATGGAAGGCGCTTACAGTGATATCACTGGCGATAGGCCAGGGTGAAATTGAGACCACACCGCTTCAGATGGCAAATATGACAGCCGCAATTGCCAACAAGGGGTATTTTTATATTCCTCATATCGTCAGGTCGGTTGGAGATAATGAATCAATTGATAAGAAGTTTCTGACAAAACAGGTTGTAAATATAGATACTGCCCTTTTCGGGCCGATAATCGATGGCATGGAAGAGGCTGTAAACGGAGGGGGCGGAGCTACGGCATCCGTGGCGGCATTAAAGGATATAACTGTTTGCGGCAAGACCGGAACCGCACAGAATCCTCATGGTAAGGATCATTCTGTATTCATTGCCTTTGCGCCAAAAGACGATCCGAAAATTGCAATTGCCGTATTTGTTGAGAATGCAGGATTCGGAGCAACATATGCAGCCCCTGTTGCCAGCCTTATGATAGAGAAATACCTTAAGGGGGAGGTCTCGAATAAGGCGCTTGAACAGAGAATGGTTGAATTAAAGCTGAGTGCGGGTGACAAGGAACGTTAATATATGGAAAAGGCTTGATAAGCCGGTGATTCTGATCTTTCTCCTCCTGGTTGTAATAGGGTGGTTCAATATTTATGCTGCTGTCTATAACGAGGAACACACAAGGATCATTGATCTTTCGCAACGCTATGGGAAACAGTTCATCTGGATCCTTGCAACTTTTGTGATAGCTGTTTTTGTTGTTGTAATCGATTCAAGGTTCTATACTTTCTTTGCCTGGTTTATTTATGGCTTTGTGATCCTGCTTTTAATGCTGGTACTGGTACTTGGAAAGGAGATCAACGGCGCAAGATCGTGGTTCCAGATCGGGGCTCTAAGTCTTCAGCCTTCGGAATTTGCAAAAGCCGGAACAGCACTGGCCCTGGCTGCCTACCTGAATTCAAGGAAGCTTGATCTGAGCAGGTTCAGGGCTTTCGTAATCTCCGCAGGTATAATAATCCTTCCAGCCATACTTGTTGCAATTCAGCCCGATATGGGGTCAGCCCTGGTTTATTTTTCTCTTTTCATAGTTCTGTTCAGGGAGGGCATGAGCCCTTATATCTTTATTTCAGCCTTTATAATGGTGATACTTTTCTTTTTTACCATTTTGTTCAACAACCTCTACCTTACAGTCGCCCTTATCGTCATTGCCTTTATTCTTGCATGGCTGACATCAAGAAAATGGACCATGGTGCTGGAAGGAATTGGAATATTTATCGCATCATCAGCTGTTGTTTTCCTGTTTAACAGGCTTATTACCAAGTCACTGGAAGATGACCAGATCCTGTTTATTGCCCTTGTTCTTTCGGGTTTGGTGTATGGCGTATATTTTTTCAATAAAAAAGCAATCTCAGTGATGGTAATATATATCTTTCTCGTCGGAAGTCTTGTCTTTGTCAACTCGGTTGATTTTGCTTTCAACAGGATCCTTAAACCTCATCAGAAAGAAAGGGTGGAGATCATGCTCGGTATTAAATCTGATCCCCATGGCACGGGTTACAATGTTAATCAGTCAATTATTTCGATTGGTTCAGGCGGTTTTACCGGAAAAGGATATCTAAAAGGAACACAGACAAAATTTAAATTTGTTCCTGCCCAGAGCACTGATTTTATTTTCTGCACCATAGGAGAAGAATGGGGCTTCCTTGGGTCTTTTTCAATAGTATCACTCTATGTGGTGCTTCTGTTTCGGCTGATCATACTGGCTGAAAAGCAACGATCGTTGTTCTCAAAAGTCTATGGGTATGCTGTGACATCAATTTTATTTTTTCATTTTTTTATCAATATCGGTATGGCAATAGGTATCGTGCCTGTAATAGGGATACCTTTGCCGTTTCTGAGCTATGGAGGCAGCTCATTGTGGGGATTTACAATACTTCTGTTTATTTTTCTGCGACTTGATGCCAGCCGGGCCGAGTACCTGATCTGATCAGAAAGGATATGTTATCCCGTGGGAGATCTCAATCCCGAAATCCTTTTCAACATAATCAATAAGCTGTGGAAAAAACTCCATGAAGTCGTCCTGCAGCGAATAATAATTCTTCTTCAGAGCTTTTATCGCAAACCTGGTTTCATTTGGAAGTGATGACCTCTTGCTCAGGGTGCTTAGTACATGGCGTATCCCGGGAATCGTCTGGTAAGTTTCAATCCAGTTGTTGATTATGAAGAACGGCATCATCTTTCTGACATCTTCGGGCAGGATGTCAAAATTGTTAACCATTGCCCTGTAAAAATTATATGTCACGCTCTCAAGAGGCCTCCGGGAGAAAAAGTTCCATTCCTTTGTGAGAAAATGATCATAAATAATGTCAGTGATCACTCCCGAATATTTGTGATACTTCTTTGAAAAAAAAATCTTGCTCCTGTGAACTACCGGATGCCTGTCAGTAAAGCCGTCAATGTTTCTGTGAAGTATTATTCCTTTTCTTATCTGATCGGGATATTTCAGATAATCGCGCCCTTTTACATAATCACCTATGTAGTTTCCGATGATAATTTTCTCCGAATCACCAGACAGGTATATGTGGGCGAGAACATTCATTTTAAAGCATAATAGTACAAAGAAATTATAATTACACAATTATGCCGGAAACATTTTCTTTAACATGTTTTTCCACCATTGGAAAAAATACTGTAATAATCAATAAGACAATATATTAATATCAAAAATGACTGAATCAAAAAACAGTATGGTTTGTTCGTATATTAAGTATTCTAATTATAAATTTGTCGTTTTACCAATCAATTTGACAGACTTTTACAAATAACAAATTTAATAAAAGGAAAAGGAGGTTCTATGGCCAGAAAAAATGTCATTATCATTGGAGCAGCAGGAAGGGATTTTCACAATTTCAACACTTATTTCAGGGACAATGAATACTATAATGTTGTTGCATTTACAGCAGCCCAGATCCCTGATATTGATGGAAGGAAATATCCGGCCGTTCTTGCCGGAAAGCTCTATCCCGACGGTATCCCGATCTTTGCTGAACAGGAACTTCCCGGCCTGATCAGAAAATTGAAAGTTGATGACTGTGTATTTTCATACAGTGATGTCACATATCAGAAAGTGATGTCTGTGAGTGCTATCGTAAACTCGGCAGGAGCAAACTTCGTTCTACTCGGGCCAAAAGATACAATGGTTAAAAGTTCGAAACCTGTCATAGCCGTTGGTGCCATAAGGACAGGATGCGGAAAAAGCCAGACATCAAGGAGGGTTATAGAGCTGCTTATGGAAAAAGGGCTGAAAGTCGTTGCCGTGCGTCATCCTATGCCATATGGCGACCTTGCAGAACAGAAGGTTCAGAGGTTCGCTGCGATCAGCGACCTTGAAAAACATAAATGTACGGTCGAGGAAATGGAAGAGTATGAACCACATGTGGTAAGAGGTAACGTTATCTACGCAGGCGTCGATTATGAAGCCATCCTCCGTGAAGCAGAAAAAGACCCTAAAGGTTGTGATGTAATTATATGGGATGGCGGGAATAACGATTTTCCTTTTTATGCTCCCGACCTCATGATCACTGTCACTGATCCGCACCGGGCCGGACATGAACTGAAATATTACCCTGGAGAGGTAACTCTCAGGATTGCCGATGTTGTGGTAATAAACAAAATCGACAGCGCTTCTCCCGAAGCCGTTCAGACCGTCCGGGAAAGCATAGAGAAGGTTAATCCAAAGGCTGTTGTGATTGACGGAGCTTCTCCGATAAAGGTGGATGATCAGTCAGTGATAAAAGGTAAACGCGTTCTGGTTGTCGAGGACGGACCAACACTTACACACGGGGAGATGAAAATCGGGGCAGGAGTTGTTGCAGCAAGGAAATTCGGAGCTTCAGAGCTTGTTGACCCCAGACCGTTTACAGTCGGTAAGCTGAGCGAGACCTTCAGGCTTTATCCCAATATCGGAACACTGCTTCCGGCAATGGGATATGGAGAACAGCAACTCAGGGATCTGGAAACGACAATCAACAATACCGACTGCGACAGCGTAATAATAGCTACTCCAATCGATCTGAACAGGATCATCAAAATCAAAAAGCCGAACACCAGGGTTTATTATGATCTTCAGGAAATAGGAGATCCTAACCTTTCACAGGTTATTGATGATTTTGTAAAGAAATTCAAGCTTATATGAAACGATAAGAGAAACTGTTTCAAAGAAAAGTTAAACCGCAAAGTTCGCTAAGTTTTCGCAAAGATCGCAAAGCAGGAATTTAATTATCCTCTTGCGAACTTTGCAACAGCTTTGCAAACTTTGCGGTTAACGTTTTTTTTGAAAACATCTATCGTTTAACACGTGCATTGCCCTTCCAGATGCTCCAGACCTGGTCCTCATCTGCAGGCTGGGCATAATCGGTAAGGGAAGTAGTGGCAAGAGCTCCCGTTGCCCATCCGAACTGGATCCATTTCTCCGGTCCCCATCCTCTAAGGATCGCATACAGCATCCCTCCTACAAATCCGTCTCCGCCGCCAATTCGGTCGAGGACATGTATTTCGCGCGGCTCAACGACATGCCATTTTTCTCCCTCCAACATGATAGCGCCCCACAGGTGCTCATTTGCATTTATAACCTGTCTGAGTGTAGTCCCGAATGCCGATGTCCCGGGGAATTCTTTTTTGACCCTGCCAATCATTTCCTTAAAGCTCTCGATTTTGCCTGCAAGATCCTTGCCTCCTTCCTCCGGCCCCTGTATGCCAAGGCAAAGCTGAAAATCCTCTTCATTGCCAACAAGAATATCTGCTATGCCTGCTATCTCCCTGAATATGGATGACAGTTCATTTTCCCTGTTTTTCCAGAATGAGGCCCTGTAGTTAAGGTCAAAGGAGATCTTTGTGCCATATTTGCGTGCAGTTCTTGCAAGCTCAAGGCAGAAATTGCCGGTCTCAGGCGACAGGGCTGCAATGAGCCCGGAAAGATGAAGTATCGCTACACCTTCTTCACCAAAAAGACGTTCAAGGTTAAAATCCTTTACATTCAGTGTCCTGCCTACCTCTCCGGCACGGTCATTATGGACCCTCGGTCCGCGCGACCCGAATCCGCTGTCGGCAATATTGAACTGATGGCGGTAACCCCACGGGCCTCCCTGTTCGACATCTATGCCCTCATAAGTCATATGCCTGGCTGAAAGGTTATCCTTGATCATCCGGGCGATGGGACTGTCTTTTACGAAGGTTGTCAGAACCTTTACAGGAAGTCCCAGAAGTGACGATACACTTGCAACATTTGTTTCTGCACTGGTCACCTGCATGCGGAAAAGGTCGCTGCAATGAACTGGCTGACCATCGGGGGGAGTGATTCGTACGCCCATACTGGTGGGTACGACCAGTGCCCATCTGTAATCCTTTTTTAACTCGATTTTCATGTTATTTCAGTCTTTCTCTCAGTAATCTTCCGGCTTCCTCATAGCCAGGCTTATTCAGAAGGGCGAACATGTTTCTTTTGTAAGCTTCCACACCGGGCTGGTCGAACGGATTCACATCGAGTATATATCCGCTGACAGCGCAGGCAAGTTCGAAGAAGTAAAACAGCTGTCCGATATAATACTCGTTAAGCTTAGGTATTGTTAACAAAATAACAGGAACATTTCCGTCGTGATGTGCCAGAATTGTTCCGGCTTCAGCATTATGATCAACTTCCGACAACCTTTGTCCGCTAAGATAATTAAGCTGATCCGCGTTGTCTTCCTCTTTTGGCACCCTCAGCTCCCTTTTTGGCTCAGTCACTGAAAGGACTGTCTCAAACATAATTCTCTGTCCGTCCTGAATATACTGGCCAAGTGAATGGAGATCGGTGGTGAAATCCACAGCAGCAGGAAATATTCCCTTTCCGTCTTTGCCTTCGCTTTCGCCGAAAAGCTGTTTCCACCATTCTGCAAAGTAGTGGAGCTTGGGAGTATAGCTGACCATGATCTCTGTTGTCCTTCCTGAACGCATTATGAGGTTTCTTGCAGCTGCATAGATCAGAGACAGATTTGTTGAGGCGTCCCTGTTTTTCCTGGTCACTGCCTGCATCGAGGCGGCGCCTTCCACGAGCATCCTGATATCAATACCGCTTAAGGCAATGGGAAGAAGTCCTGCCGGAGTAAGAACTGAATATCTTCCTCCGATGTTATCAGGTATAACGAATGTTTCATAACCATTGGCATCAGCAAGCGGCCTTAATGCACCCTTTTTACTGTCGGTAATTGCAACTATCCTTTCCGAAGCTTCCTTTTTCCCAACTTTCTTTTCGAGATGATTCTTAATTATTCTGAATGCAATTGCGGGCTCTGTGGTTACACCCGATTTTGAAATGACAACAACAGTATAGTTCCTGACATCAAGTATATCAAGAAGCTCACTGAGATAATCTTCTGAAAGGTTTTGTCCGGCAAATACTATTTCATGGTGCTTGTCTTTCCTGAGGGAAGAAAAAGAATGCGAAAGTGCTTCAACGACTGCTCTTGATCCGAGATAAGAGCCTCCTATGCCTACAATAACCGTAAGGTCAGAAATGGATCTTAGCCTTTCTGCAACTTTTTCAATTCTTTCAAGCTGGGGCCTTATGTCTTCCGGTAAGCTCATCCATCCAAGGAAATCGCCTCCGGGGCCTGTTCCCTTGTTGAGTGTGTCGAGATGCATTACTGATTGCTGTGCCAGTGCTAAAATTTCCTCGAATGATATAAAACTTTCTACATTTTTCAGACTTACACTTATGTTTTCTTTCATTTATCCTGTCGTTTTAAAGTTAAATTGAAACTGCAAAATTAAGAAAAAGCCGTCAGGATATACCCTGTCGGCTTTTTAATACGCAATCAAAAGCTATATGTTGAAAAAGGACTACTTCCTGTGAATTCCTCCGGCGCTTGACGAATGTGCATCAATATATTTTGGATCACCGCGGTAATTGATGTCGCCAGCGCTGCTGGCGCGGGCTTTGAGTCGTTCAGTTACAGTGATATCAGCGTCTCCGGCGCTGGAAACAGAAATGTCGGCTTCCTTTACTGTAAGGCCATAGGCATTAAGGTCGCCGGCGCTGCTCAGGCTGGCTTCAAGCATATCAGCCTCGCCTGAGAGGGTCATATCTCCCGAACTGCTGATATCAATATCGACCTTTTTTGCCTTGAGCTCAAGTTTGATATCGCCTGCACTGCTCGCTGAAAGTTCAAGTACATCGGCGGTGACAGGCGATTCTCCGATTAGATCTCCTGCACTTAAGGTCTTAAGGGAAGTGATATCCCTCATTGTCACATACACTCTTTTCATTTCTGCCTCCCGTATGTTGGCATCTGAATAAACATTCAGAACGCCTCCTCTGATTTCGGTAACTATATATTCATGAAGGTTTTCGTCAGCTTCTACCGTTATTGACTCGGAGCCGGTCTGCTTCAGATATACATCAATACCGCTGCTTACCCTGATTCCGGTGAATGGCCCGGCTTCCCTGACCTTCTTTACCACATGGTTATTCCCATACACCGTTCTGCGGATCTGTCCTTCTGCACAGAACGTTATCCCAAATGCGAGAAATATTACCAGGAAATGTCTCAGATTTTTCATATCATTTTTGAGTTTATTGATTATTTGAACCAGTTCAGCATAAAGACCGGAAGAAAAAAGGAATGCTGCACAGTGTATGAAAAAGAATGATCATCCAAATAAAAATTATTTTTTATCTTGGTATACAAACTAATCTAAACTCATCCTGATGAAAGCTTTAATAAGAATATCTGCCGTCTTGCTTATTTTTCCCCTTTTTTCAGGCTGCAGAACAGACAGACCTGAAGATCTGAAGCTCTGGTATGAAAAGCCTGCAGGCGTGTGGGAAGAGGCATTGCCCATAGGGAACGGAAGGCTTGGTGCAATGGTCTTTGGCGGTGTGAAGGAAGACCACATCCAGTTCAATGAAGAGACATTATGGTCAGGGGAGCCTCATGATTATTCGAATAAAGATGCCCACAACTACCTGGGCAAAATCAGGGAACTGCTGTGGCAGGGTAAGCAGGACGAAGCTGAAAAGCTTGCAATGGAAACTTTTATGAGTGTACCCTTACATCAGAAGAAATATCAGCCGTTCGGCGATCTGTGGCTTTCTTTCCCTGTGGAAGATAATTTTACAAATTACAGGCGTGAGCTTGACCTTTCCGATGCAATCTGCAGGACGACATATGAAGCCGGTGGTGTGATCTTCACAAGAGAGTATATTGCAAGCTATCCCGGAAACTCACTGGCAATAAATCTGGGAAGCAGCCGTAAAGGATCCCTTACTTTTGACATTTCCATGAATTCGGTCCATGAGGATTTTTCTGCTTCTGCAGGACAGGACGGGACAATAAGGCTCAAGGTAAAGGTGAAGGATGGCGTGCTCCATGGGACTGCGCTGGCGAGGCTGACACTTAAGGGTGGAAAATTAACAGCCACCAGGGACAAGATACATGTTGAGAAGGCCGATGAAGTGACAATCTGGCTGACCGCTGCAACAAATTTTGTTAACCCGGAAGATGTATCAGGAGATCCGGATTCTCTTTGCGAAACGTGGCTTGCAGGTGCCATGGCAGACAATTATAAAAAATTCAGAAAGCAGCATATTGATGATTACACGAAATACTTCAGCAGATTTTCAATTTTTCTTGGTAAATCGGGGAAGGAGGATCTGCCGACAGATAAAAGAATAGACAAGGTACCAGAGGCAATGGACAACTCACTTGCAGCTCTTTATGTCCAGTATGGCCGCTATTTAATGCTTTCATCCAGCAGGGAGGGAACTTATCCGGCAAACCTGCAGGGAATATGGAACAACAGGCTGGTTCCGGCATGGGACAGCAAATACACGGTGAACATAAATACTGAGATGAATTACTGGCCTGTTGAGATATTGAATATCCGGGAATGTCATAATGCGCTCTTCAGAATGATAAACGAGGTTGTTGCATCAGGCGAAAAGGTGGCAAGGAACCACTATAATGCCAGAGGATGGGTTTTGCACCACAACACTGATCTCTGGAGAGGAGCTGCCCCGATAAATGCTTCAGATCATGGGATATGGGTTTCAGGGAGCGGCTGGATGGCACATCACTACTGGGAACATTACCTTTTCAGCCCTGATGAAGAATTTTTACGCGATACTGCCTGGCCGGTAATGAAAAAAGCTGCATTGTTCTATACAGATTTCCTTGTTCGCGATCCGCAGACAGGATGGCTTGTATCAACACCGTCAAATTCCCCTGAAAACGGGGGTCTTGTCGCCGGCCCGACAATGGATCACGAGATTATCAAAAGTCTTTTCAAGGCATGTATCAGGGCATCGGAAATATTAAACACCGACCAGTCGTTTGCTGATACTCTCAGGCAGATGCTTCCTGAAATTGCCCCATATAAGACAGGCAGGTTCGGGCAGTTGCAGGAATGGATGCAGGATATTGACGATCCTGAAAACAAACACAGGCATGTTTCTCACCTCTGGGGCGTTTATCCCGGAAGGGAAATTAACCAGGAGGAGAATCCTGAACTTTTAGAAGCTGCGAAGACCTCGCTTATTGCACGCGGCGATGAAGGAACAGGATGGAGCCTGGCCTGGAAAATAAACCTCTGGGCAAGGTTCAGAGACGGAAATCATGCCTGGAAAATGGTCAGCATGCTCTTAAGGCCTCAGGGTAAATCAATGCAACAGGCAACAGGCGGCGGCTCGGCAGGCGGAGGATCTTATCCCAACCTGTTTGATGCACATCCTCCGTTTCAGATCGACGGCAATTTCGGCGGCGCTGCCGGCATCGCCGAGATGCTCCTCCAGAGCCATCTTGATGCTATTGACATTTTACCGGCACTTCCTGAAGGTATTCCGGAGGGACATGTAAGGGGGATCAGGGCAAGAGGAGGCTTTGATCTTGAATTTGAATGGAGCAGCGGCAAACTGAAAAAGCTTAAGGTCATTTCCACTTCAGGATCACCTCTTTTCATAAGATATGCTGACAAAGAGTACAGATCAGAAACTTCCAGAGGGGAGGTCCTTACATTTGACGGAGACCTGACTAAACTTTGATTCTTTGGCTAATGCCATTTGAATATCTTAAGCCCGACACTGAAAAATACCACACCTGCCAGCGAAAGAACAAAGACCGGGAAGGCCGCCTCGTTTAATCCTGCTCCTTCATTGAAAATGCTTCTGACTCCGTCGGTAAGTATGGTAAGAGGAAGCAACTTTATTATGCCAACACTCCAGTCGGGAAAATTCTGGTAACTGAAAAATATACCCGAGAGCACCATCATTGGAGTAACGACTGCATTAATAAGACCATTACCGACCTCGGTGTTGGATGTATGTGAGGATACAAATACAGCAATCCCGGCAAATGCTATGTTCCCGGCAATGAATAATAACAAAAGTGCTGTAAGACTTCCCTGGATTGTCATTCCGAATACAACGATGGCAAAAAGGATCAGGACTGCAGCTTCGACAAAATTCATTGCCACCCTAACGGTTATCAGGGCAACGAGAAAATGCGACTTTTTCATTGGTGTGGCGACAAGCCGGCGGAGGAGTTTCTTTGAACGTTTCTCAATGATCCCGTAGCTTATTCCCCACATAGTCGACATCATAACTCCCATTGTAATAAGACCCGGGATCAGAAAATCGATATACCTTGTCCCCCTGATTGTGAGAGGCCTTATTTCCTGGTTGTTCCGGCCTGAAAGAATTTCATCCCGCCCGATAATATTACGGAGCTTCAAATAAGTCAGTTCCGCATCAGAATTGACAGGGTCAAAATTATATTCGGTTTTTCCATTATTGCTGCTTAAAATAAGATTCACCGTCCCTCTTTTCAGACTGACCATTGCCGTTTTCCAGTCATATCTGTAGAAAAGGAAAAGAGTCTTTCCAAGCTTTTCATCATTTATCTCATACTGCCAGTTGAAATCCTTCCTGGCGTCAGGTTCATTTTTAATGCATTTATATTCAAGAAAATCCATAAGTTCTGATTTTTTTGAAACGGAATCTGGAGTCATGACCACCGCCACTTTCCTTATTGCTTCAGGTTTCCTTGTGAATGCAAGCCCCAGTCCGAGCGACATCAGTATGGGAAAGAGTATGCCCCAGAAAAGCACGCCTGGTTCGCGGGTGAGCTCAAATGACAATGCCTTTGTAAGCTGCCACAACTGGTTAATTCTTACAGGCTTATTCATTGATACTCCTCCCGGTTAGTGCAACAAAGAGATCATCGAGGGATCTGTAATCCCTAAGGAGATATTCAGGTGTCCCTTCGCGGAGGATTGCCCCGTTATCCATGATAACAATGTAATCGCAGAGTGTTTCGGCCTCCTCCATATAATGCGTTGTGAGTATCATTGAGGTATCAGAGGATCTCTTTAATCCCGAAAGAATGCGCCATATCTCACGTCTGGCATTTGGATCGAGACCTGTCGTAGGCTCGTCCAGAAGAAGAATCGCAGGCGAGTTGATCAGAGCAATACCGATAGCGAGCCTCTGTCTCTGTCCTCCTGACAGGTTAACCACGTAAGATCTTCTTTTATCCCCGAGGCCGACAAGTTCTATTATCTCATCGATTCTTTCCTTTCCCAATTCAAAAAAGCTGGCAAACAGGTTCAGTGTTTCAGTCACCCTTAGCTTGTCGATGAATCTTGTCTCCTGCAATGAAAGCCCTATTATACTGTGAAGTTCATCCTCGTTTCCCTTCCAATGCTTTCCCATGATCATGATATCACCGCTGTCGGGTTTCTGGATTCCTTCGATCATTTCCACAAGAGTGGTTTTTCCGGCTCCGTTCGGACCAAGCAGTGCAGTAAACTGTCCCCTGGGGATCTTAAGATTTATGCCCTTTACAGCCTGTACAGTTTTAAATGACTTCCAGACATTGCTGACTTCAATTACCTGTTCGTTCATTAACTAATTTTCATTTGTCTGATGAAAAACAAAATCTGCTGCCATTTAGTTAAACCGGGATTCAAATTTAACAAAATTGTCTTGAGGGAAATGAACAGGCCCGAATATTCAGGATTCAGGTATGTTATGTAAATATTGACATTTATATGGAAAATTTGTAACTTTAAAAGAAAAAAATGGTCCGTTCGAAAGGAATTATCCTGTTTGTTATTTTATTAACAATTGCAGGCTGCGGTTCTCCGACTTCTGAAAAAAATGCCACATCTGTTACCGGCACTGCCAAAAAAGACATCAGCGGACAATTTTCGATCAGCGGTGGCTATGCCCTTTATCCCCTGATCAGTAAGCTGGCCGGCGACTTCATGTCAATTTATCCGGATGTGAAAATTGAAGTCACAAAAGTCGGAACAGGAAAAGGAATTGAAAGCCTTCTTACAGGCAGCTGCCAGGTTGCAATGATATCGCGTCCGCTGACAGATGAAGAGATAAATGCCGGAATCTGGGTGATCCCTGTTGCAAAAGACGGTGTGGCTCCCATTGTAAACCAGAAAAATCCCAATATTGAAAGGATTATGGCCCGTGGCCTTAGTCCGGATGAGTTCATGCAGGTATTTTCCTCCGGGTTGAATTTGTTTTGGGGCGAGCTTCTTGAATCGGATTCGAGGGATAAGGTGACTGTTTACACAAGGGCTGATGAATCAGGTGCAGCTGATATTTTTGCAGCCTTTCTTTATAAAAAAGCTACTGACCTGAAGGGAATAGGAGTTACGGGAGATGATGAAATGATAATGAGCATCCAGAAGAACCCTCTTTCGATAGGATTCTGCAATTTTACATATGCCTTTGACTTGTCAACAGGTGAGAGGAAAAAGGATATTCAGATGATCCCGTGCGACCTCGATTTTGATAATAAGATCGACAGGGTGGAGGAGCCATTCCGCAATCTTGAAGAAGCCCACAGAAGCCTCTGGTTAGGTTTTTACCCCGATCAGCTATGCCGTGAGCTTACACTGGGAACAATAGGTAAACCCACCGACCCTGCAATCCGGGAATTTCTATATTTTGTTCTCGGTGAAGGCCAGAAAAGTATCACAACAACAGGATACTGTCCGCTTAATAATGTTTACCTTAATTATTCCCTTGACCTACTGAAGCAGGAAACAAGTCTCAAATGAGTGAACCCGTCCTGAGAGCACTGATGCAGCTCTTTGCTCTTATCAGTGATATCGGAAACATCAATGAAGTCTCACAGAGGGAGAAAAATGTCGTCAGATCATTCCTTGAGCGTCATCTGAACAACGAACTCGTAGACAAGTATCTTAAGATATTTGAAGAATATCTCGAATTGTTCATCATAAGGGAAGCAATCACCGAGCGGACTGCCGATTATGATGTTGCCGACCTCAAGACTATGAGGATAAAGAGGATCTGTGAAGAAATTAACAGTGAACTCAGGCAGAAGCAAAAGATTTATATAGTAATTCAGCTTATCGATTTCATATCATATGGCAAGGAAATAACAATGAATGAGCTGGATTTCCTTATGACAGTGGCTCTAACCCTTAAAATACCGGAAAACGAATACAGGAATATCAGGGACTTTATTCTTTATCCGGTCTCAAAGATCCATGAAAAGGAAAGATTGCTCATTATAAATAACAACAAGGTTTGTAAATTCCGCAAAGTAAAGCACATCTATCATCCTGATTTTTCAGGAGAACTGCTTTTTCTGCAGATTGCAAGTACAAAGTCATTTATACTCAGGTACTCTGGCGACAGGAATCTCTTTCTTAACGGTCAGCATATAAACCCGAAACAGTCATATCTGTTCGACAACGGATCAACAGTAAAAGGAGAGGGTCTTGCAACTATTTACTATTCCGAAGTTTCAGGATATTTCAACGAAGCGGGATCCGAAACTAAAGTATCCCTCACAGCGAATAATATCACTTTCCTGTTTAAGGAAAGGGAAAACGGCATTCAGAATTTTAATTTCAATGAGGAGTCAGGTCAACTGATAGGAATTCTTGGATTGAGCGGGACCGGAAAGTCCACCCTCCTTAATCTCCTTAATGGGAACCTTAAACCACAGTCGGGAAATGTACTGATCAATGGATATGACATCAATAATGTTCAGGACAGGGAGCAGTTAAAAGGCATTATTGGGTATATTCCGCAGGATGACCTTCTTATTGAGGAACTTACGGTTTATCAGAACCTTTATTACAATGCCAGGCTTTGTCTCAGTAACCTTCCACTTGCCAGAATACTCAAAATAATAACCAGGATCATGAATGATCTTGACCTATGGGAGATCAGGGATCTGAAGGTCGGAAATCCGCTTGATAAGGTGATAAGCGGAGGGCAGCGCAAAAGGATAAATATAGCTCTGGAACTTATCCGCGAACCATTTATTCTTTTTGTTGATGAACCTACTTCCGGCCTTTCATCCGTTGATTCTGAGGTTGTGATGAATCTTCTTAAAGAACAGGCATATAAAGGGAAGCTGGTTATAGTCAATATCCATCAGCCATGCTCTGACCTTTATAAATTGTTTGACAAGATCATCATTCTCGACAAGGGCGGGGTTCAGATCTATTATGGCAACCCGAATGAGGCAATCGTTTATTTCAAGAAACAGGGTAATCATGCTAATCCTGATGAGGACCAGTGTCCGAAATGCGGTAATATTAACACCGACCAGCTTCTTCAGATTATTGAGGCCAAGATCATAGATGAGCATGGAAAACTGACACAGATCAGAAAGACAAGCCCCGAGGAATGGGCGCTCAGATTCAGTGAGAATTTCGGAAATATATCCGGATCCCCGACAGTCAAACGGAAAAAACTGCCTGAGAGCCTTTACTGCATACCAGGGCTTATAAGGCAAATGGGGATATTTTTCACGCGTGACCTGCTTTCCAAACTTACAAACCGGCAATATGTTCTTATCAGCCTGATGGGAGCTCCGCTGCTGGCGCTTCTGCTCGGCTATTTCACGAGGTATTCCAGGGGGACCAATTACGAGTTTATTGATAATGATAACCTTACGGCCTATCTGTTTATGTGCGTGATAACCGCTCTTTTTCTTGGACTAATTATCAGCTCCGAAGAGATACTTCGGGACAGGAAAATCCTGAAGCGGGAGGCTTTTCTGAGCCTGAGCTGGTTCAGTTATATTAATTCGAAGATTTCCATGATGTTCATTATATCTGCCATCCAGACTTTATTATTTGTCGTTATTGGGAACCATATACTTGGAATCAAGGGTTTGACTTTGCAATACTGGATTGTTCTTTTTACAACCTCGTGCTGTGCCAACATGATAGGACTGAATCTTTCTTCGGCACTTAATTCGGTAATTACTATATATATCCTGATCCCATTTATCATAATACCTCAGCTTTTGTTCAGCGGCGTTCTGGTAAGGTATGACAAGCTGCATATAATCGGAGGAATAAAAAATGAATATGTGCCTGTGATAGGCGAACTTATGCCTGCAAGATGGTCATTTGAAGCGCTGGCAGTGGAACAGTTCAGGAAAAACCGTTATGAAAAACCGATCTTTCCCTATAATATGGAGATCAGCCTTAATAACTGGTATTCAGCATATCTGATCTATGATCTGGAGAAAGAACTGTACCAGTGTCGCCGGGCGAAAATTGTAAATGATACTATCCGTAACAATTATTCCAAGCTGGGATATTATATAAATCAGATGTCGGATGATGCCGGTTTTGAAGTTCCCACCGACATTAACTATGCGCTTGGTAATAGAAGGCTCGATTCACTGTCGGTGAAAAAGATCCAGATTTATTTTGACGCATTAAAAAGACATTTTAATGCCCGGATGAAATCCCTTAAGGGATCACGCGATTCACTTGTCAGGTCATTCACTGCAAACAGGGCCGACAGTGAAAGATATATCCGTCTTAAAGCCGATTATTTCAATAAGGGCCTTGCTTCCTTCATCCTTAATGATGATCCCGGATTGAGAAAATCAATCGAAAGGCAGAACAAGATCATAAGAAAATATGAGCCTGGCTATATGATGCCAACATCCAGAATTGGGAGGGCGCATTTCTGTTCACCTTATAAGGTTGCCGGGAACATGGTGTTAGATACTTTCTGGTTCAACCTGGCTGTCATCTGGCTCCTCTCACTGTCATTATATGCTTTTCTCTATTTTAATGTACTCAAAAGAATTATAACACGATCCGGTAAAAATCCAAAAGGAAGGTCAGTCTCAGGCTTTCTTGAGATAAAGGAAATATCCTCCTTCTGATAGTATATTACTATTTGATTGAAGCCGGATCAGTAATCCTTATTCCATTTTTAAACGCTACAATAAAGGCATCCTTGTACTGTCCCCTTCTCATAGCCGATTGAAGAGCCTGAGCTGAATCACGGTCAGTAAACTCACCTGCACAAAGCCTGTAAGCTCCGTAATACAGGTATTCAAAAGTCTTGTATGTTTTTCCTTCAATTGTCACCTCCCTGACTCCGCTTGGACTTCCGCTTGTTGCATACTGTACGCGGTATATTAAGGCATCACTCTGAGTGTACTCTGTACCGGCTTGTTTCTGAACAGGCTCTTTGGGCTGAGCAACAACCGGAGGCTTCTCTTCCACTACATTTTCCTGAACCTTTGCGACGGTCTGAACCGATCCGGTTATCCTTTCATTGTTCTTAAAAGCAACAACAAAGGCATCAGGATATCCCTCCCTTTTCATCTGATTCAGTAAATTCTGAGCTGTTGCAGGTGAGCTGAATTCCCCTGCACATGACCTGTAAACACCATTATAGAAATATTCAAAGGTTTTATATGTTTTACCCCCGACTGTAAGATCGAAACTACCCTTTGGCTTTGAAAGCGACATGAACTGAACACGGTAAACAATGGCATCGCTGCCTGCAGGAGTTGGTTCGGTAATCTCTGCAGTAACCGGAGGATTCTTGGTATTAACAACAGTCGACTGTGTCTCAGCTTTTGGCTGTCCGGCAGGTTTTTCAACAACTGCTGGAACAATCGGTTCCTGTACCTGCTCTTTCACGGTTTCCTTTTCCCCTGTGACCTGTTCTGCCGGCTTTTCAGCAATGAATCGTGACTCTTCTGCAGGCACATAGCCGGCCTGGGCAATGTACCTGACTGCATTTGAAATGCTGCCAAGCCTGTTGCTTGCATACTGATCCCTGAAGGTAATCCTGTACAGTCTGACCTGTTTATTGCCCTTTGTGTTTCTTGAAGAATAGAATGCTGATTTTGCATTTATCGGATCAAGGGTAAATGCAAGTTCATCATCGGGAGTATTGACAATGCGTGTCAGATTTAAAGGTTTATCCCATCCGCGTCCGTTATAGCGGCACATGTAAATGTCGTAACCTCCGTAGCCCTTTATGCCATCAGATGAGAAAAAGAGGTTATTGCTCTGATCAAGGTATGGAGAGGTTTCGTTGCCCTGGGTATTTATCAGATTTCCAAGGTTTATGGGTTCTGACCAGTTCTCTCCTTCCTTATATGAGATGAAAAGATCAAGGCCTCCTATACTCTCTTTCCTGTTGCTGGCAAAAATCATTTTCTCACCATCAGCCGACAGTGCCGGGTTGGTGTAGACAGATTTGTCATTGCAGAAGCTTAATGGTTTTGTATCGCTTATCCATTCGCGTTTTCCATTTTTCAAAGACTGATATTTTGCCTGATAAATCTTTTCTGATTCTCTTCCTGTGGGCAGCTTTGTATAGTACATCAGTGAATAATCCCTGTTGAAAGTCATTGCATCGGTTGGTACATCCCATGGGACAGAAGAAGAAAATAATACATGGTTTCCAGGGATTGTATCATCAAGTGATGCATAGTAAGTCTCAACCTTGCCGAATGATGTATGGCTTTCAGGCATCTTTGATTCCGATTTTGTATTTGCCAGAAATACAATGCCGTCGCGGTAAAACTGCACTCCGGTTGAAGGAGCGATTATGTCAAGCCAGAAGGGATTTACTTTTAATATTTTTCCTGCGTTGAGGGTATCACCATCCTGAACAGGTTCCGTACCTGTTGAAGGTGCGGAACCAAAGCTGCTTGCTGATGCCGTGAAAACCAGTATAAAACCGGCTGCAATAGTAAAGGTTATGTTGCGTAGTCTTTTCATAATGACGAATTAAGAATTTTACCAATGACCGTTCTGAGTGTAACCCGACTGGTTACGTGAAAAATTAATTCCCAGGGCAATTTCTGCTGTCGGGGATTTTTTATAGAATGGCGAATCTTTTGGTATTGCAAAAAATGTCCCGACATAGAACTTCGGGTACCTGTACTGGAAAAAGAAAGATACCTTGTTGAAATCATTAAAATACGTGCCGAGACAGAAATTCCCTGCATATATTTTCAAAGCCGGTTCGATGTTCTCCTTAAGGTCGAATCCCAGCGTGTCGTCAGTGTGGATAATAACCGATGGTTCCAAAACAAGGTTTAATTCACGGTTGATTAAAAACTTATATCCTGCAATGAAATTATACTGTCTTGAAACAGGCACCTTGTAAATAATGCCTGCAAGAGTATCTGATGGCGGATCAAGGATATTTGTCGCTGAAATGCCGGCATAATATATTGGATTATAAAAGTAAACCCCTACATCGGCATTCGGGAAGTAATACTCACTTGATGGCATTTCCCTGTCGGGGTCACCTTCATAAAAATGGTACATCCCTTTAAGGGAGGCGCCTATTGATACGAACGACAGTGCACGTTTGTTAAGCGGGAAATGATATGATGCCGTACCTCCGATCCCGGCATTATGGATCGAATCATTACTGTTGAAATCGTTATAGAAAAATCCCCCAGTCCCGATATTTGTAAAAGAATAAATCCTTCCTGAAGGGCCATAGCCCGATGTTTTTCTTTCAATCCTGGCATTTCCGCTGACCATCTGTGAATGGGATTTGCCTGTAAATCCCCCGAGAATATCGATTGAAAGATAATCCTTGCTTCCTGAGATGGCCGGATTCAAAATGAAGGGACTGAATATTCTGTATGAGACCGGATTAAATGGCATCTGCTGGGCAGAAACCGGTAACAGGCCCGAGATAAAGAACAATAAGAATAAATTATTTCTGCTTATGTGTTTTATTGACATAACCTCTGTTTCTACGTTATCCGGTATAATACAAAATCTTAAATGCTACTCTTTTTGTGGTCTAAAGTTAAGAAATTTAGCTTTATTCGTCCCGGCCGGCCATATTTTATTAAACTGCAAAGTTAATACAATATTGATTTGTATGCCATATACATCTCAGCCATCCGGCAGATCTGATTAACAGGGTCTGCGATCTGCTTAAGGAATATCTGATGGTTTGTCTTTACTTTTTCACGGTAGTGATCCAGATCCGTTCCGTCAGGGCCGTTATTCTTTCCCGGCATATAAATATGCGCAAGTTCCTTAATGGTGTCTGCCATAAAATTATTGCTGCGTGCAATTGCTTCAGTTATGTCGGAAGCTAAAGATTCAAATCTGCCTGCCCGTTTGTAAAAATGTGAAAATACAGCAATGTAGTTCCTTGCCCAGAAAGCAGCATTTGTAACCCCGCCCGGGCTGGTCATCCAGTAGCCGAACAATTCCTCAAGAAATTCATAATATCTGTTTAGTGAAGGGTCATCGAAATCATAATCCCTGAAGCCTGGTTTGCCTTTCAGTCGGCCTTCCCTGAGCAATTCCTTTTCTATCCTTGTTTCAAAATATGGCCGGATCTTGAGAAATTTCATAGGGACACTCCCATCACTGCACAGGTTTTCCAGAAATTCAATGTTCCTGATCACCGAATTAAAATCAGATGAAGGCTGGAAAAGCATGAATCCATAATCAAAGCTTATTCTGAGTTTCTTCAGAATCATGATTCCGTTCATGCTTTGTCTGGCAGTCATGTTTTTGTTTAACCTGGCAAGCCCCTCATCAGTGCCATCGTCAATACCAAGGAAAACAAGAAACAACCCATGATTTCTCATCATCATGAATATGTCATGGTCTATCTCGTCGGGCCGGCAGTTGATTTTCCATAGAATTCTCCTGTATAGTTTCCTTCGTTTAAGCTCAGAGCAAAAATCGATTATCCAGGTTGAACCACTTTCGGCTCTGACCGGAAAATCGTCATCATCAAAAAGGAAAACGGAGCAATCCTTCTGACGGTGAAGGAACTCGATTTCACCTGCAACATTTTCAGGTGTTCTTAACCTTCTTGCCGGGAGCGATGATTGTATGATATATATTGTATTGTTACAGAATGAACAGTTATTCTTGCACCCTCTTCCTGCAATGAGGTTCGCAAACTTCTTCCCGAGTGCATATTCCTGAAGGGGAGGGCGTAAAGGGTAGGGGAACCTGTCGAGATCTGTCTCCGGCCTGCGCAGAGGATTTATCATAATCCGGTTGTCGTCCCTGAATGCAAGTCCCTCTATGTTTTTCCAGCTCACTCCCGAACGTATGCTTTTAGCCAGCTCCAGGAATGTATATTCACCTTCAAACCTGACAACTGAGTCGATTTCGGGTATAAGCTGATACAATTCTGCAGGCCTGAGGCTTGCGTATTGTCCTCCGGCACAGAAGTGCGCAGCTATTCCGTTATTCCTGAGAAATTTTGCAGTTTCCCGGAAACTGGTGATGAAATACTGGTATATTACAGAGAATCCTATAATCAAGGGGTTAAATTCCCTGATTTCTTCCAGGATCTTTTTCTTCCCCCTGCGGATATCAGTAATCAGGACTCTGAAATCATTCTCAGCAAGAAGAGAGGAGACATACCGGACCCCCAGATTGTCAAATTCTTCAAATGCTATAAAAAGCACATAGGGAGAATCCATTATTTATCGCAATAAATAACAAAATATCAGCAGCTGTTAATCAGGAGCCGGCGGGTCTAAAGGATATGACAGTTCTGAATTTCCTGTCACGGTTCAGATCATTGGCTCGTTTACTGTTATGCCGTGCTCTGCAAATGCTTTTCTGATGCCTTTTTCAAGGTCTTTCTTTGCCCTGGTTACATCCCTTACAAATTTACTCTGCAGAGCATTGACCTTTCTTGTCAGATCGGGATACTTATAAAAAGCCGTGCAGCTCCTCGAATGCATTACGTATTCAGCTTTTGTCATGGTTTCATACTTTTTAGGTTCAACAACATAAAGAACATTGTACAATAGATCATTATGAATATTTGGCGATAAGCTTTTTATATGCCGGAATTTTCCTGAGAGGTTCCCAGACAGGATCGATCTGAAGAAGCTTTACCGAGATCAGGGACGGCTTTCCAAGAAGAAACTCCAGTTCCTTAAGGGATTTATCATATTCTCCGGTCATAACATAAATTATTGCAAGATTCAGCCTTCTTGATGTAAACCATAAATAGTTGCTTTTCGACATCCTGACTGCATTTTCGCCGTATTCGATTGCTTTTGCCTTATCGTTCATTCCTGCATATGCAATTCCCATATAGCTGTAATTCTCGCATTTTCCGGGATCCTCATTCATCTTTTTTTCGTACCAGGCGAGTGCCGACCCCGAGAATTTCACGCATGACTGAAGATTGTTCAGGTACCTGTATATGTCTGAATATAGCAGCAGCTGACTTCCACGGTCATTAAAATCGTCAGGTTCGGATAATTCTAATTCATGCAGTGCCTCCTGGAACCTGCCATCATAAATATCCATCCTGATTCTTAATTCCTTCATGTTATCGTCAGTTCTTTTTGAAGCAGTGTCAATGATCTTTCTGATTTCAGCGGTATTCCCATTCCGAAGAAGCAATGCATTAATTTTGTTTGCGTATGCAGATGGCCATTTTGGCATGATCTTTATGGCCTGGTCGTGATAAAAAACAGCTTTGTCATAGTTCCGGAGCATCTCCTCTGATATGCCTATGTTGGTTAGCAGCAGGGGATCGCGGGGATTGAATTCCAGGACCTTTGCCATAAGTTCCTGCGACTTTTCCCAGTTTCCCAGCACTCTTTCAACAAGTGCCATATAATATTTACATTGCCAGTTGTTTGCCTGTTCCCTGCCGGCGCGTGTAAAGAAGTAGAGAGCCTTGTTGTAATCATCCTCGCAATAGTAATAGTAAAATCCCTGGGCGATTAAGTTTTCAACCAGATCCCGGTCGAGGACCAATGCTTTTTCAATATCCGATCTGCAGGCCGGGATTGCAGATCTGTCGATATAACCTGCATGATAGCCCCATGATCTGATTATTGCCCTTTTGGCATATGCCAGTGCAAAGGCCGGATCTTGTTCTATCGCTTTGTCAAAAGATTGTATTGCATTAGTAAATAAATTGGCATCAATCAGTTGCGAAAAAAAACTGTTACCCGAGGAAGCATTAAAAATAACCTGCTGTGAAACAGCATTTCCCTGTATATAGCTTTTCATCGCCGAAGGATTGAATGAAGGCTTCTTGTTTATCCTTCTCCTTTCTTTCTCTGAAATGCCGGCATTAAGTGAAGTGGTGACATTAAGTGCAATGTCCCTCTGTATCTCATAGAAATTACCGCCTTCCGGATCGAGTTCGTAATTTTTGGCCCATGCGATGCTTTCAGTTTTCGTCCTGATCAGCTGTACTATAAAAACTGTATTATCCGTAAGCCGCGATATTGTGCCTTTCAGAATAAATGCAACATTTAGCTCACGGCCTATCTCAGGATATGATTTTTTTATTTCCTGAATATTCAAATTGGGAGGCCAGGTGCGTAAGGTTATGTCCTCAATGCTGGTCAGGGTACCGTTAATATAGTCGGTGAAGAACGCCCCTTTTAATGCCAGATCACTTTCATTGCTCAGGCATCCGAAAGGCTGAACAGTCACGGAGCGTTCCGAAAGGCCTTTATTTTCCCTGCCCGCAAAGATATTCACAATATTATACAGGATCAGGATAATGATGATAATGAAACTGATCAAAGTAGTGTTTCTCCATTTCTTGATTTCGGTCTCTGTTCCGGGCTTTCTTTTTTCAGGTGTTGGCTTTGTTTTTTCAATTCCTCCGGGAGTTATGTCAAAAAACCAGGAAAATATTGCGGCAACGGGAAACCCTGCCGCAAGAATGATCACAAGAACTGTCATTGTCCAGGATGGAAATGCAAATTCATCTGAAAGGATCTGGCCAAGCTGGAGGATCGCAAAGGCTGCTGCAGCATAAGCAACAATCACCCTGTCTGTTTTCCGGCGCCGTAACTCTTGCCGGAGTCTGGAGAATCTATTGCGTTTTTCGTGCATTTCTCCGGGTGTATGTTATTTAAATTTATAAAGTTATGCCAACATTTGAACTAATGCAAAAGTTTTTTGGAACGGCGCGGGTCATCTAATTTTAAAATAAAAAAGGGGCATCTTATTTTGCCCCTTTTATGATTTACATATCTGTCATTTCTTCAGCCACTCTTCCACTGCCTGTGGACTTAGCCCGGGCAATCCGAGTTTATTCTTTTTATTGTAACCATTCAGGTCGTTTGCCAGCTTTCCGGCTTTTTCCACTTCCTTCAACCTGGCTATTGTAGTGTATCCAAGCTTTTTAAGAGGTTCAACCCATTCTTCAGGTATCCCGGATTCTGTATATTCTTCAGTTTTGCTTTCCTGTTCAGTCTTCTGAACCAGAGGTTTCATCTGGGGGAAAAGGAGAACATCCTGTATGGAAGGCTGGTTGGTAAGCAGCATCGTAAGACGGTCGATGCCAATGCCCATTCCTGATGTGGGAGGCATACCATATTCAAGAGCTTTTACAAAATCGAGGTCAATGAACATCGCTTCATCATCACCTTTTTCCGAAAGCCTGAGCTGATCCTGAAACCTCTCAAGCTGGTCGATGGGATCATTAAGTTCGGAATAGGCATTTGCAATTTCCTTGCCGTTTATCATTAGTTCAAACCTCTCGACAAGCCCGGGTTTGCTGCGGTGCATCTTTGTAAGCGGAGAGGTCTCAACAGGATAATCGATTATGAAAGTGGGCTGGATGTAGGTGTGCTCGCACTTTTCGCCGAATATCGAATCGATTAATTTGCCTTTTCCCATTTCAGGCGTGTGGGGTACTTCGAGCTTATCACATAGTTTTCTGATCTCTTCCTCACTCATACCTGTAATATCATACCCCGTGTTTTCCTTTATTGCATCAGTCATGCTAGTGCGTTTGAAAGGCGGATTCAGGCTGATAGTCCTGTCACCATAGACTATTTCGGTTTTGCCATGGAGGTCAAGTGCAGCTTTTCTGACAATCTCCTCAGTAAAGGACATCATCCAGTTGTAGTCCTTATATGCAATATATATCTCCAATACTGTGAACTCAGGATTATGCGTGCGGTCCATCCCTTCGTTACGGAAATCTTTTGCAAATTCGTAAACACCTTCAAAACCTCCCACAATAAGTCTCTTCAGGTATAATTCATTTGCTATTCTGAGATAAAGAGGTATGTCAAGAGTATTGTGATGAGTAATGAACGGCCTGGCTGCTGCTCCCCCCGGAATGGGCTGGAGAATAGGGGTTTCGACTTCAAGATATCCTCTTGAATTGAATAATTCGCGCATCGACTGTATGATTTTTGTCCTGTTCCGGAAAACATCCCTGACCTGCGGATTCACAATAAGATCTACGTACCGCTGGCGGTAACGCAATTCGGGATCCGTGACGGCATCATACAGTACCCCGTCTTTTTCCTTTACAACAGGGAGGGGCCTTAGTGATTTTGAAAGTATTGTGAATTCATTAACATGAACTGTTATCTCACCCATCTGGGTTCTGAATACCCGGCCTTTTACCCCTATTATATCCCCGATGTCAAGGAGGCGTTTGAAAACAGTATTATATAGAGTTTTATCTTCACCCGGGCAAATATCATCCCTTCTTATATAGATCTGGATCCTTCCGGTAGAATCCATTAATTCGGCAAATGACGCATTCCCCATGATGCGGCGGCTCATTATCCTTCCGGCAATGCAGACATCCTGGTAATTATTGAGTTCATCGCTGAAATTTTCCAGTATCTCACTGGCATAGACATTTGTCTTATATTCAGCAGCAGGATATGGATTAATGCCGAGCCTTTTTAGCTCTGCCAGCGATTCCCTTCTTATCTGCTCCTGTTCACTTAAACCCATAATAAGTTGATTGAAAAATTTTTGCAAATATATTAAAATTAGGGTTCGGGAATCAGAACTTTCATTAATGTTTCAGTGAGCAGATATGATCGTTAAACCTTTCCCTGATTATCCTTGTCAGGGGACCGGGTTCACCTTCCCCGATAATAACATCATTGATCTTCACCACAGGAGTTACCTCGCCTGAAGTGTTTGTGATGAACGCTTCCTGGACTGATCCGATCATCATTTCATCAATAGCTTCTTCCTTGACGGGGATCCCTGTTTTTCTCGCGATCTTGATGATGTTCTTCCTGGTAACTCCCGAAAGGATATAAACCGATTCGGGATGTGTGAAAAGAATGCCGTTGACCGCAAAAAATATGTTTGAGTGTGAGCATTCAGTTATCAGTCCGTTCCTTATGAATGCAACCTCAAAAAATCCCTTGTCGAGGGCTTCCTGGAACAGCAGGGTATTTGGAAGCAGTGCAACTGATTTTATGTCGCATCTGCCCCATCTGATATCTTTACTGAGCATAATGCTTACCCCCGATTCTTTGCCGTTGTTTTCAGGAACAAATTCTTTGGCGTAGGCATATACGGTAGGATTCACGGGTGGATTCGGGAAGGAATGCGTGCGGGTTGCTTCCCCCCGTGTTACTTCAAGATAAACCAGAGCTGTAGAATTGCGGAGATTATTCATCTGTATGAGCTCTCTGGCAACGACCGGGAACGTATCCTCTTCAGGCCATGTGATCTTAATTTCCCTGAGACTTCTTTTCATTCTTGAAACATGACTGTCCATATCATAAAAAAATCCC
>JAAYUS010000245.1 GCA_012517605.1 Bacteroidales bacterium
AGCAACCAGCAACAAGCACAACCAGAAACAAGCAACAAGAAGCAAGCAACCAAAAACCAAAAAACACATGACAATTGCTGTAGTAGGCATAGGACTTATAGGAGGATCTCTTATGATTG
This sequence comes from Bacteroidales bacterium, assembly GCA_012517605.1. Lineage (GTDB taxonomy): Bacteria > Bacteroidota > Bacteroidia > Bacteroidales > VadinHA17 > LD21. The sequence goes on from JAAYUS010000245.1 coordinate 120, forward strand.
ATCTCCGCAAACGTGGATTTACCGATAAAATAATAGGGGTGGATTCAAATCTTCAACACCGTAATATTGCACAGTTATGCGGGCTTGTTGATGAAACTGATGAACTTGAGAGCGCCGTCGACAAAAGCGACCTGATAATTTTGAGCACGCCTGTTGATGCCAACTGTGAGATGCTTCCCGGAATACTTGACAGGATAAATGGTACTTCCAAAGTTGTAACTGATATGGGGTCCACAAAAGGCAGGATCGCCAGAGTGTCGGAAGGTCATCCCAACAGGGGAAGATATGTTGCCCTTCATCCTATGGCAGGTACTGAATTTTCAGGGCCTCTTGCCGCTATAGGCAGGCTTTTCGACTATAAGACAGCAATCATATGCGATCCCGAACTCAGCGACAAGGATGCACTGCGGCTTATTGAGAAGATGCTCGATGTTCTGAACATGCGGAAGGTTTACATGAACTCGAGCGATCATGATGTCCATGTTGCATATGTATCGCACATCTCACACATAACTTCATTCTCCCTGGCTCTCAGCGTACTTGACAAGGAACGTGAGGAACAGAATATCCTGACTCTGGCCGGCGGAGGTTTTGAAAGCACAGTCCGTCTTGCCAAAAGCAACGGCGACACCTGGGCCCCGATCTTCCTTGAAAATTCGCAATACATAATTGAAGTTATGGACAACTATATTGAAAAGATGAACCTCTTCAGGAAATTGATAGCAGAAAATGACAAAGAAGGGCTAAAGGCCCTTATGGAAGAGGCAAATAAAATAAGAAAGATCCTGAACTAAAATTCATACCCGATGGAAACCGAATTAAAGATGACGACAGTGACTGAATGGAGAGGTTACAAAACAAGGCCTTTCCTTATTGCGGGGCCTTGCAGCGCGGAAACGGAAGAACAGGTAATGGAAACAGCCCGTCAGCTTGCCAGCATGAAGGAAGTTTGCGTATTCAGGGCAGGCATTTGGAAACCCCGTACCCGTCCGAATTCATTTGAAGGTATCGGCTCAGAAGGACTGAAATGGCTCAGACGGGTAAAACAGGAAACAGGCCTGATGGTCGGTACCGAGGTGGCAAATGAAAAGCATGTCTATGAGGCGCTCAAATACGGGATTGACATGCTCTGGATCGGGGCCAGGACATCTGTTAATCCTTTCACAGTCCAGGAGATATCAAATGCCCTCAATGGCGTTGACGTGATGGTTCTTGTGAAAAATCCGATTAACCCGGATCTCGAGCTCTGGATTGGAGCCATCGAGCGCATAGCTAAGGCAGGCATTACAAGGCTTGGCGCCATCCATCGCGGGTTCTCGGCATTTGAAAAGACCGTTTACAGAAACCAGCCAAACTGGCAGCTGCCAATCGAAATTCGCCGCCGCATCCCCGATCTTCCCATAATATGTGACCCAAGTCACATATCAGGTGCAAGGGAATACCTGTATGAGATATCCCAGAAGGCAATGGACCTGAATTTTGACGGACTCATGATCGAATCGCATATCGATCCCGACAAAGCCCTCAGTGATTCCGCCCAGCAGCTGACGCCAAATGATCTCAGGGAACTGCTCAGCAGGCTGATACTCAGAAGTCCGGTCCCCGCTGATCCGCGCCTGCTTGATATACTCGGAGAACTGAGGCAGCAGATAAATATTTACGACGATGCACTGATAGAGATCCTTGAGAAAAGAATGAAGGTTGCAGAAACGATCGGCAAGTATAAAAAGGAAAATAATATTACTATCTTGCAGCCTACACGATGGGATGAGATCATAAAGAAAGTAATGATTTCCGGTCAGTCGAAAGGGCTCAGCAAAGAGCTTATCGACACGGTGTTCAAGGCAATTCACCAGGAATCAATTAACCACCAGATGAAAGTCATGAACATTGGTCTCGAAACCCATAACGGAAAATAAGAATCATATCACGAAATGGAAAGATCGGTAGAACCTTCATTTGTATCAGGAGAGATCATTGCACCGCCGTCAAAAAGCATGACACAAAGGATCATTGCAGCAGCAATGATGGCCGACGGGCGCAGTACTATCCTGAATCCGTCGTACTGCGACGATTCGCTTGCAGCAATGAGCATCGCAGTCAGTCTGGGAGCAAGAGTTGAGCCCGAAGCAGTACAGATGAAGATTACCGGTTCATGGGAGCTGAAGGAAAGAAAACTGAATTGCGGAGAATCGGGGCTGGCCATCCGAATGTTCTCTCCTGTTGCTGCCTTGTTTGACGAGGAAATAACCCTTTCAGGTGCCGGATCACTCAAAAACAGGCCTATGAATATGATAGTGGATGCTCTTGTTCAGCTCGGCGTTGAGTGCAAAAGTGACAACGGATTCCTTCCTCTCAGGATAAAGGGCCCCCTTAAAGGAGGGAAATGTGAAGTCGACGGTTCTGTAAGCTCTCAGCTGCTGACCGGACTGCTGATGGCGCTTCCGCTCGCTGAAAAAAGCTCTGAGATCAGGGTCAGCAACCTAAAGAGCAGGCCTTACATCGATATGACACTGCAGGTTTTACGTAATTCTGGCATCATTGTGACCAATGACAGCTATGAGTTTTTCAGGATCGAAGGGATGCAGGAATACAAGCCGGGAACCTATCAGGTTGAAGGAGACTGGAGCGGCGGCGCTTTCCTTCTTGTTGCCGGAGCAATAAACGGCAACCTGAAAATAAATGGATTGAGCAACAAGAGCTCACAGAGCGATATGGCAGTACTTAAAGCCCTTATGGATGCAGGAGCAGATCTGAAAATTTCAGGAAATTCAATAGAGGTCTCCAGATCAGCACTTAAAGCCTTTGAATTCGATGCAACAGATTCACCCGACCTCTTCCCTCCCCTCGTTGCTCTTGCCTCCTATTGTAAAGGAGTTTCGTCGATAAAAGGCGTCTCAAGACTATTACATAAGGAAAGTAACAGGGCAGCTGCACTGTCGGAGGAATTCGGAAAAATGAACATAAAAACAGAGATAAGGAATGATTGCTTCCATATTACAGGAGGAAAAGTGACAGGCGCCCGGGTAAACTCCCATGAAGACCACCGGATAGCCATGGCTGCAGCAGTTGCAGCACTTGGAGCCGAAGGAACAGTATATATTAAAGACTCACACTGTGTTGCAAAATCATATCCGGGATTTTTTGACGATATAAAAAAAGCCGGAGCAATGGTTCATGAATAAATTTTTTTTACTTTTTTATTGAAAATTCAAAATTTTATTTACTTTTGACGCCATGAAAACACTGAAATTATATATCTGGTCCTGGCGCAGCTCAAGAATTTAAGCTGTGAATAAGGCCGTTATATAATCTCCACGATATTACCAATAAAGGCATGCTGTTCACAGCGTGCCTTTTTTGTTTGCAAATCTTTAACCACTAAATAATCAGAACATGAAAAAGACATCAAAAATTTTATTAAGCGAAAAGGAAATGCCGCGTCAATGGTATAACATCATGGCCGACATGCCTAACAAACCAATGCCGCCTCTTCATCCGGCAACACGTGAGCCTATTGGTCCCGAAGCGCTGGCTGCTGTTTTCCCGATGGAACTTATAAAGCAGGAGGTATCAACAGAACGCTATATTGATATCCCTGACGAAGTAATAGATCTCTACAAAATGTACAGGCCGGCCCCTCTCTTCAGGGCCATCAATATGGAGAAGGCCATTGGCACTAAAAGCAGGATATATTATAAATATGAAGGTGGCAATTACAGCGGCTCACATAAAGCAAACACCGCTATAGCCCAGGCTTATTACAATAAGCAGGAAGGGATAAAGAGGATAACCACCGAAACCGGTGCCGGCCAGTGGGGAAGTGCATTAAGCTGGGCATGTCATCATTTTGGAATTGAACTTCTGGTCTTCATGGTTAAGGTCAGTTACCATCAGAAACCAGGGCGCAAACTCCTCATGAATTCATACAACGCCAGAGTTGTTCCGTCGCCAAGTACTATGACTGAGTCGGGCAGAAGAATTCTTGAAAAGGATCCCGACTCACCCGGCAGCCTAGGCATAGCCATATCCGAAGCAATGGAAATTGCAGTTCAGGATCCCTATACAAAGTACTCGCTTGGAAGCGTCCTGAACCATGTAATCCTTCATCAGACGATAATAGGCCAGGAAGCCCTGCTGCAGATGGAAAAGGCAGACGATTATCCCGATGTGGTAATCGGTTGTTTCGGAGGAGGTTCAAATTTCAGCGGCATTGCGTTCCCTTTCCTTCGTGAGAAACTTGCAAATGGCAAAAATATAAGGCTGGTTGCCGTTGAGCCTGCCTCATGCCCTAAACTTACAAAAGGTAAATTCATGTACGACTTTGGCGATTCAGCAGGCATGACGCCTCTTCTTCCCATGTACACCCTGGGACATAATTTCATTCCCGAAAAGATACATGCAGGCGGATTAAGGTATCACGGTGCCGGTGTACTGGTAAGCCAGCTCCTTAAGGACGGATTTATCGAAGCCAAGGCAAAAATGCAAAGGGAATGCTTTGAAGGAGGAGTGCTGTTCGCAAGAACCGAAGGTATTCTTCCTGCACCCGAATCGACATATGCCATTGCCGGGGCGCTGGATGAGGCAAGAAAAGCTGATATTGAAGGAGTGTCTAAAACAATACTCTTCAATCTCAGCGGTCATGGTCATTTCGACATCTCTGCCTACGAGAAATACTTTGAAGGCAACCTTCCTGATCATGAGATGACCGCTACAGAAGTTGATGCCGCAATAGCAAACAGTGAAATTTAAAAAGAATATTGGTTAGACAGGATTATCTTTTCTTCTCTGTGTTTCTGTGCCTCCTCTGTGATCTCAGTGTAAGTTCTTGATTCTCTTTTTTTACACTTAAGACTCAGGGAAGCACAGGGACATCAGGGATAATTTTAGAAATCCGAATAATCGGTGGGATGAAGAAGGAAAGCCTTGGTCTTGGTTGTTGTATTTTTATATTCTTCCATTGATGACAGCTTCTTCCATTCAGGAGATTCCCTGAAAGCCTTCCAATGATCATCATGTGATTTCATGTCGGCATAGGTTGTCATATACATCAGTCGGGGCTTCTGGCTTCCCAGAAGGACCTGTCCGTAAAATACAGCATTTGAACCAATGCTTTCAAAAATTTTCATTTCACCTCCCTCATTGAACATATGGATCTTCTTAAGGGCTTTTGCCTCTGTGGCGCTTTCGTAACTCCGCAGCTCATATATCCTTTCGTTAACCGGAGTGGAATATGAATACACCTTGAATTCGGGCATGAATTTGAAAGCCTTAAGGAACACACTTTCGTATCTGACATATGGCGGATTGTTATATGGAGCATCGAGAAAATCCTTTCCTGCTGCCTGATAGCTCTTATCATTTTCGAGAGATGCTGTTATATCAAAATACTGCGTAGGGGATTTGTAAGGTATGAAGACATAAATAAGCTTCCCAAATGCCGTATCTGCCTCAACCGGTTTAAAGACCCCGATTTTGCTTATCCCGGCCTTATGCATGGCCGGAATGAAGGCATTCTTCAGGAAGTTGTCAGTCACCGAAGCCTGTTCAGCTGAGTTGATCCTGTAAATCTTGATTTCAAAATACTGTTGCTTTTTGGGAGGAGCTGCAGAAGTGAAGCTGTAAGCCGAAGCCAGTAAAAATACTGCCAGCAGTGCTGATAATGTTCTGATAATGTTTTTGCCTTTCATAGTCAAGGGTTTTTAGTTCCATTCCATGCTCAGGCACAGATATGGAAGTGAGTGAATAAATTTCTAATACAATTTTGAAAACTCATTGAATATCTTTGTTGCTTTCTCTGGAGAAAGATCTTCTCCTGACTGTACATAAAACCTGTGACGCAGGGTAAGGGATTCTCCCTTAGCGAGGGTCCATACTTTTTTTTCCTGTTTGGGGTCATAGGAATTCTGACCAAGGTTGTTCATTGAGAACAGTCCGTAACCTCTTGCATGTGAATAGGCAGGAAATCCCGGATTTGAAGGATGATCAAAAATTGCAAATGCTATTTTCGTATTGTCCTTTGTTCCTGAAAGATACACCCATTCATTCCTTGTTCCCCATACGGCATCACCCTTGTTGCCGTTTGACGATGTGTACATACCTGTCACGCCCGTATTATCGGTTGCCTTAACGGTTGTGGGATTTCCTTTGTCATCTGTGAAAATCAGCGATTCATTTGAAGGCATTTCAAAGGCCCGGTCAACACGTATCGCAAACATTCCCTCTTTATTGTCTGTAATTACCACTGGTCCGTTTACGGCAGTAAGAATTGAAATATGATCTATTGTCCGCGATGAATTATCTCCCGAAAAAATATACTTTGCATTTTCGGCAAGGATAGTGTTATTCTTATTATCCTTCCATTCCGATTCTACCTCCAGAAGACCTGTTTTCCCGCTTTCAGCCTTTGTTATTTTTTTAACAACGATATGCCCGTATCCATCTTTTTTATCCTCGGGAATAGCCGATGAGTTATTCCAGAAATCGAGGCCATTCACATTTCCATGGTTAAACCAGATACCTACCTGATGGGGATGATCTACCCTTTCTCCCTTTCTTGGTTCGAGAGGAAATCCACGGGTTATAACAGATCCGTTGGGAGCAAAAACAGGATACAGAAAGGGCTTTTCGAGATTTGAAGGATACATGTATGAAGTAAACGGCCTGCCGTTCACATAAACATTTACCTTCTGCTGATCATCGAGCCGTTCTAGCCTTACGCCCTGTTTGTCCTGAGCATTAACATTAATAATGAAAACTGCTGATAAAACAATTAAAAACAGTTTGCTCAAATAAGGATTTAATCCTGATTTTTCTGACCTTTTATAAAAGCCTTTCATAATTACTGAATTATTTTAGTCTTAAATTATAAATAGTGTCCGGTTATTTTTATTTCGTTCCATACGGGACTTGAGAACATAAGATAAATCTTTTATCTCCAATATTATGCCCCTACGGGGCGGTTAGTTGTGAACCAGATATTGGCAGAAATTAAATTTACCCCTAATATTATAAAGTCCCATAGGTATAAAATCAATATTCACGGAGTATTTGGTTCTTTTAAATCGGATAGCACTGTTAATTTATAAGTAAAAGTAAATTAATTCGAAATTTCAGAGGAGAATTACTCTTCCTTTTTTTATTTTCAAATCTTAAATATAGTTAAAACATTGATCATAATGAAACACCTTAAAGGGCTGGTAATTGGGATCATTCTTACAACACTTCAGATAAACGCCGGCGCTCAGACCGGCGGATGGACAGAGGTTGCTCCAGGCGTCTGGAGAATTGTAGCCGGTTCGCCTGACAAACCGGATCTCTTTTCTGTGGCAGGCATCAGGCCTAAGCTGGAGGCACTCAATAAACTTGGAGATGTACAATTCCCGCTTCAGCCTGAAAAGATCAGCATAAAGGTAGTAAACGGACAATCATATTTAAGATTTCCGCTTGAAAGGGAAGAAGAGATCTTTGGTTTCGGTCTGAACTTCAAAACTGTGTTCCGGAGAGGCAGTATAATGCAGCTGCATGTCGATCATTATGGCGGAAGGGATAATGGCAGAACCCATGCACCAGTGCCGTTTTATGTTTCCGATATGGGTTATGGCGTGTTCATCAACAGTTCAAGATACCTTACGGTTTATGCCGGCACAGGTGTCAGGAAGGATAGTCCGGATGCCCCGCAGGAAAAGGACCGGAATACAGATAAGGATTGGCCGGCACAGCCCTATTCGGATGCCGTGGAGTGTTTAGTTCCTGCAGGGGGAGTTGAGATTTATATATTTGGGGGTCCTACTGCAATGGATGCCGTAAGAAGGTTTATTCTTTATTCCGGGGGAGGTCCGCTGCCGCCGCGGTGGGGACTGGGGTTCACTCAGCGTGTTCCCACTCTTTATACTTCGGACGAAGTAATAGATGAGGCTTCTGAGTTTAAGAGAAGAGGTTTCCCTCTTGATTTCATTGGTCTTGAACCCGGATGGCAGAGCAGGTCGTATCCATGTACTCTCGAGTGGGACACAACAAGATTTCCTGATCCCCCATCCTTTATTGCAACAATGAATGAAATGGGTATAAGGCTGAACCTATGGACCAACCCTTACATATCATCACATTCATCGCTTTATTCTGACATTCTTCCCTTTACAGGATCTCATACCGTATGGGGAGGAGTAGTTCCGGACTTGACCATCCCCGAAGCAGCACAATTATTTTCAGATCATTTATCAGAGAACCAGATCAAACTGGGGATAAGCGGATATAAAATTGATGAGTGTGACGGGTATGATAACTGGCTATGGCCTGACGTCGCCATATTTCCCTCCGGTTATAGTGCTGAACAGCTCAGACAGACATATGGCTTGCTGCTTCAAAGGATCACAAGTGAACTTTATCACGGGAACAATACCAGGACATGGGGTCTGGTCAGGGCATCCAACGGAGGGGGATCATCTTTTCCCTATGTTATATACAACGACTATTACAGCCATGAAGATTTTATTACTGCTATTATAAACAGCGGATATTCCGGAGTATTATGGACTCCGGAAGTAAGAAGCTCAAAAACAGGGGAAGAGTGGCTGAGAAGGTTCCAGACAGTATGCTTCTCCCCTATGGCTATGATAAATGCCTGGGCGAGCGGAACAAAACCATGGTCATTCCCCGAAGTTGAAAAAGACATCAGAAGGTATGCCATCCTCAGAATGGAACTATTGCCATATCTCTATTCGGAATTTGCCAGATACCACTACGAAGGTACACCTCCGTTCAGGGGAATGAATCTTGAACCAGGATTTGACTTCCTGACTAAAAGAAAACTCAGCGATTCGCAACGGCCGGCAGACCAATATTCCGAAGCGATACTTAAAGAGATTAAAGATCAGTATATGACAGGGGATAATCTTCTTGTTGCACCCATGTTTACAGGCCAGAGTTCGAGAAAAGTTGTTCTTCCGCCTGGAAAGTGGTACGATTTTTATACAGGTGAATTCGCCGGCGAAGGAGAGGTAATAACTGTTAATCCTGGTCTTTCGTCAATACCTGTATATGTAAGGGATGGAGGCATAGTCCCCATGATGAAACCCTTATTTCATGCTCCGGGAGCAGGTGTAAAATATGACCTCGAAATAAGACATTACGGCAACAGTGAAGGAAACTATCTGCTTTACGATGATGACGGTGAGACATTTGATTATGAAAAGGGTATCTATTCATGGCGTGAAATAAGGGTAACAAGAAATAAAAGAGGGAATCTGGAGGGACATATCTCAAAGGCTGAGAAAGGGAAACCAGATAATATCGGCACTGTCACATGGAAGTATATGACAGTCAATAAAGTGAATTCTATTAAATAATCCGGAATGAGAAAAACTATTTTGGTGGACATGGATGGAGTGATGGCAGATGTTTATGCCAGGTTTTTTGAGATCCATGAACAGGAGACCGGCCAAAGGCTGTCGGTGGATGATATTGCAGGCAAGCTTGAAGCTGAAGCATTTGATAATCAACGACTTTGGGTAACAACACCGGGGTTTTTCAGGCATCTTCCAGTGATGAAGGGAAGCAGGGAGGCACTTTTAAAACTTATTGAACATTACAGGATACTTGTAGTCTCATTAGCAACGGAATTTCCGCATGCCCTTACCGACAAGCAGCTCTGGCTGGATGAGCATTTCCCTTTTATTGGCTGGCAGAACACGGTTTTTTGCGGGGACAAGAGTATTATTGATGCAGATATAATGATTGACGATCATTTTAAGAACCTCGATCATTTCAGGGGGGAAACTCTTATGTTTACACAGCCTCCGAATATGCTTGTCACAGATACGCGGCACAGGAGAGTCAATTCCTGGGAAGAAATAGAAAAGCTCCTTTTACCATAGGAAAAAAGGAGCTTTCTGAAATAAAATGTGTCGGATGTATCTTACTGTCAGTTAAGTTGTATCTCGGCCAGGACGGGCAGGTGGTCCGAAGGATGAAACATATTAAAAGAGTCAGATAATACACCGTGACGAAGAACTGTAACTTTCTTATTGACAAAGATAAAATCGATTGTTCTTGATTTTGCCTTTACCGCAAAGCCTCCGCTTGTCCCTTCAGGTCCGTAAGGAGTCGTTACCGATTTGTCGCGGGCATCATCAAGCACCTTAAGGATTGACTGAATCGGGGAAGAATCTTTAACCAGGTTAAAATCACCTGTGAGTATTAATGGCAGGTTTTCATTATTAATTTCAGATATCCTGTTTATAATAAGTTTGGCGCCTTCCTCCCTGGCCTTGTTTCCCCTGTGATCGAGATGGGTGTCAAGGACAAAGAATTTCCTTCCGGTAATATTATCCTTTAGCTTAATCCAGGTGCATGTCCTGTTGCAGGCGGCATCCCAGCCCATCCCCGGTTTATCGGGTGTCTCACTCAGCCAGAACATGCCATCATCAATTTTACTGAATCTCCTTTTGCTGTAAAAAATTGCCATATGCTCCCCGGCCCTTTTACCGTCATCACGTCCGACGCCCACATGATCGAAATCCGGGAACATAGCTGTCAGGTCATCCATCTGTTCAGGCAATGCTTCCTGAACATTGAAAATATCGGCTTTATGGAATTTCAGAAGACCGGCTACTTTTTCCTTCCTCATGGGCCAGGCATTGTCGCCATCATCAGGAGTGTTCATCCTGATGTTGTAAGTTATTATATTAAAAGGAGTTTGCTTTTTTGACTGTCCCGAAACTTTGAATCCTGCCAGGCAGAATGTCAATATAATAAATGACAGTATTGCAGTTTGTCTTATGTTTTTCATGATTTTATTTTTAAAAGATAACCGCAAAGTTGCAGGGCAATTTAAAGTCGTCCCGGACTTTGCGGTTAACAATCTTATAACCCGATCATTTTGCTACCATCCAGGATTCTGACCAAGATTTGGATTTGTAATAAGGTCAGTCTGGGGAATGGGGTAATAATACATTTTGTCTTCCCATTTCCTTTTAATATTATTCATCCAGGTAAGTTCGCCGTACGTATCGTTCTTCAGGAGTTGCGGATTGGATTTTCCGCCCACTGTCGGAGATACGTCAACATACGTAACTCCCGAAACGGCCGGAGAAGGTTTTGTTCCCTGGTAAAATGCAACATCCAGGATACCGTCTTCATTCAGGTCAAGAGGCGTTACGAGTTCAGGAACATAAAATCCGTTCCATTCCAGATTCATAAGTTCTCCTCTTTTCCATCTCAGAATATCAGGGAAGCGGAATCCTTCCAGGCACAGCTCAATGCCTCTTTCCCTTCTAACTTCCAATATTACAGGGTCGGTAATATCAGGGAAGTAAACCGATTGCAGATATGGATCAATCTCGGTTGGTTTTGTTGTCAGCCCATTGGTAATGCCACCCCTGGCACGCAACTGACCAACCGTGGCAGCCCAGTCGGCATCGGTAAGAGTGCCGAGCTCTGCCCTGGCTTCTGCATAGTTCAAAAGAACCTCAGCATAACGGAATAGTGCAATCGAATTTATATTCAGGTCCCTTGTGTCATAATACATATCATCAAGAGTCCATTTTATGGGTTGATAACCTGTAAAAGTATAACTGAAAACAGGAGGACCAGGGATCTCTACGCCTCCGCTGATCCTTTTGTAATCTCCAAGCCTGATTGTCTGTTTCAGACGAAGGTCTCGGTCTTTTACCTCATCCATGAAAGTCATGGTTTCGTAACCCGGGGTATTGGTAAACGGAGTCCCGTCGAGTTTAAGGTAGGTGTTAATGAACGTTCTGATAAAGCTTGCCTTATCCCCATAGGTGCCACTTGTCCAGTACCAGTTGGCATCGTGGAGTTCATTCAGGGCAAGATCCATTACAGATGCAAGCAGCACTTCATTTCCCAGGGGAGAAGGATTGATGAATACCTGTCTGTATGATTTCCCCAGGCCACCGGAGGTATTCAGTGAATATCCGCCCTCATCCATTACCTTTTTTGCCGCAATGGCAGCTTCATTAAGCCAGGTATTTGCAGAAGATGTAAGACCAAGTTCTGTATGATATTTCCTGAATGTACCTTCAAAGAGGCATAATCTTGATTTAAAGGCATATGCCACCCATTTGGTGATGAGACTCCTTGTATTGTCGTTGGTAGCACTAATGTTTTCGCAGGCATAGTTAATGTCAGCCAAAACGGAATCCATTACAAGGGTTCTGTTATCACGACCTCCATATAATTCAGGATCTGAAACATCAAGGGGCTTGCTTATCCATGGAACATTACCGAATCTGATTACTTTGTTATAGTAGAAGTAAGCCCTGAAGAACCGGGCAATGCCCATATAGTTTTTCCGCACGCTTAATGGTACTTTAGGATCATTATTATTTACAATGAAATAATTGATGTTCCTGAGATCTCCCCAGTCCCATCCCGAACTAAGAGTAGGTGCAAATGCATTCTCCTGTACGAACGTTGGCACTATTTTTACTGCCAGGTAATCTGACATTGCATCCTGCCGTGTGTTCCCCTGCGGAAGAATGCCGTAGAAAGAATATGCATACAGCTTTAATCCGCTCTCACTGCCGAATACAGCTGATTTTGAAGTGGTGGATACAGGTGTCTGCTCAAGCTCACAACCTGCAAGCAGAAGACCTAAAAAGATAAACCACAAATATTGTTTTTTCATATCTGTAATACTTTAAAATGGTTAAAATGTAACGCTTAATCCGAATGAAACACTTTTAAGCATAGGATAGTTATATCCGTCTCCTGCGTTACTGGAAGTGAACATCTGATCAGATGGCCCGGTGTTCTCTACATCAATATGGCCTCTTCCGACAATTTTGTAAAGCGGGGAATATGTCCAGAGATCCTCTCCGGAAACATAAACCTGCACTGCACTTGCATGAATTTTTGATGCAACCTGCTGTGGAAGATTGTATCCCAGCTGGATATTCCTGAGTTTTATATAAGCCACATTCTGCAGGTATTTTGTCTGGGCAACTCCAAGTTCCCTTGTTGTGGCATTCGATGCTGCGCGCGACATTGTTCGCGGGAAGTATGCATCAGTATTATCAGGCGTCCACATATTTCCAAGATGGAAAACAGGAATATTATTGTAAGGCCTGTTGTATTGTCCCCAGAAAATCTCAGATTCGGTACTTGGATACCACTGCTGTTTTCCTACACCCATCAGGAAGGCCGAAAAGAAGAAATTATTCCAGTCGGCGCCAAGATTTAATCCGAAAGTATATCTCGGAGATCTGTTCCCTATTATCTTCCTGTCGCCTGGATCAGAAACCCTGTTGGTCCCGATGTTAACGAAGCCATCCCCGTTAGCATCAAGGAGTTTGATATCACCGGGGAACCAAAGGTTGGTTGGTGATGCTCTCATCTGGGGACTCTGTTTTGCGTGTGAATCGACATCGGCCTGGTCAATGAAGAAACCTTCAGTAGTATAGCCCCAGATTTCACCTATCACCTGACCTTCATAGTAGTCGGAAAGAAGCTTGTCGGGGTTGTTATACCTTGTTATTGTGGATTTATTGTCTGCAAGGGTGAATCTGACATCATAATTAAGAGGTTTTGAGCCAACATTGAACTTATCTCTCCATGAAATGGAGATCTCCCATCCTTTAGTCTTAAGGTCAGCATAGTTTCCTTTCGGAGGTGTTGCTCCAAATACAGCCGGCAGGGTGAGACCAATGGTAAACATGTCAGTTGTGTTTCTGATATAATAGTCGCCAACAAAATTCAGCCTGTCTGACAGCATTGAAAAGTCAAGACCAAAATCAGTAGTCGTTGAAGTCTCCCATGTCAGACCATCAGGAAGAACACTGGGCCTGCTTGTGTACTGGGGTCTTATTCCCCCCAGTATATATGAAGACTGGGATATTCCGAACTGCTCCTGATAAATATAGGAACTAATATTACCATTCCCCAGAGAACCATATGATCCCCTTAGCTTCAGGTTTGATATCAGTTTTGGGGATACATTCCAGAAGGCTTCCTTAGAAATACGCCATCCTCCTGATATTGAAGGGAAAAGCGCGAACCTCTGGTTGGAAGGGAATTTTGAAGAACCGTCATAACGGGCATTTACTTCGAGAAGATACCTGTCTTTATATGAATAGTTCAATCTCGAAAATCCTCCAAGAATAAGCCATTTTTCCCAGCCACCTCCAATAGTGATTGACTGGCCAAGGGCAAGGTTTAGGTCAGTTGCATCTTCATAAATAATACCATTTCTCTGCGCTGACAACCGCTGATAAGTCGACTGTTCGTAATTATACCCAACCATGAATTTAAGATAATGATTCTCATTAAATGTATTTTCATATTCAGCATAAATGTTGGTAGCGAGATATTGAGTTTCGGCCCTTTCCTCAGTAATGTCATTTGTGGTTGTACCTACATATGCAATCACACCTGGTTTATTACTGTATGGCACCTGGACACGTTTTCTTTTAAAATTGTTATTGGTATTCAGGAAGGTAAAATCACCCTTGACCCTTATTTTATCATCAAGGAAACTGGCAGTCAGCCCGGTAGTGTTTTTGAAAATGCCTTTCTTGGTATCAATGCCGTTCTTGCCATACCATAAATCACCGACATTGTAAACAGAAACCATTGTGAGTGTACCGTCGGGATTGAACATAGTTCCATTTGGATGGCCCTCATCAGCAATGTTACGCCAGATACCACTGCCCTCGCCAACGTTCATGGGATTGTGGTACTGCATCTGGGAATAATCAGTATTATTATCAATTGTCAGCCAGGGAAATACCTGAATTGAACCTTTGGCACGGAAGTTCTTCATGTTATAATCATCGGTATTATAGCGGAACAGCCCGTCCTGCCTAAGGTAACGACCTGATATCAGATAATTGGTCTTGTCTCCGCTACCTGAGATTGAAATATTATTGTCATAAGCCATCAGAGAATTGTTGTACAACTCATGATAAAAGTCAGTACTGCCATAATATACATATTCTCCGGTAACAGGATCTATATCTACAGTATTGTATGGTTCACCTGACTCAACCCTCCTTTTAAACTCATCCAGATAAGCCTGTGAGACTTTAAGTGTTTTGTTAATATTCTGAGGGAATGAACCGTCACCGTTGACAAAAGCTTCAGTGAACATTCTGACCCAGGTGTAACCGTCTGTTACAAAGTTCGGAACAGCGACAGGCCTCTTGTTCGCGGTATTAGAAGTAAAGGTGATGCTGGTCTTTCCTTTTGTGGGATTTTTGGTTGTGATAAGGACAACACCAAATGCACCCCTTGCACCATAAATCGATGCTGCAGCAGCATCCTTAAGCATCGAAACACTTTCTATATCATTCGGGTTCAACAGGCTGGGATCGCCTTCCACTCCGTCAATAAGTACCAGAGCACTCCCACCCTGGCCGATTGAAGTTGTACCCCTGATATTAAAACTGGGAGCCTGAATTGGTTTACCGTCAAGGAGCCTTATATTCAGGTTTGGCAGCACACCCTGCAACCCCTGTGAAACGTTTGGAACCGGCCTGTTTTCGAGAGTTTCGTTTGTAACCTGGTCGACTGCAGCAGTAAGATTCAGCTTTTTCTGTGTACCGTATCCTACCACAACAACCTCTTCAAGACCTTTGACATTTTCCATGAGGGTCACATTAATCACTGTCTGATTAAGTACCTGAACCTCTTTGGGGTTGTACCCTACAAAGGAAAATACAAGCATCGCCTCTGGTCCGGAAACCGTAATTGAATATTTGCCTTCAGGATCAGTGAGGCTGCCAATGGTGGAGCCTTTCACCTGCACTGTTGCTCCCGGCAACGGATTCCCGCCTGCATCAGTAACTGTACCAGTAACAGTTACCCGCTGCGCAAAAACCGACGTTGATGCCAGAAACAACAAAATCATCAGAACGTTTTTCATAGAGTTTTTGGTTTGGTTAGTAAAAAATTATCATTTCCACTTTTAATCTGGAAATGCTAAGATAATATATGCTACAAAATTGTTACAAAGTTGTTACAAAATTGTTCATATAAAAAGTACAATTTATTATTAATCCGATTCTCAGAAAAACTTCACAAAGATGTGACCGATGTTAAGAAAAGACTATAAAAGAATTAAAAAAAGGCTACAAACTGATCAGGGATTCATTGACTATTGTTGCTCTCTAAGCAGCACAAAACTGTCAATCAGGTTCTTGTCAACATCGAAAACCTGATATTTTATTGAACCTGGATCTATGTCCATTATTGCATAACAGTACATTGACTTTTCCGGAGTAAAGGCGATTGTGGGGATCTCCTTTCCACCCGGACCTGTGGGATTGCCGCCTGCTGTGCCGTTTGTTATAAAAACCGTACCCTCATTCGCTGATAATGAAGATGCATTCTTTTCTGCAATTTTCCCGTCTTTCATCTGAAGGTGACGTTCATAAACATGCCTGTGACCGGCAAGGCAAAGGTCGACACGGTGTTTCTCAAGCAGCGGAAGGATATTGTCTTTCCAGGCTTTGATATTGCTCCAGCCAAATGAATTCACGGGATAATGCATCCATACTATTATCCAGTTGAGTCCATGGTCGGCCTCAGCTAAGGAAAGTTCATTGTCAAGCCATGCATATTCCGGCGATCCCGGTTTGTATTTTACCTCGCCAAGCGGCTCGGCACCCTGGGCCCAGCCTGAAAAGATGCCTATAAAACGTACCTTTCCGTAAGTGAAGGAATAATTTAACTCATCTCCCGGCAGATTGAAAAGATCATAAAAATCCTTAAAGGGTTTCTGAAAATTATCGCCTTTTTCGTTATTGACATCGTGATTTCCCAGAACAGGCATCAGGGGTGATTCAGCATTAAGATCCTGGGATACGGTCAGGAATCCTTTCCAGCTTGCAGTCTTTGAACCATCGTTCACAATATCTCCCATGTGCAGGGTGATTGCGGGATCATATCCCTTTACGGCATTTATTACCGCAGCTGTTTTCACAAAGTTCTCATTGTTTATATTGTCCTGAGTATCACCTATGACAGCTACTCTGAAACTTCCATTTCGGGGTTCTGATGCAAAAGAATAAACCTTGCTCCATCCTGTTGCATCAGATCCGCATTTATAATAGTATTCCTTCCCCGGCCTGAGCCTGACAAGTTCTGCAGTATAAACAGAGCAGCCGTCAGATACTGTTTCCGAGGCCTTCACTTTTTTGGATGGATCAGGCCGTGTTCCGAAAACCACATACTGCCCGGATGAACTTTTATCAGAACTCCAGGTGACAGTAACCGGAGCAGGCATCCCTTTCTTTTCGCCTGAATCCACGCTCAGATGGATCATAGATGGTTGTGAATAAACACTTAACGATATTGCAGCAAGAAAAGCTGTCACAAATGAACTGAGATGTTTTCCCGATAACATTCTATTATATGTATTAGTTAAGGCTATTAAATTAAGTTGCTGGGTGCTAGGTGCTGGGTGCTGGTTAATGTTCACCCGGCAACCAGCAACGAGCAACAAGCACCTGCAGATTAAGTATCCAATACTTGCTTCGAAAATAATAGATTTTTAGAGTAATGTCAGTGACTTGTGATTTTTATATATTTGACTTAGGATAATTTTTAAATATAGTTTGAAATATTTTTTATATGGAAGAAGTTAAAAAATCACAGACCAAACGACTCTATTCTCTCGATGCGCTGCGCGGATTCGATATGTTCTGGATCATGGGGGGAGAAGCAATTTTCGCCGGACTGGCAACTCTTACAGGCTGGCCGGTTCTTAAATGGTGGGCAACACAGCTTGAACATGTCCAGTGGCATGGCTTTGTCTTTTACGATATGATATTTCCACTGTTCCTGTTTATCGCAGGGATCTCCTTCCCTTTTTCATATGCAAAAAGGACAGCCAATAATGACACCCGAATATCGATTTATAAGCATGTCATTTACAGAGGTGTCATCCTGGTTCTTCTGGGGATACTTTATAATAATGGCGTGAGGTTTAACCTCGGCGAATTACGCTATGGCAGCGTTTTAGGACGCATTGGTCTTGCCTGGATGTTCGCAGCGCTTATCTTTATGAACACAAAACTGGTATACAGAATCGTATGGTTCTGGGGGCTTCTGATCGTTTACTGGATCCTGTTCATTCTCTTCCCTGCGCATGACCTGGGTTCGACAGATCCTTTTTCGCAGACAGGCAACCTTGCCAGCCATATCGACAGGCTTATTATGCCGGGAAGGCTTTACAGGGGCAATCACGATCCTGAAGGCATCTTCAGTACAATACCTGCCATCTCCACTGCCCTGCTGGGCATGTTTACCGGAGAGTTTCTTCTATCTAAATACCTTAATGACAAGCAGATAAAGAAGGTACTTTATATGGCTGTTGCAGCAATTGCATTAATGATAATAGGCAGGATCTGGAACCTGGCATTTCCAATCAATAAAAACCTGTGGAGCAGCTCATTTGTATGCTGGGTAGGCGGTATCAGTCTTCTTCTTTTCACAATATTCTATCTTATTATTGATGTCTGGAACTATAGAAAATGGGCTTTCTTTTTTGTTGTGATAGGACTGAATCCGATAACGATTTACCTAGCAAACAGGATAATCAATTTCGACCGCGCAGCGAAATTCTTCTTTGGCGGATTTATTGAAGTACTTCCTGAAACATGGACTCCTTTCATTGAAGGCATTGCCGTTACAACAGTAGGATGGGTTTTCCTGTATATCCTTTACAAAAAGAAAATTTTCTTAAAAATATAGAATGAATAAAAAGCTTACGGTACTGCTTATCCCGGTGATATTTGCAACTATTCCTGTCCTGTGCCAGGACCCCACGCAAAAGATAACTGATACAAATACTCAGCTGCATGCACTGCAGCCTGATTATCCTGTTCCTTACGGGGCGCCTGATCAGAAAGATATTATTGCAACCATCGACAAATTGTACAATTATATTGATGCTTCGACACCACCGGTGATTAAGGATTCAAGAACCGGTGCCGTTATTACTGAGCTGTCTAAGACTACCGTTGATGCCGTATTTGAGCCGGGCATCTTCAGGCTTGTCAGCTATGAATGGGGTGTGACATACGGTGCAATGCTCTCCGCATATGAGATAACCGGAGATCCGAAATTCAGGGAATATACTCTTAAGCGTATAGGTCTCATAGGAAAGATGGCCGGCTATTTCAGGAATTCCGGAAATCCCGGACTTATCGAAAAGAGCCCTGTAAGATCTGTACTTGAACCACGTGCACTTGATGATGCCGGTTCAATGTGCGCTGCAATGATAAAGACTTTTGGGGTAAACGGGGATAAAGATCTCCGTCCTTGCATTGACACATATATTAACTATATTTCAAAAGGCCAGCTCAGGCTTGGTGACGGCACGCTTGCCCGTGACAGGCCCCTGCCCCATGCATTGTGGCTCGACGATCTTTATATGAGCGTACCGGCTCTCGCACAAATGGGCTTACTCACCGGAAACAGGGATTATTATGATGATGCCTGCAGGCAGATAATCCAGTTCTCCCGCAGGATGTTCAATAAGGAAACCGGTCTTTATATGCATGGCTGGATAGAAGGAATGAAGCCGCATCCCGAATTTTACTGGGGAAGATGTAACGGATGGGCCATTCTTGCAATGACTGAACTGCTTGATGTGCTTCCGGCAAACTATCCTCTCAGAAAAGATATTCTCGAACAATACCGCCTTCATGCCTCAGGCATTGTCAGGTATCAGGCCGGATCAGGGTTCTGGCACCAGCTTATCGACAGGAACGACTCGTACCTTGAAACATCAGCCACAGCCATCTTTACATATTGTATTGCCCACGGCATAAACATGGGATGGCTCGATGCTCAGGCTTTTGGCCCTGCTGCCGTCTTGGGCTGGAATGCTGTTAAAACCAAAGTGAATGATAAGGGTCAGGTTGAAGGTACCTGTGTTGGTACCGGCATGGCCTTTGATCCGGCATTTTACTATCACCGGCCTGTAAACGTGGCAGCAGCTCATGGTTACGGACCAGTTATCCTTGCAGCATCAGAGATGCTCAGACTCACAAAAAATTACCAGATCGTGATAAATGACTCAGCCGTAATGTTCTACAAAAAGGGAACTAACTGGCTGGAAAACAGATAACATGCGATTAAAGATCATTTTTCTGGCATTGCTTTTCAGCCAGGCTGCCGCAGCCCAGCAGATCTCATGGCCTCCAATAACAAAAGAGAATAAGCCATGGACCCGCTGGTGGTGGCCTGGTAGCATTGTAACCAAACCCGATCTTACAGCTGCAATGGAAAAATATAGTGAAGCTGGTCTGGGAGGTATGGAAATTGCTGTAATCTACGGAGTAAAGGGTTATGAGGACAGGTTCATAAATTATCTGTCGCCACAGTGGATGGAAATGTTCACGCATACCCTTCGGGAGGCGGGAAGGCTGAACATGGGAATTGACCTGGCAAATGCCTCAGGATGGCCTTTCGGTGGCCCATGGGTCGAACCTGATGATGCATGCAGGAACATCAATTATAAAACGTGGTCGCTGAATACCGGCGATTCGCTTACCGAAAAAATAGAATTCATCCAGCAGCCACTTGTAAGACCTGTTGGAATAAAACCCGATATCTCAAAGCTAAACTACCCGATCGCCAAAAACGGAAACCTCCAGCTTTATGCCCTCGATCAGATAAGGTTTGAAATGCCGGTTCCGCTTGTAACACTAATCGCATATTCAGATAAAGGTGATATAGTGGATCTGACATCAAAAGTCACACCAGACGGAAAACTAAACTGGATTGCAGGGGAAGGGAACTGGAAAATCTACGGGCTTTTCGAAGGATGGCACGGTAAAATGGCTGAGCGCGCAGGTCCCGGAGGAGAAGGCGATGTTATTGACCATTTTTCCGGAAAAGCAATAAAGAATTACCTGAATCATTTCGACGAAGTATTCAAAGGCTATGACCTTACAAATCTCAGAGGTTATTTCAATGACTCCTATGAAGTTGACGATGCTTCGGGTCAGGCAAACTGGACAAACGATATGTTCCGCGAGTTTTACATCAGGAGAGGTTACGATCTGAGAGGCTTCCTGCCTGCTCTTTTCCAGCAAGATGATCCGGAAAAAAATGCAAGGGTACTTTCAGACTACAGGCAAACAATATCCGACCTAATCCTTGATAAGTTTACCTCAACCTGGGCACAATGGGCACACAGGCAGGGCAAAACCACCCGTGACCAGGCACACGGGTCTCCGGGAAATATCCTCGACCTTTACGCGGCAACAGATATTCCCGAGACCGAAGGAAACGAAATAACAAGATTCAAATTTGCCTCATCAGCGGCTAACGTTACAGGAAAACAATATGCCTCCTGTGAGGCAGCCACATGGCTTAACGAACATTTTGTCTCATCCCTTGCCGATGTTAAGAAAGTAGTAGACCTGAGCTTCATTGCAGGGATTAATCATATCTTCTACCATGGCACTTGTTTTACCCCTCAGAATGAGCCATGGCCCGGGTTCCTGTTCTATGCGGCGGTGGAATTCACCCCTGCAAATCCTTTCTGGAACGACTTCAAAGCATTGAATAACTATATTGCACACACTCAGTCTTTCCTTCAGACAGGCCGTGCTGACAATGAAGTACTTCTTTATTTTCCAATTTTCGACAGGTATGAATCCTACGGTAAAGGCCTGCTGGAACACTTCGATGCACTGAGCCCTGCATTCGACGGTTCCCATTTTAAAAATGCCGCTGATACCATGGTTGAAAAAGGTTATTGCTATGATTATATTTCCGATCTTCAGCTGACCCAGACCTTTTTTGACGGAGAATATCTTGAAACTGAAGGCAATATTTACAGGACTATTGTTATACCGGAATGTAAATACATCCCTGCCGAAACATTTGCACAGATCCTGAAACTGGCCTCTGAAGGGGCAACCATAATTTTTTACGGTGATCTTCCCGTGAACATTTCCGGATGGGCTGACAAGGATGAGAAAACATCATTCTTCAAAAGGCTGAAGGCAGGAATTCATTTTGTCCCTTCAGGAACAGCCGGGATAATGAAAGCTGCTTATGGTAAGGGGACTATTCTTAATGGTTCCGGTCTTGAAAACTTACTATCATTTGCCGGCATTGAAAGAGAGACAATGACCGACAGTAAACTTGGATTTACAAGAAGAAGAACTCCTGAAGGAATTGTATATTTTGTTACAAATCAGAGTGACAGGGAATTCGAAGGATGGATAAACCTTAAAACGGAAGGCGTATCTGCAGCCATATTTAATCCGATGAATGAAAAAACCGGACTGGCAAATACCAGAAAATCGCCTGATGGCTGTTCAATGGTTTTTCTTAAGGCCCTGCCTTATGAGTCGCTGATAATAAATGTTTACAACAACAAGATAAAGGGAAAGGAATATCCATTCTATGAAAAGACTGGAAAGGAGACTGTACTTAACGGCAAATGGAAAGTTGAATTCATTGATGGTGGTCCGGTTCTGCCTGATCCTGAAGAGGTAAGCAGCCTGACTTCATGGACTGAAATGGGAAATGAAGAACTTAAAAATTTCTCTGGTACTGCCCGGTATACAATAATTTTCGACAAGCCTGCCGGCAGGGCGGATGCATGGTTAATTGATCTTGGAAAAGTCTGCGAGAGCGCCAGTTCAGCCCTAAATGGTGTTAGTCTGGGAACCCTTATCGGTCCTTATTATTCAGTCGTTATCGACAGCAGGCAGCTTAAGCAGACAAACACGCTTGTCATAAACGTATCGAACCTGATGGCTAACCGGATAGCATATATGGACAGGAATAAGATCCCATGGAAAAAATTCTATAACGTGAACATGGCTGCCCGGCTGAAGCAAAATACAAAGGACGGGATTTTTGACGCATCGAGTTGGGAACCAAGGGAATCAGGGCTATTAGGCCCTGTAACAATCACAGGTATGAAAAAGATTAAACATAACAATTAAATACAATAACCATGGAAACAAACAAGATGGGACGCCGTGTATTTATAAGAAATACGTCACTTGCTGCAGCCGCAATAAGCCTTTCGGGAACAAAGGCGCTTTCCTCTCCCCTTCCTGCAGCTAAAAACAAGCTTCCCAGGTGGAAGGGTTTTAACCTTCTTGATTTCTTTTCCCCGCAGCCTCACAGGGATCCTTCTTCATCGGGAACCACTGAAGATGATCTGAAATGGATGGCCGACTGGGGTTTCGACTTTGTAAGGATCCCAATGGCATATCCTAGGTATCTTTCATTCGACCGGACAAGGGATATCCGGAAGGACGAGGTATGCAATTTCAATCCGGCTGTTCTTGAGGAAGTCGACAGGCTCATCACGATGGCAAACAAATACAATCTCCATGTCAGCCTGAACCTCCACCGTGGACCGGGATATTGTATAAACGCCGGGTTTCATGAGCCATTCAACCTGTGGAAAGACGCTGATGCCCAGGAAGCATTTTACAACCACTGGGCGATGTGGGCTGAACGGTACAAAGGAATCTCAGAAAAAAAGCTGAGTTTCGACCTGCTGAACGAGCCTGCATATATTGAGGATATGAACGATCAGTATGCACAAAAAGGTCCGGTGCCAGGCGAAATTTACAGAAAGATCGCCATGGAAACTTCAAAGGTTATTTGGAAGTATAATAAAGACAGGCTGATAGTTGCTGACGGCAACAGCGGCGGAAGCAATGTAATACCGGAACTGGCCGATCTCAATATTGCCCAGAGCTGCAGGGCATATTATCCGCATTATGTTTCCCACTATCAGGCATCATGGGTATGGAAGGATCCATCAAAGGCTCCGATGCCCGTATGGCCGGGGGGCATTGACGGCAAACAGTTTGGCCGTGCTCAGCTTGAAGAATTCTACAAGCCATGGATTGAGCTTGTCAACAAAGGTGTAGGCGTTCACTGCGGCGAAGGCGGTTGTTACAACAAGACCCCACATCCTGTATTCCTGGCATGGTTTGAAGATATACTCGACATCCTTACAAGTAACAACATTGGTTATGCATTATGGAATTTCAGGGGTGATTTCGGTATCCTCGATTCACGTCGGACAGATATCGAATACGCCGACTGGCATGGACATAAGCTCGACTCCAGGCTTCTGGAACTTCTTAAAAAGTATTAACTGAATCTGAAAATATTGATAGCCATTCCGGAAATGGCTCACGAAAAATCTCTTTTATGAGAGATAAAGCTGTTTATTCATATAAGAGGCATTTACGTTAAAAAAAATTTCATGATTTATCCTGACTGCTGATATTTGAACAAAACTTAAAATTCAGCATTATGGATAAAATCTTAAATTACCTGATATCATCATTCACAATCCTTGCTTTTAGTGCAAATCTGTCGGGGCAGGATGCCGTCAAAATAAAACGACTTACAGAACCAGTTATTTTCGACGGACAACCCAATGAAGCGATATGGACTTCACTTGAGAAGTTCCCGCTTGTAATGCACAGGCCGAACTTTATGGCAAACCCTTCAGAGGAGTGCGACATAAGGATTGGATATGACAATGAATTTCTTTGGGTAAGCGCAAAGCTCTTTATGAAAGATGCATCAAAGATCTTCGCAGTAACTAAGAAAAGAGATGAAATGCTTTTCGATTATGACGCATTCGGAATCATCCTCGACACATATAATGATAACGAGAACGGTCTGGCGTTTTTTACCGCCCCTACCGGTTTAAGGACCGACTATACTGTTTCCAATGATGCCTCGGGGAACCACGAAACGGCCATGAATACAAGCTGGAACACGTTCTGGGATGTCAAAACGACCCGCGACGACAAAGGATGGTATGTGGAAATGAGGATCCCCTTTTCAAGCCTTAAATTCAAGCCTTCAGGAGATATGGCAACAATGGGCATCATCATAACCCGTAACATCAGTTCCAACAATGAAACTGATACCTATCCTGCCATCGATCCGAAATATGGCTTTATGGCTACAAACAAGGTATCGCAGGCTCAGACAATAGAAATTCAAGGCGCCAGACCTAAAAAACCTGTTTATATTTCACCATATGTCATAGGTGGTCTTTCCTGGGACTGGAAGAAGAATGATCCTGAAACAGAATATGTTAAAAATGATCCATATCCCGACAAAACCTACAATGCCGGAATAGATGTGAAATATAATATAAACAGCAATTTAACCCTCGACCTGACAGCAAATACCGATTTTGCACAGGTTGAAGCTGATGACCAGCAGGTAAATCTTACAAGATATTCCCTCTTCTTCCCCGAAAAAAGGATGTTTTTCCAGGAGAGATCGAGTCTTTTTGATTTCAGTCTGGGAGGCCGGGCCGATAATCTCTTTTATAGCAGGAACATCGGGATTTCCGGACGTGAACCAATAAGGATTTACGGTGGGGCCAGGATTACCGGGAGATTAGGTAAGTGGGATATGGGATTTCTTAATATGCAGACTGAAGAGCATGAATCCACTCCGGGAGAGAACTTCGGAGTTCTGAGGATGAGACGACAGGTTATCAACCAGAACAGCTACGTTGGAGGTATTATCACATCCCGTATGGGAATGAACGGTACACAGAACCTTGCTTATGGAGTTGACGGAATATTCAGGATTTTCGGAGATGATTACCTCAATGTAAAATGGTCACAGGCATATGATTCAGAATCAGGTAAGAGCCTTAATTCCCTTGACCCTTCATTCATTCTTGCAAGCTGGGAACGCAGGTCAGAGGAAGGATTGGGATACAGGATAAATTATACATATTCAGGAAAGGAATTTAATCCCGGAATTGGTTTTATCCAGCGGGGGGGAGTCCAGGGAGTGAACGGCGAACTGCTTTACGGATGGTTTCCCGGAGAGAAATCAAAACTTCATGATTATAACATAAATGTCAGGGCTGAAAGGTATACAAGAATTGAGGACGGGAATCTTGAATCGATGACGATATCACCAGGTTTTGAAATAAATACCAAGAAAAACCTTCATACTGAAATCTCTCTGCAATATCAGAAAGAAGGAGTATTTTTCGACTTTCCCTTATCAGAGGATATCTGGATAAAGGCTGGTGAATATTCATTTCTTGGTTTTGAAGGAAGCATAAATACTTCTGAATCAAGGGTAATCTCTGTCAGGGGCGAAATTAATGGCGGGAAGTTTTATGACGGCAACCGGATTGGCGTTCAGGTAATGCCAAATCTTAATCTTTCATCAAGCCTTAAATTATCAGGAGGTTATGAATTCAACAGAATATGGTTTCCCGACAGGGATAACAATAACAGCCTGAACATCCATTCAATTAACATGCGGGCATTATATATGCTGAATACAAAACTTTCAGCAACCGTGCTTGTCCAGTATGTAAATACAGAGGATGAGCTGATTGGCAATTTCCGCCTTCGTTACAATCCCCGCGAAGGAAATGATTTCTATATTGTATACAATGATCTCCGCGGCCTCAAAAGGCTTGATTCATACCCAAGACTTCCGGACTTCTTCAACAAGACAATAATGGTCAAATATACTCATACATTTATTCTATGATATATTTTCTAAAATGAGTATTATGAATCATGAACATAGAAATAAACCAGCAGATTTTTTTACCCCCTCCCAAGCCCTCCCATACAGGGGAGGAGGCATTGCAAGAAGCATTTCCCCCCTGGGGGAAACGGGAAAGGGCGTTAAAAGCATAAGAAGCGAACATCTTATTTTAAGCACATTAAAATTGAACCTATATTAATATCAACTACTTCCATAGTTCATTTTTTCACATTGATAATGTTCCGGTATAAACCATTCAATACGTAATAAGCCCAGGTCATATGAAAAAGAAAATATTGCTCCAGGCTGGATTCTGGACTGCAGTTCTGACAATCAATCTTGCATTCATTGCAGGTGATGAGCTGAGAGCCGTATTTTTTGAAACGGTTTGTGTCGGATTGTATGCAGTTGTATTCTATACAAACATACTTATCCTTTTCCCTTCGAAATACGAAAAGGATAAGATCAGATACTGGATCTATGGCATCATTTTGATGGGTGTAATACTTGCATTGATCGAAATACTTAGCAATGTTGTTTTTGGCTCTCACAGACACCATCGCGGAGACTGGCTTGAAGTTCTTATGACATTCAGGCATGCCCTCTGGCTTTTCCTGATGTTCATGACAGGGACTGTCTATTCGATCCAGGAGATGCTTAACAGGAATATCATCCATCAGGAAAAGATGATGGAAGAAAAGCTCAAAACAGAGCTTCAGCTCCTTAAGGCCCAGATAAATCCACACTTTCTTTTCAATGCACTTAACAACATCTACTCACTTACTTACATGAAATCCGAAAAAGCTCCGGAAAGCGTGCTTAAGCTTTCGGAAATGCTAAGGTATGTGCTCGACGACTGCAGCAATGATTCGGTGCCATTGCAGGGAGAGATAACATATATTTCAAACTTTATTGAATTCTATAAGATGAAGATCCCCGGGGAAAGAAACATCAGGTTTGAGCATTCTGCCGAAACAACTGATATTCCGATTGCACCAATGATTTTTATCCCATTTGTGGAAAATTGTTTTAAGTACAGCCGCCTTGAGGAAGACAAACAGGGATTCATAAGGATATCCCTCACTGAATCCTCAGGCAGGGTTTCATTTTTGGCGGTAAACTCAATATTTAAAGGCCGTCCGATAACCGACGGATCCGGTAAGGGAATATCAAATGTCAGGCAGCGGCTCGATATAATTTATCATGGTAAATATGAATTGAATACCTTTGAGGCAGATAATGAGTTTACTGTAGTATTGAACCTGAATCTGTCATGATTTTCAAATGCGCCATAATTGATGATGAGTTTCTGGCCCGCCAGTACCTGAAGGATTATGTCTCAAAAGTGCCTTTTCTTAAGCTTACAGGAGATTATGATTCGCCTCTGCTGGCAATCGAAGACCTGAAAAACAATAATTTCGACCTTTTATTCCTCGATATACAAATGCCCGATATTTCAGGCCTTGAATTCCTGAAAACAATAAATCCCCAGCCCTTTGTTATTTTTACAACTGCATACAAAAAATATGCTCTCGAAGGTTATGAGCATAACACCATCGATTACCTGCTCAAGCCAATTTCATTTGAAAGATTCCTTAAGGCAGTAAACAAACTTAATGACCTTATCCAGATAGGGAAAGCTGAATCCGGCATTGTTCAATCTGAAAAACAACCGACTGATTATCTGACGGTCAGGGCCGACAGAAAGTTGTATAAGGTCAGTTTTGATGATCTGATTTTTATTGAAGGTCAGCAAGCTTATGTCACATTCATTACGAGGGAAAGAAAAATTACAGCCCTTATGTCGATGAAGGATCTGGAAAAAACGCTTCCGCAGGATCGGTTTATAAGGATACATAAATCCTATATTGCCTCCAGGAAATATATAAGTTCCCTTGATGGCAACCAGATAGAAATAAACGGGCAAAAACTTCCTGTCGGTAAAATTTACCGCGAACAGGTGCAAAAGCTGTTCAACATCAAATAACTAATTCAGGAACCTTAAAACACGTTTCAGTCAGTCAGCGCCTGGTAAACCATCGCCCTGAACTTGTTCTGTATCTCACCGTGGCTCATTGGATACTGCTGCATGAAAAGCAGGCAGACAAGCCTTTCTTTAGGATCGGCCCAGTAAGTGGTTGCGAAATAACCGCCCCAGGCGAACGAACCTTCAGTAACGCCCAGCTGTGCCTGGCCTTCTTTGGTAGTAATTTCGAAGCCAAGCCCGAACTTGTCCTTCCCGACATAAAGGTCACCTATCTGATTTGAAGTAATAAGCTCCACTGTGCGCCGTGCCAGAAGCCTCCTGCCGTTGTATTCCCCTTTGTTGAGAAGCATCTGAAGGAATATTGCATAATCCTTTGTTGTCGAACTTAGACCCGCCCCGCCTGCGAAATACTTGCCATTTGAAAGTGGATAGTTTAAAGCATCCTGTGGCATCGATGCTACCTTGTGCTCAGCATTTTCTGTGTTTACCTTTACTAGCCTGCCTTTTTTGTCTTCAGGTAGATAAAACCATGTGTCGT
This sequence comes from Bacteroidales bacterium, assembly GCA_012517605.1. Lineage (GTDB taxonomy): Bacteria > Bacteroidota > Bacteroidia > Bacteroidales > VadinHA17 > LD21. The sequence continues at coordinate 29,153 of JAAYUS010000245.1, forward strand.
TCATCCCGAGTGGTTCGAAAATCCTTTCCCTGAAATACTGATCAAGTGGTTTGCCCGAAAGAATTTCAATAAGATAGCCGATGACATCAACATTCAGGCCGTATGTAAATCTTTCGCCCGGCTGATGGACAAGAGGGAGCTTCCCAAGCGCCCTTATATCGTCGCCGATTGTAATATTATCATTCCCGAAACCTCCTTTTACACCGCCCTTTGTATATACTGCAGTCATCATTGGAGAGCCAATTCCTGCATAATCAATACCTGATGTATGGGTAAGAAGATCGCGGATGGTTACCTCGCGCTTTGCAGGTATTGTTGTGTATGTAGTGTCTTTAGGATTATACTTGTCAATAACAGTAGGATTTGAAAACTCGGGGATATATTTCGAAATCGGATCATCCAGAAGGAATTTCCCTTCTTCATACATCATCATAAGCCCGATGCTTGTAATTGCCTTTGTCTGTGAGGCTATTCGGAATATATCATCGGTCTTCATTGGAGTTCCAGTCTCGATGTCGCTTTCACCGAAAGCCCTGTTATAGATTATCTTGCCATCGCGGGCGATAAAACCGACCGCGCCCGCTATCCAGCCGTCTTTAATGCTTTTGATAAGCATGGTGTCGATCCGGTTAAGCCTTTCAGGTGAGACCTGAACCGATTCGGGTGTCGAAACCGTGAGCTGGCTGACAGGTTTTTCAGTACAAGACTGGATAATTATCAGAAGAACTGCAAGCAGGAAGAGAAAACTTTTTTTCATTTATGTAAATTATTAATTATCATATTATTGGTTATTTCAATTTATACATCTCCGATCCTGCAAGCAGGAAGCATCCCAGACCAAAATCCTGGAAGTTGGGAACAACATCATAACCTACAGGCTGGCTGTCGGATGGCTGCTTTCCCGTTCCCTGTACATAACCCAGGAAACCATTCGGATGCAGGGCATCATTCACAAGTCCGGACCATGCTTTATTAACGACCGGGAGATACTTTTTTTCACTTATGATCCCTTTATTAATGCACCAGGCCATAGCGTATGTAAACATTGCAGTTCCGGTAACTTCCTTACCTCCGAAGTTCGTTGGATCGAGAAGGCTCACATTCCAGAATCCATCCTCGCGCTGAACCTTTACAAGGGTTTTGAACATCTCCCTGAGAGTTTTTACGTATTCCTTCCTGTAAGGAGAGTCATCAGGAAGGAATTCGAGTGTTCTGACAAGTGCGGCAGCCACCCAGCCGTTTCCTCTCGACCAGTAGCATCCTTTGCCGTTTGGTTCGGCATAGGGCGGATCGAAATCCTTATCCCTCCACCAAAGATGGTCCTTTGTGCTGTAAAGCCCGTTAGTGCCATGTTTATGCTTTGTGTACATGTACATTTCATGTGCACGGTCGAAATACCTGCTATCCTTAAAAACATATCCCAGCCGGGCAAATACTGGCATCGACATATGGATGGCATCTATCCAGCTCCAGTCATCAATTTTATCGGTAGCTATCATATTGTCGATACAGGCCTTTATATCCCTTATCCTTTCCTCTTTCGAAGGATCAAGAAGGTAAAGGTCGATATACGTCTGCCCGCAGCACTGATCATCCCCGTTTCTGGTTGTTATGCCATTGCGCAGTCCCCATTTATGAAATTCGCCCCATTTTAGTGCATAATCGAGATATGCCGGATCGGGGTTCAGCTTATATAGCGCAATCAGTCCCTCATAATAGGTTCCGCGGGTCCAGATGTTGCTTGGTCTTTCCCTTTCGGTAATTATTGTCTTCCCGACATCGGGCCAAAGCTCCATGAAGTATTGATTGGCAAGTACCATGGCTGACATGGTTCTGTCCTTCGTAAGGGACTGGCAACAAAGTCCGTATGATAAAGACAAAAGGATTACTGAAAGCTTAAGACATTTTTTCATTGCCCTGTTTTGTGTTGATTTTTGATGTGATTTAAACAACCGGACATCAGCGTGCTTTTTCCAGAAGCAATCTGGTCAGGTTCTCAGCCGCCTTTCTGTTTTCAAAGCTTTCGGGCAGTCTGTCGTGATCTATATATTCATTATAGATCCACGGATCACCTATGGCAAAAACATAGCCCTTGCCGTAGGCTGTTTCGGCTATAAGTACCTTACCTTTTTCTTCAAGGACAGGTCGTGCCTTTCCTGAAAGATTGATATCCGATACTTCTTTTATATAGATCTTGCTGACACCTTTAAAAAGAGGATGATCGGGCAATCCGGTGGAAGCGCCCATCTCAAATTCAGTCCCGGTTACAGGATGAAGCGTCACATGGTTGAATGACATTCCAAAATTCCTCATCAGCTTATTCAGATGTGTGAATTCACAGTTTGGAGCATCATTGGCAAGTATTGTAAGCACCCCTCCCCTTTTCACCCAGTTTTTTATTGCTTTGATGTCGTCGTCCCCGATGTAATTTGGCGATTTTGATTCAGTAGTGGTATCAGGATCGACAATTATGTAAACATCGATTGTTCCGAGGATATTCTTAACCGGCTTTCCGATAGTAGTAATTTTTGCCCCGGCCGAAGTAAAGATCTCACCCCAGCGTGAATATCCGCTCCATTCGGTGTCGGACCACAGATAATGATAAGGCTGGCCGGTTTTCTGATTCACCTCCCTGTTGAACCAGTTATCCAGGCCGATGACTGGTTGTGCCGTAATACGGCTTATGCTTAACATCAGCAATAGGATCATCAACTGTAATGACTTTCCGGAAAACCCTTCATTTTTCATAATACGATTAATGTTATCTGAATTACAAGTAACCAGTTTCACATATTTTCCATTTTAAGCAAAATCCAGCTTGCATAGGATTATAATTGAAATGTAGTGTTTCATGGTAATTTCAAAAATAAACAATTTACCTGGAAATCCTTCAGAGAGATTCCCAAAATAGATTTAACAACCTGTTTATAATGTCTCTAAGTTAAAGAAATTGGTCCTTTGTAAACCTCTATTTACATTATTAACATACAAAATTTAATTTAGAATTAATATAAATTAATAACAGGATTGAAAATTTTGCGAAATCGATTGTCACAAAATGGTTCTTTCTGACATGTTACAAAAAAGTCAATAAGATAAGCTTTAGAATAATCTAATTTGACAAATTGATAGTCTTTAATTAATTCAAAAAACTTTTAAACATGAATTTAAAATCATTTAAAAGTTTGGTTATACTAGGTTTAATAAGCCAAAATCTATTCTCACAATCACAACCATATATTTCAGGTAGTGTATGGGAGACTTGTCCAAAAAGTCTTGCTTTATGTACTTACACTTTCAATGAATATCCCTCTGGCTGTAAATTCAACTGGACAGTAGAAAATGGAAATATTTATAATAGTGATGGATCAGTAAAAATTGGAAAGCAACTTAACGCATCAACACAAACTTCAATAAAGGTTAAGTGGGACGAAGAGCCTTCCTATTTTAATAATGTTAATGGTACAATAAATGATGGTAAGTATCCGCAAGGTACAGTTACTGTTACAACTGTTCAGTGTAATCCATCCTCCAATGATGGTAAAAACGATTCTAAAAAAATAACAATTAAATCAATAAAGGGATATCAGATTCCAATAATAAATCTTGTTTATTCAGTAAGCGAGACAAAAACCACAAATAGTCAAATAAATGTCACAAATTATGAAGGTAATGTAAATGCCACTTTAGGCTCCTTGCCAATAAATTATCCCCCAAATGGTATTGGTTTTATTAAGACAGTCTATCCCGATCAGATAAGCTGGAGTTTACCTTTGAACTGGACAGCAACTGGTTATTCTGGAACAGAATTTATTAATGGATTTTCTGTATCAATGATACCTCCATGTTGGGGATATTCAACTGGAACTACAAATAATTTAAAGATCAAGATAATAACTCCCGAACAATGTATTATTGATAATAAACTACAGGAAGGGGGTGAATTTATTTTAAAAGTCCAACGTGATGCACCTTATATTACAGGATTGACGTCTAATGTTTCAGGGAATATCTTATGGGGTGAGACAAAGAGCTTTACTGCAACCGCAACCACAAACAGACCAAATAACGGTTTGACCTTTATTTGGAATCTTCCAAATGGATATACAAGAACAAGTACCGGATCGACAGGAGAAATAATCACTACAGTCCCATCTTTAGATATCACAACTAATGGCTGTAACTTTACAGACAAAATCAGTATTAAAGTTCAAAAATGTAATCAGCAGAGTGCAATTAATACTCTAAATCTAAGTTATAAGTTGCCATCACTTACGGGTCCTTTATTTGTTTGCAACAATACTAGCTATCTTGTAACAGATGTACTCTCGTCTATTACTTTCAACTGGACTTGTAGTACAAATATTTCTAAAGTCTCTTCCCCTGGGTCTAATCCATTTTATTTTAATCCTAATGGTACTGGAAATGGTTCAATTCAGGTTGTTGCTAATTCAACTATCTGTGGTTCTGTAACTTTGACAAAACCAAATTTGTGGGTTGGCACACCGCAAATTACTAATCAAAAGGTTGATGGTTCTATTTATTATTCAGGAAAGCAGATATGCCCTGGTAACCATTGGTTAAGCGTTACACCTGTTGGTAGTGATGGAAATCCTGCAACATGGACAGTTCCATCAGGGATTGTTTATTTTGTTGGCAATAACACTCTGGATTTCACCTTTCCATTTAGTTCTACAAGTATTGCAATCTCAGCAAAAGCTGCAAACTCATGTGGGATAGGTACTAATTACTATTTTTATTTATCTAAAAAGACCTATGGTTGTACATTGCTTTCAGGAATGACCTTGTATCCAAATCCTGCATCTGATGTCCTGAATGTTATTATGCCTGATAATGCAACGCCGACTAATTTAGTTGATTCTGTTTCAACCTTTTTAGCTGTCGAAGAAATTGGGGATTCAAAATATTCAACACTAAAAGTTAACATTCTTACATCCCAAAGTACATTATTGAATACCTTTAACAAAAGTGGCAAGGAGTTTAATCTGCCGATTCAGAACTTGAAGAATGGCATTTATTTACTTGAAGTCAATGATGGTAGAAATATCTATCGTCAACAATTTATAATTAAGCATTAATACATGTGTTTTGACATTCTTATACCAAATCTGATGAATGCATAGTTATTATATTTTCAAAGAATAAATTTACAACTAATTAAAAATTATAAAATGAAAAAAGCTAACATTCACATATTATTGACTTTGTCAATCGCCTTTACGACTTTTGAAAGTATCGCTCAGAAATCTGACTCAACATTGAATAGAGAAGTTTATCTGACAGGAAATTTCCTTGAGTTAAATGATTTTGGCATGGAATATAAGTCCGAATATAAGACTAACACATACCTGAGGCTAGGTATTAGCAACTTATACCTTGATGTTGATAAAACAATATACGAACATCCAAGCCCGATAAATTCTCCTTACTCAATTACTTCTGAATTTAGAGGCAGATTTGAGTTGGGAATAGAAAAAAGAAAACCGATAAATAAGAGATTTGAAGCTTTCATAAGTGGAAATTTCATATTAGGAGGTGGCTTTACAAGATTAAAGCACGATTATCCGGACCAACCGTCTGATTTACAGTACTTGGATACATATGGCATTAGTTCTGGATTTGCTTTTAATTCAGGATTCATTGCAAGAATAACTGACAATTTACTTATTGCAGCTGAGATAGTTCCGGAATTAATTTTCTCATATTCAACCAATCAAAAACTCGAATTGGTAAACTCAGTTATTGAAAAAGTAAAAACAGAAAATGTTAAGGGGACTTTTAAACTTGATAATGAATACTGCAGGTTATCCATAATTTACAGGTGGAACAAAAATAATTAACGTCGTGATTTATTTCCACTTCAACTCAAGCTTTTCCTACAAAACAGCAAAATGGGTTTACAAAAATTATATCTTTCCTTAAATTTCGTTTTACCAATTCGGAATTCAAAATGAGAAAGATCCTTGCTTCGTCGTTTCTGATTTTTATCGTAATCGGCGCTTCGGCGCAGAATAATACATCGATTAAACCCTGTGATTTATGGCCCGACACCGAAGGGAAGCATATTAATGCCCATGGCGGAGGAATTCTTTTCCATAATGGCATATATTACTGGTTCGGTGAAAGCCGTCCGGTAAAAGGAGAAAAAGACAGGACAAATTACGGAGTGGGATGCTATTCCTCGAAGGACCTGTTGAACTGGAAAAACGAAGGGCTTGCGCTGCGGGTGATAAATGATACATCGAGCCTGCTTCAGCCGGGATGCGTTATCGAACGCCCGAAAGTCATCTACAACATCAAGACAAGGAAGTTTGTGATGTGGTTTCATCACGAGCTTAAAGGACAGGGCTATAAGGCGGCACTCACAGGTGTTGCCGTGAGCGACAATGTAACCGGACCATATAAGTATATCCGCAGCGTGCGCCCGAATGCAGGCGTCTGGCCGGTGGACTTCCCGGAGGAATATAAAAAATCTGCCACAGGTGAAAACGACCTTAAAAGCTGGTCGGACGAATGGGTGAAAGCCGTTAAGGAGGGATTATTCGTCAGGCGCGACTTCAGGGGCGGACAGATGGCCCGCGACATGACACTTTATGTCGACAGCGATGGGACAGCCTGGCATGTTCACTCTTCGGAAGAGAACATGACCCTTCATTTTTCCGAACTTACTGATGATTACCTCGACTTTACAGGTAAGTATTACAGGGTTCTGCCTGGAGCTTCAAATGAGGCTCCGGCTATCTTTTTCGCAAAAGGCAAATATTTTTTGTTTACCTCAGGGACAACAGGATGGAAGCCTAATCCGGGCAGACTTGCCATGGCAGACAAGCTTACAGGAGAATGGACACCTCTGGGAAATCCCTGCAGGGGAACTGAGGATGAGAACAAGATCACTTTCGGATCACAGAGTACCTTCGTTTTGCAGGTGCCAGGCAAAAACGACAGCTTCATCTATATGGGCGACAGATGGATACCAGAGGATCTTGCAAACAGCAGGCATATCTGGCTTCCGGTTGAGTGGGAAGGAAACAATCCTGTAATCAGATGGGTCGATGAATTCAAAATAGACAAATCGGGAGTTAAAATACTGAAAACCGGATCCTCCGGAGTTACATCTGCCAATGTTCTCACTGAAAAGGAAATTACTGAAGGATGGAAGCTTCTTTTCGACGGGAAGACTTCTTCAGGATGGATCAGTGCCAAAACCGGTATGTTCCCGGCCAGCGGATGGGAAATAAAAGACGGTGCTCTGTCGGTAAACCCTGAGCTTAAGAAGGAAGGTGAAGGCGGGGATATTGTATCCACAGGGAAATACAGGAATTTTGAGCTTTCAGTCGACTTCATGTACCCGAAAGGCGCAAACAGCGGAATAAAATATTTCATCAATACTGAAGCTGAAAACGGATCACTGGCCTCAATAGGTTGCGAGTACCAGATCCTTGATGATGTAAACCATCCTGATGCCAAAGCAGGTAAGGAAGGGAACAGGACCCTTGCCGGGCTGTATGATCTCCTGCCTCCGAAAAACAAGCACGACAATGGTCCCGGTAAATGGAATACAGCAAAAATAGTCGTCAACGGTAATAAAGTTCAGCACTGGCTTAATGGTTACATGACTGTTGAATATGAAAGGGGAACACCGGCATGGCGTGAGCTCGTTGCCAGAAGCAAATTCAAACCTGTTAAGGGATTCGGAGAAGCTGCAGAAGGAAGGATACTTCTGCAGGATCATGGCAATAAAGTGATCTTCAGAAATATAAAGATCAGGGAGTATTAAATTTATGTATTCACTGCAAATTTAAAATGATCATAAAAATTCTTACTAAAAACCCAGATAGCCGGTTGCAATAAACGGATTTGAGATCTTACCCTACACCCCATAGCGTTCATCTCCCGTTAATCACCCGGTAATGAAACTGTGAAAATTATCCGGAGTGATCACTTCAAATGAAGTATTATATGCCGAAGAAAATGTCTTTGACAATTTTGCCCGGGATTTTGGATTCCATTTGATTTCATATGCATGCAGAATTCCATCCCTCTCTTCTATGTAATCGATTTCCTGCTGGTCCTGGGTTCTCCAGAAATATGAATTTGACCAGATATTATTGTTTCTTATAAACTTAATCCTTTCAGAGATTATAAAATTCTCCCATAATGCTCCTGTATCATTTCGCAGTTCCGGGGGATTAAAGTTGGCAATAAGGGAATTACGGATCCCATTATCATAAAAATATATCTTTCTTGTCCGTTTAAGTTCCTTCCTTAGGTTTCTGCTGAATGCACCAAGCCTGAAAATAACAAAAGTCTGCTCAAGCAATTGAATGTATTTTTCCACAGTCTGGTTATCAATCCCGAGATTATTTGCGAGTTCATTATACGACACCTCATTCCCTATCTGAAAAGCAAGTGATTGAAGTAATCTGACAAGTTTATCGGGTTTATTAATTCTTTCCCACATAAGGATATCCTTGTACAGATAACTGTCAGTCAGTTGTTTCAGTATATCTTTTTCCGATCCCGGATTGGTTACGATTTCAGGATAATATCCAAAAATGATACGATGAGGCATTAACCTTGTTTCATCAAGCATGCTTGTATGGTTCACCATCTCCTCAAAGGAGATCGGGAACAATTGATATTCCCATTTGCGCCCGGTAAGAGGCTCATTAATCCGGTTCGACAGCTCGAAGGACGATGAGCCTGTGGCAATCAATTGGATATGTTTCAGATGGTCGGTTATCAGCTTAAGTTTGATCCCTGTATCTTTTATACGCTGGGCCTCATCAATTATAAGGATCTTCTTCCCTGCGAAAATCGCTTTGAGCCTGCCGGAGGTCGGATTTTCAAAAAGTGCCTGCACATCAGGTTCATCGGCATCAAGCCATAAAACATCTTCACTTTCCCTTAGCAGGCCGGATAACAGGGTAGTTTTACCAGTCTGCCGTGCACCGGTCAGTATGATAGCTTTACCTGATCCTATTTTTGCCTTAATAGTATTCTCAAGTACCCTTTTGATCATTTTATCATATTTTTCCGGTTATAATCGCAAATTTAACGTTTTTTTTGCGATTACAATCCAGATATTTCAACATTTTTTATCTGATTGAACTGGAACATTAGCAATTGTGCGGCTGTAAAGGATAGGAGGTGTGAGGAGTCAGGTGTGATGTCCCCAAAATGGATTGATCATATGGCAAATGGTGATAAGATAGATCCCAATGCGGCTGTTTAAGTCCCCCATTTGGGGGATTTAGGGGGCAAATAAACGGGAACGTATGTTACTAAAATTGACCACGTGAACGTTTTAAGAAGGATTTAATACTGATTCTTAAATATAATCCGTATTATTCATAACTTTGAACTTATTCATATATTAGGTTGTTAAAGGTTTAACAGAAATATGCAGAATCCCATGAAAAAAACAATTACATACTCCTTTTTGGCTGCATTATTCCTTGTCGTTTCATGCAGTAAAGGCGATTCGGAACGCTTCAAGCTTCTCACAGGTCCAACCTGGGTACCTGTAAGCCTTCTTGCAAATGGTGTAGATGCTACCGGGACTGGTGGCCTCCTTGCCGGATTCGTCGGAGATGCAAAATTCAATACCGATGGAACAGGCACCTTCGGAACATATACCGGGACCTGGATGTTCGATGCAAACGAAGAAAAGATAATCATCGGATCTCCCAGCCTTCCAATTTCAATAACACTGAACATTACAGAGCTTACAAGCACATCACTCAAACTCCAGGGTTCATTCCCAGATCCGAATAACCTTACAGGTCCGCCAATTAATATCGAGATGACTTTCAGAACCAAATGATGCAAGGCTTCATTTCGGCTTTATTTGTCATGTTATCCGCGCTTGCCGGCAGCGCTGACGGCAATGGCATTATAAAGGGAAGAATAACCGATAAAAATACAAATGAGCCTCTTCCTGGTGTCTATGTAATTTACGGGAAAAACCTGGGGACAATCAGCAACGAGGATGGTTTCTATCAGATCAGTAAGGTATCCGGACATGTGTCGGTGACATTTCAGCTTATAGGTTATCAGCCTGTTACCCGGGATATCAATGTCAGCGAAGGCGATACAACAGTGATCGACATCAGCCTTGAGATGAAGGTCAGGGAAATTGACCAGATTGTTGTAAGCGCCGACAGGGTCGAAAAGAGGATAGCTGAACTGTCGGTATCAATGGATGTTATAAAGACATCCTTCCTTTCGGAAAACCATCTCACCGATCCACAGGAAATCATAAACAAAACATCCGGTATCGAGGTACTCGACGGCCAGGCATCGATCAGGGGTGGAAGCGGCTTCAGCTACGGCGCAGGCAGCCGGGTAATGGCCCTTATTGACGGCCTCCCCATGCTCTCGGCCGATGCCGGAAACATAAAATGGCAGTATATCCCCCTTGAAAACCTTTCACAGATCGAAATAATCAAGGGAGCCTCTTCAGTTCTCTACGGATCATCTGCCCTCAACGGGATCATTAACTTCCGCACTTCCGATGCATCAAATATACCCGTCACCCAGTTCTTTGCCGAGGGAGGACTTTACGGGCCACCAAAAAACAGGGATTGGAAGTGGTGGGATACTCCAAGGGTGTTTTCAACAGTGTCTTTTTCCCACCTTCAGAAATCGGGAAAGACTGATATAGGATTGGGGGGAAACCTTTTCATCGATGAAAGTTACCGCAGGCTTAATGATGAAAAGCTTGCCAGACTGACCCTTAAGCTGAAGCATTACAGTTCAAAAACAGAAGGACTTACCTACGGCCTTTCCTTCAACGGCGGATATAACCGAAAAACGGATTTCGTTCTCTGGGAGGATGCAACAACAGGAGCCCTTAAACAGTCACCTTCAACTGCAAATAAATATGTCGGCTCGTTCATAACCCTCGATCCTTTTATTTCATTGAAAAAACAGGGCCGCATTCAGCATGATCTCCGTTTGCGGCTTCAGTCCACAACGAACAGGCTGCCCGACAGCGAACAGAATAACAGTGATGCGGTATCGCTGTATGCCGAATATCAGGTCTGGGCACACCTTGCTGATTTCATGGATATAACAGCCGGCCTGTCTGAAAATTATGCTTCCGTTAAATCAAAATTTTTCAATGATCATAATTCATTCAATCTTGCAGGATACAGCCAGCTTGATATAAGACCTGCAAACCGGCTTAAGGCCGTGGCAGGTGTGCGTGTTGAACATTACTCCCTCGACGGTGAAAGCGAAAAGCTGGTTCCTATCATAAGGGCAGGACTGAACTGGCAGGCAGCGGAAGCAACCTTCATACGTGCATCATTCGGTCAGGGCTACAGATTTCCTTCAATGGCCGAGAAATTTGCCGCCACAACGATAGGTTCAATTAGAATATTTGCCAATCCCGACCTGCTGTCTGAATCGGGATGGAGCACAGAACTGGGGATCAAGCAGGGACTGCTGGCAGGGAACATTGCCGGACAGGCCGATCTGTCGCTTTTTATGCTGAATAACAAAAACCTTATTGAATATATCTTCGGTATCTTTCCGGAAGGACTGGGTTTCATGGCAACGAATGTGGAACAGGCAAGGGTTTACGGTCTCGAAACTGAACTTATGCTGGCACGGCAATACGGACAATTGCAGACAACCCTTACCGGAGGATACACATTCATGTATCCTGTTGAGGTGAACAGGATGACAGGAAGAAACACGGATACTTATCTTAAATACAGGAGAAAACACTCAGGTATAATATCCATTGAAAACAGTTATAAAAAATTCAGCCTGGGCCTTAGCATGTACATAAAATCGAAGATCCTCAATATCGACGATGTCTTCATAACAACTCCCATACTTCCCGGGTTTGGAGGATACTGGCAGAGGCATAACACAGGTTATACCGCACTCGACCTGACCTGCGGATACAGCATAAATGAAAAATATAAAATATCCCTGGCTGTTAAGAATATAACAAACACCGAATATATGGGGCGACCCGGAGATATTCAGCCTCCCATAAACTACAGCATCAGATTTTCAGGGAAATTATAACCACTCTTAACATTCGCTTTGCTCCCTTCTCTGCCTCTTTTATCTTATATTTGATTAGCCAAAACCTAACCTTTTAATGAAATGAAGTATTCTGTCGATCTCCGTTCATGCTTTCTTTTTTCGTTTCTGTTGTTAATTATTTCACAGACCTCCTGCAAAAAGAAAATCTCGGGCGAAATTAAAGTTAATGATTATCAGACCCTTGCGGCCGGTTTCAAATCACCTGCTGCAGAATATACAACAGCTCCCTTTTTTGTATGGAATTATAAGATCACCAAACCGGAAATCGATAACTTCCTTCAGGAATTCAAGGCACAGGGAAGCAGCCAGGTGTTCGTTCATCCCCGTCCGGGGCTGATAACCGAATATCTTTCAGATGAATGGTTCGATCTTTTCAGTTATACCATACAGAAAGGCAAAGAGCTTGGAATGAAAATCTGGATTTACGATGAGAATTCCTATCCAAGCGGTTTTGCAGGCGGCCATGTGCCTGACCGGATGCCTGAATCATACAACCAGGGACAGGGATTACGGATGACAAGGTTTGATGTGCTTCCCGATACGGCTGACAAATACTTTTTATGCCTGAAGGAAGAGAATGGAAAATTCACAGATATAACTTCGACTTTGGCCTCTGAAAAAGGTAAACCAGGAAAATTCCTACTCTTTAATAAAACCTACAACCGCAAAAGCGACTGGTACGGTGGATTCTCATATGTTGACCTCCTTTATCCCGGAGTAACTGAGAAATTTCTTGAGGTAACAATGCCCGGATATGAAAAATCCGCTGGCAGTGAATTTGGACTGACGGTCCCGGGAATATTTACAGATGAGCCCCAGATAAGTTCTCCCAGCGGCATAAGGTGGACACCTGACCTATTTGATGTCTTTTGGGATAGATGGCATTACGATCTGAAGACAAATCTGCCGTCATTGTTTGAAATGACAGGTGACTGGAAACGTGTAAGGCACAATTATACCCAGACCCTCCTTCAGTTGTTCATTGACAGGTGGGCAAAACCATATTCGGCATATTGTGAACAGAAAGGACTGAAGTTCACAGGGCATTACTGGGAACACTCCTGGCCCGATATGAGCAATGGCGGCGATAATATGGCAATGTACGTCTGGCACCAGATGCCGGCAATAGATATGCTGTTCAATCAATGGAACGACTCCTCTCCAAACGCCCAGTTTGGCAATGTCAGGGCTGTAAAGGAGCTTGCCAGCGCTGCAAACCAGGCAGGATGGAACAGGAAAATGAGTGAGACCTATGGTGGATCAGGCTGGGAGCTTACATTTGCTGATATGAAAAAGAATGGCGACTGGGAATATGCACTTGGTGTAAACCTTATGAATCAGCATCTTACATATTTTTCAATGGCCGGCGCCAGAAAATATGACTATCCTCCCACATTCGATTACCATGAACCATGGTGGAACAATTACAAATATTTAAATGACCATTTTGCAAGGTTGTCGTTTGCTTTGTCAGCGGGCCGACAGATAAACGATATACTTGTTTTGGAACCCACAACCACGATATGGCTTTACGATTCTAATAATGAAGACAGCGACACCATAAAGGTCATTGGCAAGTCGTTCCAGAATTTTGTCACGCGGCTCGAAAAAAATCAGGTTGAATATGACCTTGGATCTGAAAATATTATAAAGGACAGAGGATCTGTTGAGAACGGGAAATTCGTAGTTGGCAGATGCAGTTACTCAACTGTTGTATTGCCCCCAATGATTGAAAACATCGATCTTGAGACATATAAGCTTCTCGAAAAGTTTGTCGTAAACGGAGGAAAAATTATTGCCTTTTCACTTCCTTCGCTTGTGAATGGCGCTCCGAGTGAAGGACTGAATCAATTCCTGGCTAAACAGGCTGATAAAATAATCATTGAAAGCACACTGACTGACGAAGTGATTAACAGGCATTTCAGGAATAAGGATATTGATTTCACCGGACTGCCAGCGGGAAGCCTTTACCATCACCGCAGGATCCTGGCTGACGGACAGATTGTCTTTATTGCCAACTCTAGCCCCGGCAATACTGTGTCAGGAGTCTTTAAGGTCAGGGGAAAAGGATGCAGCCTTCTGAATACGATATCGGGAGATATTACGGAATGCATGTATACAAAGGATGGCGAATATTTAACTGTTCCGGTTGATCTTCCTCCGGCAGGCAGTATGCTTGTATTCATAAATGACAGGAATACCAGGGAACTTCCGGTGGAAAAATCACAAGTGGAATATGAGACGATAGTTACTGACTCACAGTTAATTGTGAAGGCTGCTAAAGAAAATGTACTGCCCCTGGAATTCTGCGACATTGAACTTGGCGGAGTTCTTACAAAAGACATGCACACATATAATGCAGCTGATAAAATATACAAATATTACGGTTTCAGGAACGGCAATCCATGGAACACCTCGGTTCAGTTCAGGACAAGGACCGTTGATCGTGATACGTTTGGAACTAATACCGGATTTTCCGCAACCTACCACTTCACAATAAAAAACGGTTTTGATTTTTCATCAATGAAAGCAGTTATTGAACGGCCTGATCTGTGGCAGGTTACCTTGAACGAAACCGAAATAAGACCTTCGGCCGGAGAATGGTGGCTCGACAGAGAATTTTCAGTGTTTCATATTGGGTCGCTCGTAAGAAAGGGAGATAATGTTATCACTCTTAAGACTTCCCCTTTTAGGGTACATGCTGAGGTCGAACCTGTTTATATCACTGGCGATTTTACAGTAAACCCTGAGGCCAAAGGCTGGAGCATTGATGCGCCTGCTGGCAGTTTATCACCGGGTTCATGGAAAGAACAGGGATTTCCCTTTTATTCCTGGAATTTTGTTTACAGTAAGGAATTCAGGGTTGAAGATCCGGAAGGTGAATATATTATTGAGCTTGGCAAGTGGTCAGGAACTGTTTCCGAAGTTGAAGTAAACGGGGAAAAAGCAGGTTTCATCGGATTCCCGCCCTACAGACTGGATTTAACCGGCAAGCTCAGAAAAGGATCCAATATAATTTCAGTTTCAGTGACCGGCAGCCTCAAAAACCTGATGGGACCTCATTTCAATGATCCTGCTCCCGGGCTTGTTTCACCATGGCTTTTCAGAAATGTAAAGACATACCCGGCAGGAAAAGATTACCAGCTTATCGATTACGGAATGTTCAGTGAATTTACTCTGTTAAAGAGCAAATAGATTCCAGTAATCATATACTTGCGGTTCTCAGTGTAGCACAATTTAACAAAAAGATCTCTTTAACCCACCTTTAGGGGGGTAGGGGGGGGTAAAAAGAAGAAGAACTTACACAGAGAGTCCACAGAGAAGTCGCAGAGGGCCACAGAGTGCTTTTTTAAAAGTATTTCTCAGTGGCACTCTGTGGTCCTTTGTGTGCTCTGTGAAAGTTCTTTCTGGCTGAAAACAGAATAAGAAAGCAATTAATAATTGTCATTTTTCGAACACGCTCAAATCAATCCTTACAATTAATTAAATATCAATATAGTATTTTAGAATAATTTGCATAAATCAAATATTTTTCTACATTTGCCCTGCTTTTGCTATTTGAATAAAAACTAATTTGGACTTAAAATCAGAGGAATAAGTATTTTTTTGCATAAAAAAGTTGATTATTCCCAATTTTCAAACTTAAAATTTACCTTATGAGAAAGATTCTGACACTTGTTTCAGCGATTTGTATTACCGGCAGCCTGTTTGCCGGAGGACTGGTTACCAACACGAACCAGAGCGCTTCCTGGGTTCGTCTTCCGGCAAGGGATGCATCGACAGGGATTGACGCTGTCTATTACAATCCTGCAGGTCTGATGAAACTGGATAACGGGTTTCATATTTCGATATCCAACCAGTATATCACACAGAAAAAGGAGGTTGAGAACTTTTACAAAGGTCCGGGCGGCCTTTACGGACTGAATGAAAGTCTATACAAGGGAAAGGTATCTGCTCCTGTTTTCCCGGGAGTTTATGCAGCATACAAGGCTGACAGGTTTGCGGTTTCATTCGGTTTCAATCCTATCGGCGGCGGCGGCGGCGCCACATTCGAAAAAGGTCTGCCTTCATTCGAACTGACACCTTCAGATCTTGTCCCCTCCCTTGCTTCACAGGGAGCAAAAGCATACAGGCTCGATACATATTTTGAAGGCACATCAGTATATTTTGGCTTTCAGGGAGGCGTTTCCTACAAGATCAATGATTTCATCTCTGTTGCTGCAGGTGTAAGGTACGTTACAGCGAAAAACACATACAATGGCTATCTCAGAAGCATTGAGCTGAACATGGGAACCGAACAAAATCCTGCCTGGACAAGGGCTGATGCAATTATGACAGGAATAGCAAATCAGGCAAAGACGGGAGGTGACGGTCTTGTTCCGATCATCAATGCCGGCGGGGGAAGCTATACTGCCGATCAGCTTGTAGCTGCATCAATGATAACAACCGACCAGAGGAATGCCATTGTTAACGGATTAACAGCACTCGGAGTTTCTAATGCTGCAGCTCTTACAATAAACCAGAGCCAGACAGCCTTCTACGGAAAGCAGGCTGTTTACCTTGGAACTGCCACCCTTCTTGGTGACCAGGAAGCCGATGTAGAACAGACAGGATCGGGGTACACACCCTTCTTCAGCATTAACCTTACACCAGTTGAAAACCTGAACATTGGCATTAAATACGAAATGGCAACAAAACTCGAACTTGAGAACAAGACAACAAAGGATATCAAGGTAGGTTTCACAGGTGAAGGCGTTCCTGTTACGATGTTCCCCAACGGAGAAAAGGTAAGGAATGACATGCCTGCCATGCTTGCGCTTGGTGTTGACTACGGAGTTACAGAGAAACTGAATATTGCTGCCGGAGCACATTATTATTTCGACAAAACCGCCAACTATGGGCATAAACTGAATGGCATTTATGTCGACAATGATATGATAATCGACAAGAACTACTATGAACTGTCGGCAGGCCTTCAGTATAAGATCAACAATTTCATTCTTGTATCAGGCGGTTACCTGTATTCCAAAACAGGAGTTAACGACAATTATCAGAGCGACCTTACATACAGCCTTACATCACATACCGGAGGCATAGGGGGCGCAGTAAAACTCCTCGATAACCTCGAGCTTAACCTTGGCTTTGCCTATACATACTATCTTAACGGTGAAAAGACCATAAACCACCTCTTTTCTCCGACTGCCACAGTAATCCCTGCAAAGGAAACTTACTACAAGAATACAATGATCATTGCAGCTGGTATAGATTTCAGCTTCTAGAAAATTCAGTTTTCAAATTATTAAGAGGTATTTCCTTAGGGATTTACCTCTTTTTTTACAACTCAATCAAGTTATAGAGTCATAATTTGACTTTTTTTTCAGGAAATTCTGAACTTTAGGTTACAAATCTGATCAAGGTTCATAATTATGAAAAATAAATTATTGATTACTTCTCTCCTGACAGCCATGCTGGTGGCAGGATGCACCGGTAAAAGAGGTAATAACTTAACAGGGGCTTATTCTGTTCCTGTTATTGCAGGTAAGGCAACCCGCATAAATGCCGGAAGAAAGATATCGGTAAGCGGTAATATAGAAGGCTATAAAACAGTCAGGATCGGTTTCCTTGTTGCCGGAAGAATAAATTACATTGCATTAAATGAAGGTGAATTTGTAAAAAAGGATCAGCTTGTTGCAAGCCTCGATCCGACAAGCTATGAAATAGCAAAGGACCTTGCCGATATCCAGGTTAACCAGGTTCAGGACGAATATGACCGCCTGAAAATAATGCACGACAACAACAGCCTGAGCGAAAGCGATTTTGCCAGGATCACTTATGGCCTCCAGCAGGCAAAGGCACAGCAAAGACTGCATTCCAAAAATCTTTCAGACACAAGGCTTTATTCACCCTTTTCAGGAGTATTACTGAAGAAGCTTTGTGAGACCGGAGAAATAACCGGAGCAGGGATGCCTCTTTTCGTGATATCCGATATAAGCAAGGTAAAGGTAAGCGCCTTCATCCCTGAGAATGAACTCCATAACATTAAAATCGGGCAGGAAGCCAAAGTAACCGTCTCTTCCGTTTCCGGCTCCCTGAAAGGGACGATAGTGGAAGTAGGATCCGCGGCTGATATTGCTTCACGAAGCTTTTCGGTGAGGATTGAACTCGACAATCCCCACCTGCTTGTGCGTCCCGGTATGATTGCAGAAATCTCGGTAAACGCCGGAAATGCTGAAGATATAATTGCAGTTCCTGCTCAGGCCGTTATGCATGATTACAGCAACCTGAGCTATGTATTTGTCGCCGATACTGTCAACAACAGGGCTTTTCGC